>JAIYCD010000146.1 GCA_027488195.1 Acetobacteraceae bacterium | reverse complement strand
TGACCGCGCCGCCCGCCGCCCGCCGCGCGCCGCGCGCCGCTCGCCGCTCGGGGCCCGGGGCCCAGGCGGCGGGCCGCCCGCGCGCGCCGCGCATGGATCCGCAACCAGAGATAGGGAAGGGGCGTTCTGGCCGCAGGATTCTGCCGCCTTGCCCAGGAATCACTCTGCCCCGCCACAACCAAAAAGTGCTAAGATTTCGTTAACACAACCTTGGAGGGTGGCGAGATGGCGCTCTTGACCCGCCTGGTCCTTTACCCGCTCGGCGGCCTCCTCCTTGGTCTCCTCGCCGTCCCGGCGGCGGCGCAGCCGCATGCGGACATCATCCCCCTGAAGATCATCGGCGGCCTTGCTGGTGTCAGCCAATACACCCGCTATGAAGCGCCGTTCTGGCTGGAGCGCATCCCGCAGCTCACCCAAGGCCGCGTCCGGGCCGAAATCGCGCCCTTCGACCGCAGCGGCATCCGCGGCAGCGACATGCTCCATCTCATGCGCCTGGGCGTCGTGCCCTTCGGCACCGTCATCCTCAGCGTCGCCGGCGCGGATGAGCCGGAGCTCACAGGCTCGGATCTCGCGGGGCTGAACCCGGCTATGGGGCAGCTCCGGCGCAATGTCGCGGCCTACCGGCCCCATTTCGCCCGCGTCCTGCTGGAGCGCTACGAGATCGAGGTCCTGGCCGTCTATACCTATCCGGGCCAGGTGCTGTTCTGCTCCCGTCCCTTTGCCAGCCTCGCCGACATCGCCGGCCGCCGGGTCCGTGCCTCCTCCGTCGCCCAGGCCGACATGATCGAGGCGCTGGGCGGCATCCCCGTCGTGATCCCCTTCGCCGAGATCGTGCCCGAGATCCGCCGCGGCGCCGTCGAATGCGCCATCACCGGCGCCCTGTCGGGCCATGCGATCGGGCTGAGCGAGGTGACGACCCATCTGCACGCCATGGCCGTCTCCTGGGGCATCAGCGTCTTCGGCGCGCACCGGCCGAGCTGGGAATTGCTGCCGGAGGGGGTTCGCGCGTCCATCCGCGCCGGCCTCGCGACGCTGGAGGCCCAGATCTGGGCCGCGGCCGAGCGGGAAACGGTCGAGGGCCTGGCCTGCAATTCCGGCCAGGGCGCGTGCGGTGCCGGGCGTGGCGCCGGCATGCGCCTCATCCCGGTCTCGCCCGCGGATACCGCGCGCATCCGCGAGGTGCTGACCGGCACGGTCCTGCCGCGCTGGATCGAGCGCTGCGGCGAGGTCTGCGCCGAAGCCTGGAACCGGAACCTGGCCCCCGTGGTGGGGGTGCGGGCCGAGGTGGCCCCGCAATGACGTCCAGCCGCCGCCTGCGCATCGGCCTGGCCGTCGTCCTGAGTCTTCTCCTGGTGGGCCAGGCGCTTGCTGTCATCGCGCTTCTCGATACCTCGCGCCGCGCCGCGATCGAGGCGGCGACCAACCTGACCGAGCGCGCGGGCCATGCCGTCCAGGATGCCGTCAACCGCTCCCTGTTCCAGATAGACGCGGCCCTGGCGAGCCTGCCTTCCCTGCTCAGCCCCTTCGTCGTGCAGCGCGAGGGCGGCCTGGCGCTGGACCCGGCCGGGGCGAACACGCTGCTGCGCAACATCAACAGCCAGAACTTCGCCTTCCGCGACCTGGTGCTCACCGACCGCGAGGGGAGGCCGGTCGCCAGCGCTCTCTCCTCCTCGCGCCGCCGCCCGCCGCCCATGGGGGAGGACCATCTGGCGGCCGGCCTGAACGCCACGGGGCTTTCCGTCAGCAATGCGATCCGCAACCCCACCAACAGCGAATGGGCGTTGTTCTTCTCGCGCCCGCTGAACGTGCCCGGCCTCGGCCGCCTGACCGGGGTGGCGGAGGTGCAGGTCGCCGTGCTCACCAGCCTGATGGCGCCCAGGACCGCGACGCCGGGCCTGCGCATCTGGCTCGAGCGCGCCGACGGCGCCATCCTTGCCGGCACCGGCGATGAGCGCGGCCGCCGCCTGGCGCCCGACACGACCAACCGCGAGGCCCCCGCGATCCGCGCCTCGCGCCTTGATGGGCGGGAGGTGATCAGCGCCTCCTGGCCGACCATCTATCCCGCGCTGCAGCTGACGGCCGAGATGGACATGGAGCAGGCGCTGGCGGGCTGGCGCGCCAGCCGCGACCGCACCGTGCTGATCTCGGCCGTGGTCGCGGCACTGCTGGTCGCGCTGCTCTTCTGGCTCGCGCTGCGCGACAAGGCCGAGGCGGACCGGCTGTTGTGGCGCCGGCAGCTGGAGAACGCGCTGAACAGCATGGCGGACGGCTTCGTCATGTTCGACGCCGAGGACCGGCTGGTGGTCTGCAACCGCAGCTACCGCGAGATGTACAGCCTCTCCGCCCCTTTCATCCGCCCCGGCGCCCTGTTCGACGACATCGTGCGCGAGGGGGCCAGGCGCGGCCAGTATCCGCAGCTCGAAGGCCCCGAGATCGAGGCCAATATCGACCGCTTCGTCGAGGATCTGAAGCAGCGGCGCCGGCAGGGAACGCTGCAGCAGATCGAGCGCCTGCTGCCGGATGGCCGCTGGGTCCTGCTCACCGAGCGGCCGGTGCCCGATGGCGGGATCGTCGGCATCCGCACCGACATCACCGAGCTGAAGCGCGCCATGGCCGAGCTGGGCGCCGCGCGGGACCTGGCGCAGCGCACCTCCGCCGCCAAGGGCATGTTCCTCGCGCGCATGTCGCACGAGCTGCGCACGCCGCTGAACGCCGTACTCGGCTTCACCGACCTCCTGATGCAGAACGGCACGGTCAGCGGCGAGCAGCGCGAGCAGCTGAGCCTGGTGCAGGATGCCGCAGCCCATCTGCGCGATGTGGTGAACACGCTGCTCGATCTCTCCAAGGCCGAGGCGCGCGTGCCCGAACTGAAGCCGCGCCCTTCGGCGCTGCGGCCCATGGCCGAGGTCTGCGCCGCCCTGGTGGCACCCGAGGTGGGACGCAGGCGCATCGCGCTGGCCCTGGATTTCGACACGGCCCTGCCCGCCCATGTCCTGGTGGACCCGCTGGCGATGCGGCAGATCCTGCTCAACCTGCTCTCCAACGCCGTGAAGTTCACCCCGAACGGGGAGCGGGTGGTGATGCGGCTGCGCAACACGCAGAGCCCGGACCTGATCCGCATCGAGGTCGAGGATTCCGGCATCGGCGTGCCGCCCGAGAAACGGGACATGCTGTTCCGCGAGTTCAGCCAGATCAGCGCGCCGGTGGATCCGGCGGCCGCCAGCACGGGCCTCGGCCTTTCCATCTCGGCGCAGCTGGTCGCCGCGATGGGCGGCCGGATCGGGTGTGATTCCGCGCCGGTCAAGGGCGCCATTTTCTGGGTGGAGCTGCCGATGCCCGCTATCCAGTCCGAGGAGCCGGCCATGGCGCCGCAAGCGAGCCTGCCGACCATATCCGAGTCCTTGGCCCAGCCCGGGGCCCCATCCGGGAGCGAGTCCCGGTTTGGGTCGCCCGCCGGGGCGAGCGCGTTGCGCCTCCTGGTGGCCGACGACATCCTGGTCAACCGCACCCTGGCGCGCATCATGCTGGAGCGCGCGGGCCATGTGGTCGAGCTGGTCTCCAACGGGGCGGAGGCGGTGGAGGCGGTCCAGCGCACGCGTTTCGACGCGGTGCTGATGGATGTGCAGATGCCCGTGATGGACGGGCTGGAGGCGACGCGCCGGATCCGCGCCCTGGAGGGGGCGGCCGGGCGCGTGCCCATCGTGGCGCTCAGCGCCTCGGCCATGATCGACCAGGTGGCGGCCTGCATGGATGCCGGCATGGATGGGCACCTGGCCAAGCCGATCAACCGCGGCGAACTCCTCACCATGCTGGAGAAGGTCGCGCGGCAGCGCGCCACCGCCGGGCTGTAGCAGGGCGTCCGCAGCACCGAGGCGCAGCATGCGTCCGGCGCGGCCTGAAGCCTGATCCGCGCTTCTGTCAGCGCGGATCAGGGGCTAGACAAGCCGCCGCCAGGGCGTGCGGAAGCCGTCCAGCAGCGCGGCCGGCACCTCCGGCTTCAGGGCCGCGTAGAGGCCGCGCGTGGTGCCCTCGGCCGGGTGGGGCCGGCGCAGGATGCGGTCGAAGCCCAGCTCGGGGAGCAGCTGCGCCATGAGCGAGGGGTTGGGCGCCCAGCCCGCGACCAGCGGGCCATAGGGCATGGGGCCCAGCGTGGCCGTCAGCATCGGGCGGGGTTCCTCCACGGCCGCCTCCAGCGTCTCCAGCACCAGGACGCCGTCGGTCACCGCCGCCATGCCGCGCAACGCGAGGATGGGATTGAAGAGCTGCTCGAAGAAGGCGGTGGCGAGGAGGATGTCGAAGCGGCCGAACTCCGCGGACAGCGCGCGCGGGTCCAGCGGCATGGCCTGCGCCGGCAGGCCGGAGGCGCGGATCGCCAGCTCCGCCGCCGCCCCCGCCTGCATGCCCGGCAGGCTCCAGGCGAAATGGTCGGTCACCAGGGCGCTGGCCGCGCCCCGCCGCAACGCGGCCAGGCTGAAGCCGCCATTGGCCGCGCCGATCTCGAGCAGCGCCGCGCCATGCAGCGGCAGCGGATCCAGCAGGGCCGCCTCCTCCGCCGCGAGCGACGCCTCGTCCTTCAGGCCGGGCGTGACGAGGCCGGGCGCGAGGCGGAGCGACTGCAGCCAGGGCAGGGCGGCGATCTCGGCCCGCAGAGATTCCTCTTGCGGCGTCACGGGCGGAAATCCGCCATGGCGCCAGGGGCGTCGAGGTCACGCCACTCGGTGCCGAAATTCGCCCGCATGGCGGGCTCGGCCTCCGGCAGGATGGCGGCGAAGATGCCGCGCAGGCGGTTGCCCTCCGCCGGATAATAATGCGGGTGGTCGCGGTAGTAGATGCGCGCGAAGCCGAGCTGCCGCAGCAGATGCAACATCAGCGGCGGATTTGGCCCCCACCAGTTGGTGTCGTCATTGGCCAGCGTGCGCCCGGGGTAGAAGACCATGCGCGGCGCCGCGTGTTCCAAGGCGTCCTGGTGGGTTTCCACCAGCAGCACCTGCCGGGTCAGCGCGCGCATGCGTTGCAGCACGTCGATCGGGTCGAACAAATGGTAGAAGACGCCGAGGAAGAGCACGAGGTCGAAGCGGCCGAGCGAGGCGTCCATCCGCGTCGGGTCGACCTGCAGCATCTCGACCTCCAGGCCAAGCTCGGCCGCGGCCAGCTCGAAGGATTCGCGGCCACGATAGACGGGATGCGTCCAGGCGAATTCGTCGGTGGCCAGCACGCGCGCCGCGCCGCGCCGCAGGGCCGCGAAGCTGAAGGCGCCGTTCCAGGCGCCGATGTCGAGGACGGAGCGGCCGCGCAGGTCGAAGGGGCCGAGCAGCGCCTCCTCCTCCCGCGCCAGCACCGCCTCGCTCTTGGCGCCGGGCGTGACGATGCCCGGGCGCAGCCGCAGCGAATGGAACCAGGTGATGCGGCCGATGCGCGCCAGCAATTCCGCTTCCGAGAGCTGCGTTCGGGGGGATGTCATCGCGCGGCCCGCGTCAATTCGCCCCAGGGTGAGTCAGGCTGATCCATGGGGTGTGGAAGCCTTCCAGCAGCCCGTCGGGCGCTTCCGGCAGGAAGGCGGCGTAGAGGCCGCGCGCCGTGCCGAGGGTGGGGTGGCTGCGGTAGAAGATGCGGTTGAAGCCGAGATCCACCAGCAGATGCGTCATCAGCGGCGGGTTGGGCGCCCAGCCGAAGACCCAGGCGCCCTCGGGCCCGCCGATGGGCAGCATGCGGCCATCGGCCATCATCAGCGGCCGCGCGTCATCGAGGCCGTCCTGCGCCGTCTCCAGCAGCAGCACGCGCTCGGTCACGCTGCGCATGCCGCGCAGGGCCTGGATCGGGTTGAAGAGCTGATCGAAGCTGGCGACGGCCATCACGACATGGAAGCTGCCGAAGCGGGCCGTCAGCGCGCGCGGGTCGAGCGGCGCCGTCTCCACCGCGGCACCCAGCGCATGCGCCGCCCATTGCGTGGCCGAGAGCGCATCGCTGCCCGGCAGGGTCCAGGCCAGGTGGTCGGTCGCCAGCACGCGCGCCGCGCCGCGCCGCAGGGCCGCGAAGCTGAAGGCGCCGTTGGCCGCGCCCACCTCCAGCACATGCGCGCCCTTGAGGTTCAGCGGATCGAACAGCGCGGCTTCCTCGGCCTTGAGCTGCGCCTCGGGCTTCAGGCCGGGGGTGATGAGGTCGGGCCGCAGGCGCAGGCTCTGCAGCCAGCGATGGCCGGCGATGGCGGCGCGGAGTTCGGCCTCGCTCATGGCGTCAGCAGCCCCTCGATGGCGCCGGGCACGTCGAGGTCGATCCAATTCGAATCGAAGCCATGGATCAGGCCGTCCTGCACCTCGGGCGTGAAGGCGGCATAGATGCCCCGCGCGCGGCCGAGCGTCGGGTGGTCGCGGTAGAAGATGCGGGTGAAGCCGAGCTGCAGGAGCAGGCCGAGCATGAGGCTGGGATTGGGCCCCCACCAATTCGTGGCGTCCTGGTTCAGGATGTCGCTGGGATAGAAGACCATGCCGGGGCGGGCTTGGCCGGTGAGGTCCTGGTGGGTTTCCACCACCAGCAGCTGGCGCGTGATGCGCCGCAAGCGGGCCATCACCTCGATCGGGTCATAGAGGTGATAGAAGACGCCGAGGAAGAGCACCACGTCGAACAGGCCGAGCTTCTCGGTGATGTCGGGCGGATCGATCATCTTCGCCTCGATGTCGAGGCCGAGCTCGGCGCGGGCCAGCTCGAAGGCCTCGCGCCCGCGCCAGACGGGGTGGTTCCAGATGTAGCTGTCGGTCGCCAGCACGCGGGCCGCGCCCCGGCGCTTGGCGGCGAAGCTGAAGGCGCCGTTCCAGGCGCCGACATCCACGACGCTGCGGCCGGTGAGGTCGAAGGGGCCGAGGAACGCCTCTTCCTCCTGCGCGAGGATCAGGCCGTTCTTGCCCCCGAAGGTGGTCAGGCCGGGGCGCAGCGCGATCGAATGCCACCAATGGAAGGACTGCATGCGGGCGAGCAGTTCGGCATCCGAGAGACGGGTCGCAGGCGGGGTCATGCTTCGCAGATATCAGAGCGTCGCTGGTTTCGCCATTGACCCTTCGCCGGCTGCGCCGCACCAATGGGGCATGCATGTCCTGATCCTCGGCGCTGGCGTCACCGGCCTCGCCACCGCCCATGCCCTTGCCGCCGAGGGCCATGATGTGACGGTGCTGGATGCCGAGCCGCGGGTGGGCCAGGGGGCGAGCTTCGCGAATGGCGCGCAGCTTTCCTACAGCTACGTGGCGCCCTTCGCGGGCCCGGGCGTGATCGGCAAGGTGCCGGGCTGGCTGCTCGACCCCGACGGGCCGCTGCGCTTCCGCCCGCGGATGGATCCCGGCCAATGGAAGTGGCTCATCGGCTTCCTGCGCGCCTGCAACCCGACCACGGCGGAGCTGACGACGCGCCGCCTGCTGCTGCTGAGCTACCTCTCGCGGGATCTGACGCGCGGCCTGGCGGAGGGTGCTGGCTTCGACTTCGCCTTCGCGCCGGCGGGCAAGCTGGTGCTGCAGCCCGACGCGGCGGCGATGGCCGGCGCCCGCCGCCAGATGGAAGCGCAGGCCGCCTGGGGCACCGAGCAGCGCGCCCTGTCGCGCGAGGAATGCCTGGGCCTCGAGCCCGCGCTTGCGAACATCGCGCACCGCATTGCCGGTGGCATCCATACCGTCGGCGAGGATGCCGGGGATTGCCGCCTGTTCTGCGAGGGGCTGGCCGAGAGCCTCGGCCGTTCCAATGCGGCGGTGCGCTTCCGGCTGGGCACCCGCGTCACGCAGATCATCCGCGCCGAGGGGCGGGTGCGCGGCGTGGCCACGCCCCAGGGGGTGATCGAGGCCGATGCGGTGGTGCTGGCGCTCGGCGTCGGCGCGCGGGCGCTGGCGCGGCCGCTGGGGCTCGACCTGCCGATCTATCCGCTCAAGGGCTATTCGCTCACCCTGCCCATCCTGCACGAGGATGCCGCGCCACGGATCAGCGTGACCGACAGCGCGGCGAAGCTGGTCTATGCCCGGATCGGACGGCGTCTGCGGGTGGCGGGGATGGCGGATGTGGTCGGTTATTCCACCGGCTTCGAGGAGAAGCGGCTGACGAGCCTGGTGCGCCAGGCGCGCGCGGCCTTTCCCGGCGCGAGCGACTGGCGCGAGTTGAACCCCTGGGCCGGGCTGCGGCCGGCGACGCCGACCGGCTTGCCCATCCTGGGCCGCGCGCCGGGAATGGAGGGGTTGTTCCTCAATCTCGGCCAGGGTTCGCTGGGCTTCACGCTGGCCATGGGCAGCGCCGCGGTGCTGGCGGCCGAGATCGCGGGCCGGCCGGCGCCCATTCCCCTGGATGGGTTCCGAATGGGTCCGCTCCCTTGACCCATCTGGCCTGCGCTGCCAAACACCGCGCGCCCGCATGCGGCGGGCCAGCCTGACCGGGGTGTCCGGTCGCCCACTGGGCTGATTCCTTCCCGGATCACTCACCAGCGACAAGAGGCCGAACCAAGCCATGCGCGACAAGGGCGAATACCTGTTCACTTCGGAGAGCGTTTCCGAAGGCCACCCCGACAAGGTCGCGGATCGCATCAGCGATACCGTGCTCGACACCTTCCTCGAACAGGACCCGTATGCCCGCGTGGCGTGCGAAACCCTGGTCACCACCAACCGCGTCGTCATCGCCGGTGAGGTTCGCGGCCCCGCCTCGATCACGCCCGAGCTGCTGATGCACAAGGCCCGGCTGGCGATCCAGGATATCGGCTACGAGCAGGAAGGCTTCCACTGGCAGAATGCCAGCGTGGAGTGCCACCTGCACGCCCAGTCCGCGCATATCGCCCAAGGGGTCGATGCAGCGGGCAACAAGGATGAAGGCGCCGGCGACCAGGGCATCATGTTCGGCTATGCCTGCACCGAGACGCCCGACCTCATGCCTGCCCCGCTGTATTACGCGCACCTGATCCTGCGCCGCATCAGCGAGCTGCGCCGCAATGGCGATGTCAGCGTGAAGGGCCTGCTGCCCGACGCGAAGAGCCAGGTCACGCTGCGCTACATCGACGGCAAGCCCGTCGGCGCCACCTCGGTCGTGGTTTCCACGCAGCATGAGGAAGGCCTGGACCAGGCGCAGATCAAGGCGATGCTGAAGCCGCTGATCGCCAGCAGCCTGCCCGCCGGCTGGATGTGCCCGGACAACGAACTCTACATCAACCCGACCGGCACCTTCATCATCGGCGGCCCCGATGGCGATTGCGGCCTGACGGGGCGCAAGATCATCGTGGACACCTATGGCGGCGCGGCCCCGCATGGCGGCGGCGCCTTCTCCGGCAAGGATCCCACGAAGGTGGACCGCTCGGCCGCCTATGCCGCGCGATATGTGGCGAAGAACGTGGTGGCCGCCGGCCTCGCGGAGAAGTGCACCATCCAGGTCTCCTACGCCATCGGCGTGGCCAAGCCGCTCTCGGTCTATTTCGACCTGCACGGCACGGGCCGCGACATCGATGAGGTGAAGCTGGCCAAGGTGATCGACGGGCTGGTGA
>JAIYCD010000323.1 GCA_027488195.1 Acetobacteraceae bacterium | reverse complement strand
GGACCGTCGCCGCCGGGGCGATTGGCGCCCAGATTGGGCCGGTCGCCGCCCCCGGGGCGGTTGGCGCCGAGGCCGGGACCGTCGCCGCCGGGGCGATTGGTGCCGAGATTGGGCCGGTCGCCGCCCCCGGGGCGGTTCGCGCCGAGGCCAGGACCGTCGCCGCCGGGGCGATTGGCGCCCAGATTGGGCCGGTCGCCGCCCCCGGGCCGGTTCGCGCCCAAGCCGCCCTCGCGCTGGATCTGTTCGGCGCGGCCGCGAAACTGCTCCCGGCTCACATCCCGGTTCACGTTGCGGTTCACGTTCACATCGCCACGGAAGCGATTGTTCACCTGTCGGTTGGAATAGGCCACGCCGTGGCGGTGCGAGACATCATGCTGCCAGCGGTTGTTGTTGATCTGGGCGCGGTTCACATTGATGGAATTGAACCGGTTCACATTGATGTTGGCATAGCCCCGCCCCCAGGCCGGCCGCGCCCAGCCCCAGAGCGAGCCCACCACGGCCGCCCCAGCCGCGAAGGCCATGCCGGTGAGCAGCGCATTCGCCATCCCCCAGCCCGGCGGCGGTGGGATGAAGACGGGCGGATGGGTCGGCCAGGGCCAGGTGCCAAAGACCACATTCGGGTCGTAGACCGGCACGAAGACCACCTCGGGGTTGGTGGGCGCGATGGTGATGATCTGCGGCGGCGGGGCCACCACGCCGGCGCCCGGCGTCACATTCACATTCTGCGTCACCGTCACGGTCTGCTGCGGGCCGCTCTCCAGCTTGCCGGCCTGCTGCGCGCGGCCGCGCAGCACCTGGACGGCGTTCAGAACGTCCTCCTGCTGGGCCAGCACCGCATCGCCCAGTTGCTGCGTCCAGGCCAGCTGCTCGCTCATCATCTTCACGAGGTCTGGGAAGGGAACCAGCGACTTCACCGAGGGATCCCAGCTTTGCGCCTCCAGTGCCTGGACCAGCGCATCGCCCTGCAGCGCCGCATTCTGCCCCTGGCCCAGCCAGCGCTGCGCCTGCACGATTTCCAGCGGATAGGTCGCCGCCATCAGAACCTGCATGAGCAATTCATCGGGGAAGAGCGCGACGGGTGCCAGAATCTGCTCCAGCTCGGCCTGGCTCAAATTCGCATTCTCATCGGCGGTCGCGACCGGCTGCGGCGCTGGCGTTTGCGCCCGCACGACAGGGGCCGCCAGGATGCTGCTGCCGCCGAAGGCCAGTGCCAGAAGCACCAGCGCCGCCCGCCGCGGGTCTCTGCGTCCCTTGTCTTGGCGCATCCCTGGACTCCCTCGTTATTCTTCTCAAGGATGATGCTAAACATATCCCCTCCGGAAAGCACCAGCATCAGCCAAATCGCGCCGATCGTGCCACGACGGGGGAAGATGGGGGGCGGAGATGGCGATGGTGACCCAGACGATACGCGGCCTGGTCCTGGGCCTTGCGCTGGCATTGCCCTGGGCGCCCGTCCAGGCCGGCGTGCCGGAGTTGCGCCTTGCGGTGGCCCGGCTGATCGAGACGCTGGACGCCGGCCTGACCCGGGCCGATCTGCGCAACCTCCGCATCGAGATCGGCGCGGAAATCCGGGTCATGCGGCTCGGCGCGCCCACCGCGACCTATGAGCTGGATGAGCTGAACCGCGCCATCCTCGCCACCGACCAGGCCTGGCAATTGCTGCAGGGCCTGCCGGTCTGCCAGCCGGCGGCGGCGGGTGGGCCGGTCTCCGAGCCAGTTCCCTGCCTGGCCCAATTGCGCCCGCATCTCCTGGCGCTGGGGGTCAATGTGAGCGAGTTCGGCAGCGCCTATACCCCCGCCGCGGTGGTGCAGCCCATGCTGGTGGCCCTGCGCCGCCAGGCGGAGCGGAGCCTGCGCAGCCTGCGCTGAGATTCGCAGGCTGCCACGGCACGCGCCTTGCCCCGCCCGCCCGCGGAGTCCCCCAATGAAGGGGGCCGCCCCTCGGGAAAGGCCTGATCCATGCAACGAAGATACCGCTGGGGGCTGGCGCTTGCGCCATGCGTCCTGGCAGGCCAGCTGGGCCTCACCCAGCGGGCCATAGCAAACGACGACGTGACCATGTCCACCAGCCTCACCAGCGTCGCGCAGTCGAGCACGGTGAATCTGCTGGACCTCGGCGTCGGCAACGGCGCCGGGCTGGTGAGCCAGCAGACCGTCAATTTCGGGAGTGATTCCAGCGCCGGGTCGATCAGCTATTCGGGCACGTCCGGCATCTACATGGGCAATGTGGGGGGCGTCACCGCGGCCCCCTGGACGCCCACCGGGATCGAAACCCGCAACTACTTCGCCACCCAGCCAGGTGGCGCCATCACGATCAATTATGCCCAGAACCAGCAGTATTTCGGGATCATGTGGGGCTCGGTGGACAGCTACAACACGCTGTCCTTCTACAATAACAACCAGCTGGTGGACTCGGTGAGCGGCCGCGACGTGACGCGCAATCCGGCCGGCAACCAGGCGGCAGCCGGGACCTATTTCGCCAATTTCAACTTCACGGGCGATGCCAGCTTCAACCGCGTGGTGTTCAGCAGCAGCACGCCCGCCTTCGAGTTCAACATGATCGCCTATTCGACGCAGACTCAGGCGATCACACCGACGCAGGTGGCGGCGGCAGGCCCCCTGACCGGGCCGCAGAGCGTCAGCGTGCCGGTGAATGCCGCGCCCGTGGCGGGCTCGCCGCTGCTGCTCGGCCTGCTCGGCTGGTGGCGCCGGCGGCGCAACAAGGCCGCCGCGTGATGTCAGCCACCTCTCGCTCATTGCCTCGCTGGTTGCGAATCCCTGCGCCCGGCTTCGGGCGAGAGGCGGGGCTGACCCTCACGCTTCTGCTGGCGGGCTGGCTGAGCCTTCAGCTCGGCCCGCTGGTGCTGGCCCTGCGTGAGACGGGGCCCGCCGCCCTGCTCCAGATGAACGGGCTGGGCCCGCTGGATCTCCTCGCCCTCTGGGCTTCGCTGGAGGCCTTGTGGCGCGGCGCGCGGGCCGGGGAGCTCCAGGCGCCATCCTGGGCCGGGGCGCTCTGCGCCGGCCTGCTCCTGCTGCCCTCCACCCTCGTGGCCGCCCTGGCGCTGGTGCTGATGGGGGCCGCCGTCGCCTGGCGCAGCCGGGGGGCCGCGCGCTGGGGGGCGATCGGAATGGCGGGGCTGGGCGCCATCCACCTCGGCGGCGCCCTGGGCCAGGAGGCACTGAGCGGCCTGACCCATGCGGAAGCCTGGGTGACCCATGCCCTGCTCACCTGGTTCGAGCCGGGGGTGAGCCTGGCCGGAACCGTGCTGCGCATGCCGGATGGGCATGGCATCGCCGTCCTGGCCGGCTGCTCGATCGCGCATTTCCTGCCGCCGGCGCTGCTGGCACTGGTGGTGATGCGCCGCGCGGAGGGGCGGGCGCGCCCGCTGCTCGGCCCCATCCTCGCCCTCACGCTCATCCTGCTCGCGCTGAACCTGCTGCGCCTGATGCTGCTGGCCTGGTCGCCGCTGGCCTATGGCTGGGGCCATGGCGTGCTCGGCACCAATCTCTTCGGCCTGCTGTGCGTGGCCGTCCTGCAGGCCACGGCCGATGCGTAGAAGGCTCCCCCGGATCCTCGCCCTCGTGCTGGCGCTGGGCTTCGCCCTCAAGCTGGACCGCGCGCTGACCCAGCCGCTCGGGCCTCAGGCCGAGGCCGCCGGCAGCCTGGCCCGCAGCCTCACCGAGGCGGGCTGGCAGCCACTGGGGGAGGCCGCGCTGCTGGCCGATGGCTCTTTCACCGCGCAGGCTTTCCAGCGCGGCGCCTGCCGGCTGGAGGTGGCGCTGCTGCCGCCCGGGCGGCAATATCTGGACGTGCTGCGCGAGGCCTGGGGCGAGCATGCGCGCTTCCTGGATGGCAGCGGCTTCGGCGCGGCGCCGCCCGAGCGCGGGCGCTGGCGGCAACTTGCCGGCCATATGGCCTGGGGGCTGGGGCTGGGGCCGCGCCCCGCGCTGTTCGGCCTGGCGGCGGCCAGCGGCGGCATCTGCCCGGAGGATCTCTGGGTCGAACTGGCCCGGCGCCGCGTCTGAGACTTTCACCCCGCCCACCCCCTCGCTATCACTGGCGCCATGCAGCCCCGCCCCTCCGCTTCCCCCCCTGGGCGCCCCTGGGAAGCGCCGCTCGACGAGACGGATGGCCTCTCGCTCGGCGAGCAGGCCTTCCGACGGCTGCGTGACGCCATCATCCAGGGCGCGCTGCCGCCCGGCCGCAAGATTTCCGAACGCGGCCTGGCCGCGGCCTTCGGCATCTCCGCCCAGCCGGTGCGCGAGGCGCTGCGCCGGCTGGAGCGCGAGGGGCTGGTCGTCACCCTGCCGCGCAGCGGGACGGTGGTGGCCGAGCTGGGACCGGGACAATTGGCCGAGTTGGGCCGCATCCGCGCCGCGCTGGAAGGCGTGGCCGCGGCACTGGCGGCGGAGCGGCTGGATGCCGCCGGCCTCGCGGCGCTGGCCGCGCTGCTGCACCGCATGGCCGAAGGCACCGCGGCCGCCGACACCGTGGCGCTCGATGCGGCGAATGAGGAGTTCCACGCGCTGATCCATGAGGCCGCGGGCAATGCCTTCCTGACGCGCTCACTGGCCTCGCTGCGCGCCTATGACCATCGCGGCCAGCACCGCGCCGTGGGCAGCACCCCGCGGGACCTGCCGAAGTCGCTCGCCGAGCATCGCGGCATCGTCGCCGCCTTCAAGCGGCGCGATGCGGCCTTGGCCGAGGCGCGGATGCGCGGGCATGTCCTGCGCTCCCTGGTGACGAATGGCGTGCTGGCGGCGGGCCTCAAAAAGGCGCGTTGACGCGCGCCCTCCAACTGCGCCAAGCTCGGCAACTGCTATTGCAGTTTACCCATGAGAGGTGCTTCAGCACCCGGCCCTTGAGGAGAAGTCCATGACCGTCCGACGCTCGTTCCCCGGAAGCATCTTCGCCGCCTGCGCGATGCTCGTGCTCGCCGTCCTGCCCGCCGCCGCGCAGGAATGGCGCGGCTGGAACATCCACGCCGCCGACTACCCGAACGGGCAGGGCATGGATGCCTTCACCCGCATGGTGGCCGAGCGCAGCAACAACCGCATCCGCATGCGCACCTTCCATTCGGCGCAGCTCGGCCAGCAGGATGAGGCCATCCAGCAGATGCGCCTCGGCGCCATTGATTTCGGCAATTTCAACCTCTCGCCCTTCAACAACCTGGCGGCCTCCACCAACGTCGTCACCCTGCCCTTCCTGTTCCGCGATGTGGCCCATATGCAGCGCGCCATTGACGGTGTGGCCGGCGAGGCGATCACGCGGGAGCTGGAGGCGATCGGCATCATCGCGCTCGCCTGGTACGATGCGGGGGCGCGCAGCATCTACACCACCCGGCCCGTGCGCACGCCCGCCGATCTGCGCGGCATGAAGATCCGCGTGCAGACCTCCGATCTCTGGATTGACCTGATGCGCGCGCTGGGCGCCAACCCGACGCCGCTGCCCTTCGGCGAGGTCTTCACCAGCCTGCAATCGGGCGTGGTGGACGGCGCCGAGAACAACTGGCCCACCTATGAGAGCACCCGCCATTTCGAGGTGGCGCGCTTCTATTCCACCACCGAGCATTCCAACGTGCCGGAGGTGCTGGCCGTCTCCCGCCAGCGCTGGCAGCGGATGAGCGAGGCCGAGCGCACCATGATGCGCGAGGCAGCCCGCGAATCCGCGACCCTGCAGCGCCGCCTCTGGGCCGAGCGTGAGACGGTCAGCCGGCAGCGCGTGACGGCAGCGGGTGTCACCGTCATCGAGATCAACGACCGCGCGCCCTGGGCCGCGCTGATGGAGCCGGTCTACGCGAAATACGCCGCGACACCCGCGCTGAGCGGCCTCGTCCGCAGCATCCGCGAGATGCGATGAGCACCCCGATGCCGCCCGCGCTCGCGATCTTCTCGCGGGCGCTGGGCGCGCTCTCGGCGGTGACCATCGCGGTGGCCGGCATCGCGCTGGTGGTGCTGGTGGGGATGATGGGCTGGCTGGTCTTCGGCCGCTACGTGCTGAACGACACGCCGACCTGGATCGAGCGCGTGGCGACACTCGCCATCCTCTCCATCGCCATGCCGGTCGCGGCCGTCGGCGTGCGGGAGCGCTTCCATCTCTCGGTGCTGGGCGTGCGCGAGGCACTGCCGGAGCGCAGCCAGCGCTGGGTGGCGCTGGGCTGTGACGTGCTGATGGGCGCCTTCGGCGCGGGCATGGCCTGGTGGTCCTGGGAACTGGTCGAGATGGTGGGGCCCTTCAAGATTCCCCTGCTTGGCATCAGCCAGGGCTGGACCTATGCGCCGATGGTGGTGGGCGGCTTGCTGATGGTGCTCTTTGCCATCGAGCAGGTGCTGCTCGACATCTTCTCGCCCGAGGCGCCCGAAAAGCGCGGCATCGCCGCCGCCTTCCTGGAGTAGAGCGCTTGGAACCGGGCCTTTTCCTGATCTTCGCCGTCTTTGCCGTGGGCCTGATGGCGGGCGTGCCGGTGGCCTTCTGCCTCGGCATCGCGGCCGTCGCGGGCTTTCTCTGGGAAGGGCTGAACCCCGCCGTCGCCTTCCAGCAGATGGCGAGCGGCATGAGCATCTTCTCCCTGCTGGCGATCCCCTTCTTCATCTTCGCGGGCGAGATCATGCTGCATGGCGGCATCGCGCGGCGGCTGATTTCGCTGGCCTCGGCCTGTGTGGGCTGGATGCGCGGGGGCCTGGGCATGGTGGATGTCTCCACCTCCATGCTCTTCGGCGGGATTTCCGGCAGCGCGGTGGCGGATACCTCGGCCACCGGGACCATCCTGATCCCGGCCATGAAGGCCAAGGGCTATGGCACGGACTACGCGGTGTCGCTGACGGTGACGAGCAGCATCGCCGGCATCCTGATCCCGCCCAGCCACAACATGATCCTCTATTCGCTGGCCGCCGGCGGCGGGATTTCCGTCTCGGCGCTGTTCATCGCGGGCATCGTGCCGGGGATCATGATGTGCCTGCTGCTGGCGCTCGCGGCCTATGTCATGGCGGTGCGGCGCGGCTATCCGGCCGATGGCTGGAAAGGGTTCCGCCACCTGCTCTGGGCCTTCGTGGATGCGCTGCCGGGGCTGCTGACCGCGGTCATCATCCTGGGCGGCGTGCTCTCCGGCGTCTTCACCGTGACCGAGAGTGCGGCCTTCGGCACCATCTGGGCGCTGCTGGTCACGCTGCTGGTCTATCGCACGCTGCCCTGGGAGAGCTTCGTCATCGCCGTGCGTACCAGCGTGCGGACCACGGCGGTGGTGTTCCTGCTGGTCGGCACCGCCACCGCCTTCGCCTGGCTGCTGGCCATGTACCGGCTGCCCGAACTGCTGACGGATGGCATGCTGGCCATCAGCGGCAATCCCATCGTGATCCTGCTGCTGATCAACCTCTGCCTGCTGCTGATGGGCTGCGTGATGGACATGGCGGCGCTCATCCTCATCACCACGCCGATCTTCCTGCCGGTGGTGGTCGCCATCGGCATGGACCCGGTGCAGTTCGGCATGGTGATGATGATGAATCTCGGCCTCGGCCTCACCACACCGCCCGTGGGGGCGGTGCTCTTCGTCGGCTGCGCCATAGGCCAGATCCGCATCGAGGAGGTGATGCGGACCATCTGGCCCTTCTGGGGCGCCATCCTGGTGGCGCTGGCGCTCACCACCTATTGGCCCGCCGTCTCGCTCACCCTGCCGCGGCTGCTGCTGGGCTATGGCGGCTGAGGCTCAGGCCGGGTGGAAGCTGTGCGCCAATTCGCGCAGCACCTTGTTCTCCGAATCGGAGATGGGCGAGGTCAGGCCCAGGAAGGCGCCGGTTGCCGCCGCCACCTTGTGCGCCTGGGCCAGCACGCTCGCCTCCAGGCTCTGGCGTTCGCCGGGCGGCAGGCTGTGGCTCAGCGCCGTGACATAGTGCTTCCAGGCCTCGAACAATGCGGGTGCGGGGCGGGTGTCCAGCCAGCCCTCGAGCAATTCCAGCGCCGGACCACCGGGCTTGAGGCCGGCCTCGTTGGCGCCCGCCAGGATCGCGCGGCGTTCCTCGGTGGAGATCGAGCCATCCGCCCAGGCCACCAGCACCATGGGCACGAGGGTGAGCGCGGCCAGCGTACCGGCGCCGATGTTGAGGGCCATGAGGCGGGCCAGCACCACCTCGTCCACGATGCCGGTGGCGGCCGTCAGGGCCTCCTTGCGGAACCTTTCCGCATCGGCCTGCAGCATGCGCTGGCGCAATTCCTCATTGTGGCGGGCAAAGAAGGCTTCCTCGAGCCCGGCGCGGCGATTGGCAAGGATGCTGTCTGACATGCGGGGTCTTCCTCTCGTTGGGAGGAAGAGAATATCGCGCGGCGCGGCGTCCCAGCGTTATGATCTCGCGCAAGTCAGCCGGGGCCGATCACCGTGGCGAGGCGGACGCCATGCCGCTCCATGGACTGGGCGATGAAGCCCGTGGCCCGCATCTCCTCGATGAAGGCCACGAGATAGGCCAGCACGGCTGGCGCCCGCTCGCCCGCGACGCCCATGGCGTAGGGCACCGCCAGGAACCGCCCGGGCAGCATCCGCAGCCCCCCATGGCGGGCCGCATCCGCCTCCAGTTGCTGGCGCACCCCGGCCGCGACGTCGATGTTCTGCCGCAGGAATTCGTCCACGATGCGCGGCGAGGTGGCGACGCGGACCAGGGTGGCCTCGCGGATCTCGCGCCGGAGGTAGATGTCGTAGACGCTGTTGAAGCCCACCGCGATGCGGATGCCGCGCTGGTCCACCTGGTCATTCGTGGTCAGGGCCGAGTGCTCGCGCACCAGGAAGGTTCCCTCCACCTCGAGGAAGCCCGGCGTCAGGTCCACGCCCTGGCCACGCGTCGCATCCAGCGCGAAGAAGCCGACATCGCCATCATTGCCGCGTAGCATTTCCACACTGCGCCCAGCGGAGGCGACCGTGATCATCTCGACCGGCAGAGCCAGGCGCCGGGCCAATTCACGCACGAGGTCGACGCCCAGGCCATAGGGTTCGGCCTGGCCGGGCCGGCGGTTGGCGAAGAGCGGGTTCCCCGCGTTGATCACCGCGCGCAGCGATCCGTTCGGCGCCATCTGCCGGGCGATGGCAATCGTATCCTGCGCCGCGGCGGGCAAGCCAGGGATCAGGAGGCCAGGAGCCAGGAGAGCGGGGGCAAGGAGGAGCGAACGACGGGTGATCATGCGCGGCCTCCGGTCAGCCGTTTGCGCCGAGCGCAATGGATAGGGGGGCGGGAGAATGGTGCCCGGGGGCGGGGTGCGCAAAACGGGTTGATTCAAGGGCCTGGGCATGGGTGGGACGATGCTTTTCGACACCTTACACCTATGGTTCCCGGCCGTGAATGTCCCACTTTTGGCGTGGCCCCGCTCCTCTTTGTTCCGATCCTGTTCTCGGTGCAGACTGCGCCGATGCCCCCACCGCTCGACACCCTCGCCGCCTGGCCAGGCCACTGGATCACGGTGGGTTGCGCGTGCGGCCGGCGCGCCCATCTGCCGACGAAGATGCTGGCGCGGCAGCACGGCGAGCAGGCGCGCATCTCCGAGCTGGTAGCGCGGCTGCGGTGCGAGAAGTGCGGCGCCCGGCCGATCGAGGCCGAGCTGCGCGACGACGTGCAGACCAGCGCCTCGGGCTACGCGAAGGGCTACCCAGGCGGGCGGGCGTGAGGGGTGGTTTGGTGGGCGGGTGTGTCAGCCGGCATGGCAGGTCAACCTCTCATCGAACAGCCGGCTTTCCGGCTGGCTGATGTGCTCGGCACAAAGCCACATCCAGCCATGGCTGGTCTTGCGGCTCCGGCGGGTCAGGTTCGTGCAGCATTCGCCGGGTGCGCCCCTACGGTCTGGATACTCGCACTGATCGGCCATCATGGGCGCGGGCGGCGCCGGCGGCAGCACGATCCAGCCAGACCGTTCGAGCGTCGCCCTGGCCCGCCGGATGGTGGTTGTCGGAACGGGGTCAGACATTGGCAAGCTCCTTGGGAGGCCGGTTGCCGAACTGGTAGGGGATAAAGCCGCCCCCGCTCGGCACAGTGATTTGCCAGTAGCCGCCCCAAGCATCGTGGATGCGGTAAAGGTCTTCGTCCTTAAGGCCGGGCACGACTGTGCGGGCGAATGCGAGCGCCGCCTTGCGCTGGATTGCCTCGTCGGTGGTCTTGGACTGGTCATCCATGTGGCAGAGCCTCCGGCTGAAGCATTGTTGCGGTTGCGGCCAGCCAAGCGGCATCCGCCAGCCAAGCCGCATCTGCCATCCTCGCGCGGCATGATGGCAGGAGCATCCGCCCGTTCGGCGCCTCGGCCGGCAAGGCGTTGAAGATGGTTGCCCACAGCGGGTCATCGCGGTTGGCGGTGGTTTTCAGGTCGGGTGTGTCAGCCATTTCCGGGCTCCATCTTCTTGGCCTGCTGGAAGCGGTCAAAGATTTCCTGCGCCACTTGGCACATCACGTCAGCCAGCGGCTTCATCTCACGATGAGCGCCCTCCTGCGCTTCCATGTAGATGCCGAGCGCCATCCCCATCACGGCCAGACCATCCGGCCCGCGCTGGCCGGCATCCCAAAGCTTCACGGCGATTTCGTGCGCGAGCTTGATCCGATCCGCGCCGGTCGTTTCGTTGGGGCTATCGGGCATTGGCACTCTCTCCCTTCTTGGCGTCCTCACGCGCTTGGCAGTAGCCGCGCGCCTTGAGCCAGCAGAAGCAATGGGGAAACCGAACACAGGGATGCGTGCCGATGGTCGGCTCTTGGGCGTCACTCATGGCTTGCCATTCCCTGTCTCGCAGCCGCCATCTGACACACTCGCGGAAGGTTTCTGGACAGAGTTTCTGGACACCTGCTCGACCATGCGCCGGATTGCTTCGCTACGGTTTGGCAGGTCGGGCTGCTTTCGGCGCCAGTCATCCACAGCGGCCAGAAACTCCGGCGTGACAACGAGTTGGAGGCGGTTTCCGGGTGCTGATGGGGCCATATCGGCACCCTGCCCGGAAAGCATTGCGGCGGTCAACACACCTTACTCCTGATAAACATCTTGCACACCATACACACCCCTGCTTAGGATGCGCAACCGAAAACCCCGGCGAGGAGCCGACATGACCGAAGCTGAGATGAAGCGCGTGATCGGACTGCTTGCCGATGCCGTCGCGGACGTGGCGTTCCAGGGCGCCGAGATGGACGGCCAGGACGCACAGGACTTGCTCAAGGCCGCCGGCCTGACCACTACGCGCCCAGCCACGGAGGAGGATTGCGAAAACTCCGAATATGACGTGGAGCCGGGCGACGAATGGCATGCACTCACGCCCTTCGCGCTGGCGTGCTGCCGGGTCGCCCGGCCAGTTTCCACCTAACCCCGGAGGCCGACATGCCGACTGACGCCCAGCTTATTGACCTGATCGGGTCGCTCGCCTTCTTCGCGCTGGCGGTTGGTGCCGTCGCCTACCTGTTCTCATCCAAGTAACCCCCGCCCAGGAGCCACCCATGGTCACAGATGAACACCGGGCCTTTGCCCGCGCCGTGGTGGCGCTGGCGCGGCAGCACGCTATGACGGGGCTCGACCTGCGGTTTCGGTGCAGCCACACCCGCCCCGACATGGCGCCGCGATGCTGGGAACAGGTCCAGATGCAATGGTCCGAGGGCCGCCACGGCGATGACGGCCAGATCATCATGCGGACGGAGGCGCGGGAGGACATTCCCGAGAAAGCGCCCGCCGCTGAAACTGTCCGATAACCCCGGAATCACGAAAGCCCGGCGCGGGTTTCCCCGGCCGGGCTTGAACTCATCAGCATCTCTTACAGGTTCAGGCCAGCGCCGCCCTGATCTTCCCCTCTCGCGCCAGCACATCCTCCAGCCCGATCTCGCCGCCATTGCCCCGGCGCCGGATCTCCGCGCTGTCGCCGACGTCGGCCAGGCGGTTCCCGTTCATGCTGCTCCAGAAGATGCAGGCCGAGCGCGCGGCGCCGGCGCGGCCCTCCAGGGGCGAGGCATCGCCGGACAGCACCTCGACCTTCTCACCCAGCACGCGCGCGAGGCTGGTGTAGTTGTCCCGGCCCGTCGTCTGGTAGCAGCCGCGCCCGCGGAATCGCCACCCATCGCCCGGCTGGTCATTGCCCATGCGCCCGGCATAGACGCGCTCGGCCAGCGCCGGCGCATTGGCCACGAAGGGCAGGGCGGATTCGCGCGTCGGGAAGCGCTTCGGCCAGATGGCCATGATCCGCTCGGCCGAGGTGTAGTGCAGGTTCTCGACCAGCCGGGAGAAGCCACCCGTCTCGTGGGTGATGTTCGCCAGGAAGGGCGCCAGGCGGCCCACGGTCATGATCTGGTGGCGCTGCATGTCGCCGGCCAGCACCGCCGCCCAGGCCTCGGGCTCGCGCGCCCCCACGGCCCGCAGCGCGCGGGTGACGATGGGCGTGAACCCATCCACCGCGAGCGGCGGCACGAAGACCGGCGGCGCGGCGGGCTCGACCAGGCCCAGCGCGCGCCAGGTGGCGGGGCCGACGACGCCATCTGCGAGAAGGCCCGCATCCTCCTGCCACGCGACGACGGCCGCCATGGTGACGGGCCCGAACCACCCATCAGCCGGGACAACGCCGAGGCGCTGCTGGAGCCAGATCACATCCGCCCCGCGCGCGACGCCGAGGCGCAGCACGCGATCGCCCAGGCGCCGCTCGGGCGCATGGGGCGGGATGACGACGTGCGGGAGGGTCACCGCTGCACCGCCTGGCCGATCCGCGCCAGCTCGGCCTGCATCTGCCGGAGCTGCTGCTTGACGGTCTCGACGCCCTCAGCCTCCGCCGGCTTCACCTTGCCCAAAGCATCCAGCAGCACGCCCACCGGCGCCGCCTGGGCCTTCACCTCCTGCACGCGCTGGACAGCGCGCGAGGCCGTGAGCGCGGAGAGGACCGCGCCGGCCGTGGCGAGGATTGAGGTGGCATGCTCCTCGGCCCCCGGCGGCAGCCAGCCGAGGGCGATGGCCAGCACCACGCCGGACATCACGAATCCAGTCACCGGGCGCCAGAGCGCCTGCACCATTTCAAGCATGGCGATACTCCTTCGATGTTGTGGGGAATTCAGCGGCGCCAGATGCGCCAAATGGTCCGCGAGATCGGCGGGCGGGTCACTGCCGCGGCCTGGCCTGCTCTCGGAGCAGCGCATTCAGCTGCACGATGCCCGTCTCGATGCCCTGGATCGCCCGGCGGATATCCACCACCGCCAGTTCGGCCGCCCTGGCGGTGACCTCCACCGTCTGCACGCGCTGCTCTATGCGAACATCGGCCTCGTCGCTCCGAGTGCGGACGCGCACGATCTCCGCGTGCATCTCCGCATCGACGCGACGGGAGAGCGCGGCGATCTGCTGCGAGTGCTCGATGATGGTCGTGTGGACCCAGAGCATGCCCGTCATCAGCAAGCCGATTGCGATCTTGACCCCATGCTCCAGCACACTCGAAAGCAGGGTCTGAGCCGTCTTCGTCATGCCGGCCACTCCATCGCAGGCAGCGCGGCGATCAGCCCGCGCAGGGTGGGCGGTGGCGCGCCGCCCTGCACGGCAGTCAACTGAGCATAGACCTGCGTCCAGACAGCCGAGCGCCAGCCCACGAACGCAACGGCCTGGGCGCTCCAGGCTGGGTTGGGGTCGGTGACATAGCTCGCGCAGCTGACGCCGCTGGAATAGCCGCGCTGGCCCGCCGTGGCGTCGATATGCGCCTGGATCGCGGCCTCATAGTCATCCAGCGTGGGCGGCAGCGCGCGGCTGAAGACGGGCATCTGCGCGGGCGGGTCGATCTCGAGCGCGGCCCAGGCACGAGGCGGCGCGCGGTCCCGGAAAGCGGCGGCGACGTGCCAGCCGGGCAGCGCGACGGGCTCGGCTGCAGGATCGGCTTGCGGCTCATAGAGCGTGCCCGAGACGACGAGCGCGATGTCGGGCGGCGTGCCAGACGCCCAGCCCTCAACGGCCAGGGCAGACAGCCAGGCGGCCTCGTCTGCGAAGCGGTAGGCGACATGAGTCCAGGACATGTACTCTCTCCAGGTCATGCGGTGAGGGCGGCGGCCGGAGCGTCAAACAGTGCAGCGGGCCGTGGGGCCAGCCCCGGCAGATAGATGCTGCCCGGGTGTGACGTGCCCCAGCGATAGGGCATCAGCAGGCCGCCGCGGGGGAGCGCGGTGAGCACGACCTTGCTGCCCTGCTGGCCGCGTGCGCAGATCTGCAGCCAGCCCACACCGGGGCTCACCGCGTCCAGGTTCCAGGAGATAGCGACCCGGAACACCTCGCTGGCGGCAGGGGGCGCAATCATCACGACCGAAGGGGTCCGCACGATGCCGCCTGCCGTGAGCCTCGCCTCGATCGAGGTATGGGCCGGGTTCATCACCGCGCCGAGCCGCTCGTCGGCCGTGCCGTCACCCCAGGAGCAGATCCCCATCCAGTCAGGGTCATTCGCACTGCTGAACGGCCCGGGTTGCGAGGCCACGTCCAGGAGCAGCATGCCCTGCCGATAGCCCATCTCCGTGCCCAGCTGCTGCACGGGGATGTTCACCACGCTCTGAGCGCGGACAGCGGGAGAGGCGAGCGATCTGCCGATGATCGGCCCGACGAACGGCCCGGGCTCGGCTTGAGGAAAATCAATCTCGACCTGGTCGCCAGGGGCGGCAAGATAGATCGCGATGGCCGGCTGCGGGCGCAGCGAGGTTGTCGTATCCAGCCCCAGATCGATCCGTTGCCACTGGTTCGTCAGCGCGAGCGGGGGCTGCATGTAAGGCCGGATGGTGATGTTCGTGATGACGACATTGACGCCCGCCGCCTGGGGGAAGATTCTCAGCTGCGTGTGCGCCGCATTGCGGCGGATCACATCGGTGAAAGTGCCTGCGATTGAGCGGGTCGCGCCCTCGACCGCAGTGCCGCCATCGAAGCGAAACCGAACGCCTCCACCCGAAATCGACGCGATTGTATAGGTGACGGCATAGGCAAGGCCGAAAACCAGCGCGGCGGGCAAGCTGATGCTGGCAACGTTGGCCGTGCCGACGCCCGCACCGACCAACTGGCCCCCAGGAACGGCCCAACCAGTGCCGAACGTCCACCCCGCAGGAGAGCTGAAATCCGACTGGAACAGCGCAGGCCCAGCCGCCGCGCCG
This sequence comes from Acetobacteraceae bacterium, assembly GCA_027488195.1. Lineage (GTDB taxonomy): Bacteria > Pseudomonadota > Alphaproteobacteria > Acetobacterales > Acetobacteraceae > Roseococcus. The sequence continues at coordinate 45,812 of JAIYCD010000323.1, read as the reverse complement.
CCAGTGGTTTGCCCGCGAGAGAGGCGCACTTCGCCCGTTCCGGTCCGGCGGCGGATCGCAATGGAAAAGCCGTGGCTTCCTGCCGCCGAACCCGAGCCATACTGGGCCACCCAGGCATCGCTGGCGCTTGCCGTGATGACGCTCGCGCCGTTCGCCGTCCCGTCGGCCCCGGTGGTGAGCGCGACCGTCGCATTGACCTTGCGCCACACGGCTTGCGTCAGGTCGCTACTCCAAAGCAGCGCGTTGGTGCGCGAGCCTGAGCCGGCCGGGCCGAGCGGGGCCAGCGTCGCGGGGTCGAACTCAAAGCGCAGCGTGTCGGCCAGGGTCTGCTCGATATCGCCGCGCACCCCGAAGCCCCAGGCCGGCGTTGCCCGCAGCACAGTCCAGAGCGCGGTGTCGCTTGCCCGACGACCGGAGGTCCGGTTCATAAGGGCCGGTATGGCCGCCGCCGCCGCCTGAGCCGCCGCCTGCGCGCTCAGCGCCTGCGCGGCCGAGGCTGCCAGGTCATTGGCTAGCTGTGCCGCTACGTCTGCCGCCGCTCCATCCGCCGCCGCCAGCGCCGCATCGCGCGCGGCCTCGGCCTGCTGCGCGACGATGCTCTCGCCGCCATCCACCACAACGACCGAGCCGTCATCCTCGACGCGCACCACATCAACCATCGGTGTTGTTCTCCGTCTGAGCGATGATGTCGCCCGTGATGTAGCTGCGCTCCGTCCCGCTCCATCGGCGCTCGAGCTCGTATCGGATGCCGCCGCCGATCGGCAGCAAGCGCGTCTGCGCCGGGGTCAGTGTGATTGCGAACCACCCCTTGGTGAGCGGGTCCGTCTGGTCGAGCTTGACGACGGAGGCCGGGCTGTCATCGCTGCGCAGCGTCAGCGCACCGCCCGGCCAGGTGATCGTCAGCACCAGGAGCGAGCTGGTCAGGTCAATCGCGCCGGCGCTGTCGGTCAGCTGCACGCGGCGCGTGATCGTGTTGCCGATCCAGACGGACCAGGCGCAGTAGGCGGGGCCAGTGCTCATCGGATCACACCCTCCCCCGAACGGAGATGCGCCCCGTGAAGGTGCCGCCAGTCGCGAAGAAGCGGATGGCATTGATGCGGGTCGTGCTGACCCGCCTGCCGTTGTGGAGCGCGACGCCGGGATACGCCCCAGCCCCCAGATCGAACACGCCCCCGGCGAAGGAATTGATCAGCGGGTGTCGCCCGCCACCGCCCGGCACGATGCGTCCCTGCACCAACACGCTCGACGCCGAATCATTGTCCGTGCCGGGGTTGAGCGGGATAAAGCTGAGCGTCGGCCCATCCGCCGTCCAGGTCGTCGAGGTCGTGTGGAAGGCGCGGGCGATCTGGTAGTCGGAGCCGCCGCTGTCGAAGCTCGACCCGCCATTCGTGCTGGTGCGGATGGCAATCTGGGCCGTGTCGGTCGCCAGGAAAAGCGAGAGATCGAACTCGAAGAAGTTGAACTGGGCGGGCAGCAGGATATCCACCCCCGCCACGGCCGTGACGGCGCCGGAGCCGGGCAGCAGCATGTCGCCCGTGTTCAGCTCCGGCCCCGCGCGCCACTGCGTGCCATCCCATCGGGCTTTCACCTGCAACCCGGCATAGGCGAGGCCGGGCGGCACCTCACTGGCATCGGCCCGGCGCAGCGGGTCATTGCCCAGGGTATCGACGTTCAGCGTCATATTGCCGGTGTTCGTCGCCGAAAGGACGAAGTTCACCTCCATGCCCACGCGCCGGATCCGCATGGGCGGCAGGTGCGTGACCGTCAGGGCATTGGCCGTGCCGCCGGCGGTGGGCACCGCGCCGACCGCGCCGAAGCGCTGCAGATCAGCCTGGGAGAGGCTGTAGATCGTCTTGGTGCCAGCGCCCCAGTTGATCAGCGCGCCCGTGCTGGAGCGGATCAGGTTGCGCGTCAGCGTGGCGGGGCTGCCCGCCGTCACCACGCCATCGCAAAGTTCCCAGGCGCCGCCGAATTCGACCGCATAGGTGAAGCGGCTGCCCGAGCCGACCGAGGCGACCGCGCTCAGGTAGAGCGGGTCTGTCGGGTCCACCAGGTCATAACTGCCGGTGCCCGTGGTGGTGGTGGTATGGAGGACGCGATCAGCGAGCATGCATCACCTCAGAGCGACTGGCGGATTTGAAAGGTCACGGCGTAGCGGGCGAAGCTCGGCAGCGTGATCGGCTGCACTTCGGTTAGCCGGCCGATGACCGGCGCGGCCTTCTCGGCACCCGCGCCGGGGAAGGGCACGAAGAGCACCTGGCGGTTCAGGCCGGCGATGCGCTGCAATTCACGGATCTGCGCGCCATCGGCCTCGGTCAGCACGGGGAAGCCGAAGCTCAGCACGCGCTGGCGGGGGCCGAGATCCACGAATTCCAGGCCCGAGCGCGCATTGCGCGAGACCTCCGCGCCATCGGCCCAGGTCTCGCCGAAGCCATATTCGATGTTGCCGCGTGAGGGCTGCCATGCAGGCCCGGCCCAGGCGCGGCCGAGATCCACGAAGCCCGGCACGCTGGCGAGCGATGCGGCGTCGAGGTTGCAGCGCCAGTAGCGCGCCGTGAGCGGTGCCACAGGCTGATGGATGTGCATGCCGTAGCCCGCGCGCCAGCCGCCCGCGATGGCCGTGGTATCGAGCACCGCGCCGGCGCCGGGCGTCGTCACGTCCAGCCGGTGGCGCACCGTATCCGTGCCGGCCATCCAGCCGCGCGGCTCGCCATCGGCATCCACGCCGCCCGCGTCGTCGGGCTGGGCGAGGGCGATGATTCCCACCTCCCGCGAGGCGCCGAAATCGACGTCGAGCTGCGGGGTCACGACGCCGGGGGCGCTGCGCCAGCGGGCACGGATCTGCGCCTCGGCCAGGCGCGTCGGGCCCAGGCTGCCGGCCTGGCCGTCCGCCGTGATGACGGCGGAGGCGCGGTCGAGCCAGTTGATCCAGGAGAGGAGCGCGGGCATCAGCCGATCACCAGCAGGTCAGCCCGCCGCCCCCGGATCGTCTGCCCCACCACCCGCACATCCAGCCCGGCCGAGAGGCCATAGCGCGGCCAGACCAGCCGGGCCTGCGCGCCGAGCGGGATGCCGAGGCCGAAGGCATTGCAGGGCACGCGGAACAGGCCGAGGCCCGGCCGCATGAGGGCCAGTACGTTCTGCGCCACGCCTTGCGCCTCCAGCTCATTGTCCAGAAGGGTCTCGATCTTGATGTCCAGCGCCTGGCTGTTGCGGCCGCGCCGGGCGGCATCCACCGCCACCACGCTGCGCCGCGCCTCGGTCAGCTCGAGGCGGCGCGCATCGGTCAGGGTGCTGACCAGATCGGCGCCCGAGAGCGGCGTCCAGTTGGGGCGGTATCCGGCCGTGACGCGCCAGGCGATGGCGGGCGGCTCCAGCGGCTCGACATCAGCCACGATCACCGTCTGATCCAACAGCAGGCCGGAATTGCCGAAGGGGGCGGCGACGCGGTTGCCGGTGATGACGCCCGTGCCGTCATCGCCCCACCAGAGCGCGCCGCCAGCGGCGAGGCGGGTGAGGGCCTCGGCGAAGGTCACCTGCTCCCGCAGGTAGAGCCCGGCCGTGCCGGGGCAGATCGCGTCGAGGTTGGCGAATCCGGCCGCGCTGTATGGCGTGCCCGCGCGGGTGAGGATGTCGCGCATCATGGCCGGGATGGTGCTGGCGTAGCCGTCGCTCGCATCGCCCTGCACATCGGCCGTCACCGTGCCGTCCACATTGCTGCCGAGGCGGATGTAGCTGCCGGTGGCCGTGATCACCCAGTCATAAGTGCCGCCCGCCGTGCTGGCGCTGGCGAGCGCCGCATAGCTGGCCCGCTGCGTGCCCGCCGCGATGGGGGCGCCGCGCACATAGACGGCGAGGATGCCCTGCACCTGGCGCGCGTGCAGCTGGTAGATCTGCGTGCCGCCATCGCCCAGCGCCAAGGGCGCGATGCCGCGGCAGATGCCCCACGCCTCCGGGATGGGCTTGCCCTTCAGGTCCGCATTGCCGTCGGCGCCGCCCGTGCCGCCATAGGTGCCGAGCATCGGCACATCGAGCGTGTAGGAGAGGTCCCGCATGCGGAAGCGCAGCGAGCGCGCTTCGGGCCGCCAGTCGGCGCCGATGCCCCGGAAGATCACGCGCCGCTCGGCATAGGGGGCCGCGCGGGAGCGCAGCAGGCTCAGCGTCACGGGCTGACCATCCACGGCGAGCGCCCGCGCCGTCGCGTCCAGCGCGCCGTCGCCATTGCTGAGGCCGAGATCCCCCACCGCGACGGCGACGCGGCGCGCGCCATCGGGGCGGAGCGGCAGGGCGCGGTCGATCGTCACATCGGCCGCGCGGCCGGCAAAGTGGATGTTGGGCCTGGTGTCGCTGGGCAGCGAGGTCCAGTCCCGGTCCGACCAGTCGAGCGGCACGGTCCCGCCCGTGACCGTCACGGGCGATGCGGCGAGGATGGATGCGCCGAGGATCTCGGGCCGCGAGGTCACGGTCAGGCTGCCATCGGTGCCCCGCGCTTCGACCAGCAGCACGGCATCCGAGATGCTGGGCTGATTGGGGGCGATGAGGTCGAAGCTCGGCAGCGCGGGGACGCTGCCCCGGCCCCCGAGGATGGATGCGCCAAGGATGCCGATCATGCGAGCGTCACCCGATCATTGCGGCGGCGGTTCTCACCGGTCTGGGCCGCGAGTTCGGCGCGCAGGCTATCGAACTGCTGGGCGAAGACGGCGCCGAGCTGCGCGATGGCCGTCACCACCGCGCTGTCATTCGTGGCGGCCGTGGCGCGGTTGATGAGCACCTGACGGGTCCATGTCTCGCGCTGGGCATAGGCTTCCGTGGCACCTCCGAAGACGATCTGGCTGTTCTGCAGCAGCGCATCGGCCGCGCTGGTCAGGCGGCGGGAATCGCCGCTGTTGACCGCCTCGTTGAACTGGCGCTCGGCCTCGGCCAGGCGGGCGGTGGGGGAGAGGCTGGAGGTGGCGCCGAGGGCCTGGTTGTTCAGCCAGTCCAGCACGCTGCGTGCGCTGGAGATCTGCGCATCGGCCGCCTGGTCGGCATACCGCTTCACGAGGGCGAGGCGCTCCTCGGCCAGCGTCTGCTCCGTCGCCAGCACCACCTGCGCCACATCAGCCGAGGTCAGGCCGAGGCGCTCCATCTCGGCCCGCGCCTGGCGGATCTGCGCTGTGGCCTGCTGGTCGAACTCGATCAGATCGGCGGCCAGGTTGTTGCCGCGCGCCCGCTCACGCCGCGCGCCGAGCGAGAGGCCGACATCGGAGACCTGCCGCGCACGCTCCGCTTCGCGCATCGCGGCCTCACCCGCCTGGGCGGCCTCAAGATCTTTGACCGCCTTGGCGACCGCATCGGAGGTTTCGCCCAGCGCCAGCAGGCGGGCGCGGAGCTGCTCCACCTCGGCCGCGGCCTGGCGCGCCTGCCCGGCCACGGATGCGCCGTAGAGCAGCGCGCCCTGGTCACCCGCCACCACGCCGGCCGCGATGCCGCGCGAGGTCACGCCATCGCGCAGCGCCTGCACCTCGGCATCGCGCGCGGCCTGGGCCTTGGCGATGGCTTCGTCGCGCTTCTGGACCAGCACGCCCTCGGCCAGGGACAGCTCGCGCGCCTTGCCGATGGCGTCGTCATACGGCTTGCGGAGAGCCGCGACGCCCTGGGCGAATTCGTTGGTCGCCTCCGCCGACTGGATCATGACCTTGTACGATTTCTCGTACCAGTCGAGGTTCTGGCTCAGCTGCTCGACGCTGCCGGAGGCGGCCAGGATGCCGGCGTAGTCGCCCTGGGCCGCGCCCTGCGACTTGAACTCCTCCAGCACGAAGCGCGCGGCGGCCTCGGCCAGGGCCTTGCTGCCGGCTTCGTCGTTGGCGAACTGGTCCTTACGGCCGTTGATGTCGATGTAGAGCGTGCCGGGACCGCTGCCGCGCGAGCTGGTGACGCCGACCGATGCCGTGCCGCCGATGGTCGCGCCGCCGAGCTTCGCCCCGATCTGGCGCGTGAGGTCCGCGATGCTGCTGACCGTGTTGGTGGCGGCGTCCCGGTTGCCCTGGCTGAAGCGGTCCCCGTCGAGGCCGTCAAAGCTCGTATTGCCGCGGCCGAGATCCACGCGGGCGAGCTGCCCGCGGCCGCTGGCCTGCTGGCCGGGCATGAGCGCGCCCGCGATGGCGAGGCCGGCGGCGACGGCCCAGCCGATGCCGGGGACAGCCAGGCCGGCGAGCGTGGCGGCGCCGAGGCCGGCGGAGAGCAGGCCGCCCGCCGCCGTGGTGTAGCCGCCCGGCCCGCCGCGCTGGAGGCCGCTGTAGATGCCGTATGCGCCGCCCGCGATACCGAGCGCGCCACCGATGCCGCCGGCGACGGAAAGGCCCGCACTGCCGTCCACGATGGGCAAGCCGCCCGCGCCGACATACCCGGTCGAGGCCAGCGTGGGCGAGCTGATGGATGCGTTGAGCGCGCCGTCGATCCAGCCATAGCCCGTGTTCGCCAGCCCCTGTCCGGTAAATGCCTGACCAAGGCCGCCGAAGTTGCCCGCTGCGCGAAGGCCGATCGCCTGCCCGGCTTGGTTCAGTGCGCCTTGCGTGCTGCCTGGGTCCGCCACACCGGCCGGGCCGCCGAGGGTGCGGCCCCCGAGGCCGAGGAGGCTGGTGATGCCGCTGGTACCACCGCTGTACAGCTGGCCGAGACCGAGTCCCTGAACGACCGGAGCGATGATAGGGCGAATGACCGCCTCCGCCGCCAGCCGCACCATGAGGGAACGGAAGGTGGAGCGGAACGTGTCGAGCATGCCGGCCCAGCCGCGCGAGTTGGCGCTGAACATGTCTGCAAAGCGATCAGCGCCGTAGCGCACGATGGAATCGGTGGTCTGCTGGTTCTGGCGCTCAATCGTATCGGCGGCACGCTGGGCGGTACGAGCAGCCTCCTGTGCGGCGCGCTCGCTCGCGCGCTGCTGCTCCTGCTCGGCCACCGCCGCCACGGCGCGGCGCTGGGTCTCCATGGCCGCCACGTACTGGTCGCCCGTGATGCTGCCCTCGGCCAGCATTTGGGAGAGGCGATCCAGGATATTGGCGCGCTTCTCCTCCTCGGTCAGGGTGCGCGTGATCTGGCCTTCGGCCTCGCGCATGATCTGCTGATATTCGCGCTCGGCTTCGCTCAGGCGCTCGACACTGGCGCGGGCGCGCTCTGCGCGCGGGGCGTCCGGTCCGTAGGCACCATATCCCTGATCGTTTCCCGCATTCGCCAGGCGCTGCCGAGCCTCATTCAGCTCGCGAATGCGCCGATCCATCAGGTCCATCTCGGCGCGCATGCCATTCAGCTGCGACCGGGCGACGAAAAGGGCCGAAGTGGTGTCGGTGGTCTGATCCACGGGCGCGCCGAGGCCACCGCGCGAGGACCGGCGGGCGATATCGGCTTCCACCGCCGCACGGCGCTCCAGCACGGCAATCTCACGCTCGAGCTGCGGGATCCGCGTGGCGGCGGCGTCCTGGAACTGGATCGAGTTGGAGAGGCGCAGGTCCACATTCTGCGCAAGAACGTCACGCTGGGCCCGAGCCAGGGCCTGCGCGCGCTCCGCGGCGGTCAGATAGAGGTCGCCGATTTCCTTGATGACGTCGCGGACGCCCTCACTATCCGCCTTGATGGCGTTGAAGGCGCTCTCGATCCGGCGCTCGGCCTCCTGCGCATTCTCGCCCATGCCAAGCAACTGCGCTGCGATGACGGCGATCATCAGCGCCGCACCGGCGATGGCGCCGGTCGGCCCGAAGACGCCGGCGAGCTGCGCGCCCTGCACGCCGAACGCCATGAGCGCGTTCTGGCCCATGCTGACCTGGGTGGCGAAATCCTGCACCTGAAAGCCGGCCTGGCCGAGGGCCGCACGCATCCGGCCGGAGGAGGCTGCCGCGTTGTCATTGGCCGCGGCGAGGCCCTGCGAGGCCCGCACGCCGACATTTGCCTGCGCCGCCGCCGTGGCCTGAACCTGGGCGGCGAGGTTCGCATAGCCGGCGCGGGTGAGAGCGGCGGCCTGCTGCTCCGCAGTCAGTCCGCGCACGGCCTGGAGCGCTGCGGCCTCCCGCGCGGCCGCGCCGGAGGTCAGCACGGCGTTGAGGCGGTCCTGCGCCACGCCTTCGGCCAGAGCGGCGCGCTCGGCCGCCTCCATGGTGCGGGTGAGGTCGCCAGTCGTCTTCTGGACACGCTGGGCGGCCTTCTCGACAACATCGAGGCGGGCGGCGGCCTTGTCGAAGCTGGCTTCGTTGCGGCGAACGCGGGTGTCGAGCTGCTCGATGCTGGCGCCGGTACGCTCGGCCGCCTGGCTGATGGCGTTGAGCGGGCCGGATGCCTTATCATGGACCTCCGGGGCATAGATCAGCTGGCCGATGCGTGCCATGGCGATGCCCCTTTCGAATGGAGGTTGCGGATGCGGGTGGTGACCCTGGCCGTTGTGGCACTGGCCTCGATGCTGGGCGGCTGCGGGCGAGCGCCAGTTTCAGCCGAGGAGCAGGCTCGCTTTTTTGCGGAAGGCGAGGCGAGGGCCGCGGCCATGAGAGCTCAGAATGAGGCGGCTCGAGCCGCCGCCGAGGCTGCAATGACACCTGCGCAGCGGGCCCAACGTGATCTGGGCATCGTGAAGGCGCTACGCGAGTACGAGCTACTTCAGCGGGCCTTGTCTGGCTCTCCAGACTATGCCGTCGCGGTGACCAGAGCCGCGACAGCGAACGTGGATGGAGCCGCCGCCATTCCGCTCGCACCTGGCGAGCGTCGGCCCCCTGTTAATCAGCGCGCCCGCGAGGCTGCCATTCGCGCGGAGGAGGCCAGACTGTCGGATGCTGTCGAGGTCAGGAGACGGCAGCAGCTGGCTCAAGACGCTCAGCAGCGCCAGGGCCAGCAGGATCAGATGGCCGCGGCGCAGTGCATTGCCCTCGGTCAGCAGATCGAAGCTTCCATGTTCAGTCAGCGATCACTGCTGAACCTGGAGGGGGCCATCGCTGGGGCCCAAGCCCGCGATCAGTGCTGGGCGGCCTACCAGGCGCGCCGCTAACCCGCCCGGATGATCAGCCCCGGGCTCTGGAACGCGCTGGCCTTGGCATAGCGAGGCCGATACTTGCCGGGGAAGTCCAGGTCGTAGATCCGCTGGGCCTGGAGATCCGGATAGGCGCGGCGCACATAGGCGGCCGCCCGGTTGAAGATCCCCGGCTCGATGCTGAAGCGGATCCGGCGCGAGCCTTCCAGTTGCACGTCCACCTGCCGCGAGAAGGGCTGGAGGTTGTAGACGAAGGCCTCGGTCGCATCGGCCGAGACCAGATCGGGGTCGAAGCTCTCGGCCGGGATGGCGCGGCCGGCCTGGTCGCCGCGCGAGATGCCCACCATGAAGCTGTCCCGGTACCGCGTGGTGGTGGCATGCGCACTGCCCTGCCGCGTCACGCGGTCGGGCGAGTTGCGGCGAAGATAGTCCAGCGCCAGGCCCACCGCCGCCCCCAGGCTGCGCGCCCGATAGACGATCGCGCCGCCGGGCTGGAGGCTCTCCTCCCGCGCGCCTTCGCGGCCGTTCACCAAGGTGTCGTAGGCCGCGCTGAACTCGCCCGCGCGAATGGCCTGGTCACGATCGGCGCGGGCGAGGGGCGCCACCTCCTTGACGATGTCCGACCAGAGCATATCCGCGCTGAAGGCCAGCCGGATTTCCCGGGCGAATTGCGCGCCGCTCATTCGCCGCTCTTCTCCATGGCCCGCTTCGCCTCCTCCCGGTCGTGCTTCAGCTGCACCGCCTCCAGCGCGCGGAGCACGTCGTGCAGCATGGCGCGCTCCCCTTCGCCGCAGCCGGTCCGCTCGGCATAGTCCTCGATCACGGCCCAGGGCCAGGGCAGGGGCAGCAGGATGCCGCTCATGCCCGGGGTGATGTAGGGGCGGGAGGGTTGCAGCGCCTCCCAGGCGCGCCACAGCCAGAGCCAGCGGCCATCCAGCATCGGCGGATCTTCGGGGATCAGCCGGGCCAGCTCGGCGCTGGCGTCCTCGTCACCCTCGGCCGCGACGTCGCGTAGGAAGGCGATGGAGGTGCCCGAGCGGCCTAGCTGCCATTCGAGGACGGTTCGGAGTTTCCCTCCGCCTCCTCGGCATCGGCGGCGCGGCGGCCGTCCACCATCTCCACCGCCGTCAGGAAGTGCACATAGAGCGGCTGGCCCTGGAGCGTGCCGCAGTAGCGCTTCACCGCATCCATGCTCACATCGGGGAATTCGGCGCAGGGCTCCAGGCCCTCGAATTCGATGATGCACTCCTCGAAGAGGATGGTGGCCTGGGCGCGCAGCACGACATCATTCGGCGCACCGACCGCACCGTACATGCGGCCCCACTCGGCATTCCGAAGGGCGATGCGCTTGTGGTATTTCTGCGAGCGGATGCGGGCCTTGACGCGGAATTCCGGCGCCTCACGCACCGGCTGAACCCAGACGCCATCCTCGATCGCGTCCATCGGCCGCAGGGCCTGTGAAATCTTCATGCGGGTATCCTCGGGGATGCGGGGTTGCAGGAATGGGGCCGGAGACCCCCGCGAATCTCCGGCCCCTCACCAGCGCGCGGTGCCTCCGTGGCGGACGCGCGCACGGAGGGGGATCAGGCGTAGTATTCGAGGCGGTCCATGCCGATCTGGCTGTTCGTCACGCTGTCGAAGCTGGCCTGGAGGGACAGCGAGACCATCGCATCCTGGTTGCGCCCGGCGGCGTTCGGATTGCCGCCCGTGGGGGTGGCACGCGGGACGGTGAGGACGATGGCCTGGTTGTTCTTCACCAAGGCCGAGCTCACCCGCGTCGGCGTCATGGCCAGCACCTTCGAGTAGAGCGAGGCGTCACCGAAATAGGTTTCGGCCTGCAACCCCACGTCCTGGCTGCCGAGCCCGATGTCCACCGCGGTGATGCTGTCCACCGCCTCGATCATGCGGGCGTTGTTGTTGACCGAGACCCGCAGGCTGCTGCACCAGTTGGGGGCGGTGAGCGCCGCGCCAGCCTCGGCCACGCGGGCGACGTTGGCCGAGCCGGCAAAGACCTGGAACTGGCCCGAATCCGGCGCGGAATCGAAGGAAGCATCGAGCGAGGTGGTGCTGACGCCGCCCGACATGCCCATGAAGCTGGCGCTGCAGGTGATCTTCTGCTTCCTGGCGAGGCTCAGCTCCAGCTGGCTGACGATCATGCCGCGCTGCGCGATGTAGGAGGGCACGGTCTGGCCGAGGAAGCCACGCTCCAGCGTCAGCCCCACCTCGGACGTGCCGTTGCGGAGGCGGTCCCCCACATAGACGCGGATGGTCCGGCCGGTGCCGGCATCCGTCGTCCAGCCGGTGGGCAGGTTGTCCAGAGTCAGGGCCGTGGCCGAAATGGCAGTGATGCGGGCGAAGCCGCGGCAGGCAGCGGTGGCGAAGCTGAAGTTGCCGCCTTCCGAAGAGACGTACACCCACTGGCCGACGGCCAGGCCGAGCGTGGTGAAGTTCAGCGTGGTGCTGCCGAGGCCCGTTGCGGTGGCTGTGATGTCGCCGGTGCCGCCCTGGAAGCCAACCACCTTGGAGCGGGCGGCGGCGGGGGGCGCGGTCTCGGCCGTGAAGCTGGCGCCGGCGGAGACGTAGCTGGTCGCGCCGCCGGTCGTGACCGGGAAGAGGCCGTTGTTGCCGGCCACCGCAAAGCCGGTGTGGCGCACCAGGTGCCCGACCACATAGGAGGGGCCCGTGGTCACGACCACCGTGTTCGCGGTCGTGCCGATATCGGTGATCACGCTGTCGGCCACGCCGTCATTGTCACGCACCGGCATGTTGCTCCAGGAGGAGCAGAAGGCGGATTCGAAGATGGAGGCCTGCAGGCTGTCCTGCACGGGATAGCTCAGCTCCCAGGTGATGCCACCCGTCGAGGCGAGGCCGACCAGGATGGGGTCGGCCGTCATCCGGTCATCGCGGATTTCCTCGCTCGTCACCGACTGCGGCGCGTAGCTCAGGCTCTCGCCGAGGATGCGCATCCTGCGCATGCGGGGCGTGGTCGGCGTGGTGCCGAGGGTCGTTTCCTTGACGCCGCCGAATTGCAGCCGGGAGGTGTCGGTCATGGAGAGGGCTCCGTCTCAGGGATGATTCGGCCTTGCCCAGGGGCCGGATGGGGCAGCCGGGACGGAGCCCGGGAAGGGTCAGTCGCTCAGCGCGGACTCGGTGGGGGCGACGGCGGGGGCGGTGCCCTTGGCGACCTTCGCTGGGGCTGGCGCTTCGAGGTGGCCGAGGCGCTGCCAGTCGGCGACCGTCAGGGGGCCATCCAGATCGGCCTCGGTGATGTCCGTGCCGACCGGGATGCGGCGGGTGGGGGTGGTGATGTCTTTCAGCACGCGCATGGGGGTCATCCTCTGATCCAGTTGATGCGCACCGGCAGCAGCCACCAGGGGCCGCGGTCTTCGGCCGCGACGCCGAGGCCGATGCTGATGTCGCGGAATTCGATGTCGCCGAGGTTCAGACCCCGGAAGATGTTGGCCAGCGCCTCGGCATGCTGGCGGGCGAGGAGGCTGCCGGTGCCGGTGGGGACGATGACGGAGAGCAGCAGCTCGCCCTCCTCCTCCCAGCGGTTCTCCAGGCGGTTGCCGGCGCCAATCGAGTGCTGGTCCCAGAGGTCGCCCGTGATCTGCACCTGCACGAAGGGCACGTTGTCGGCGGGGGCGTAGGTCTCGTTGTCGAAGACCAGGGGCGTGGTGGACCAGTTCGCCTCGAGGTGGGTGCGGATGGCGGTGAAGGCGGTGGCGGTGGTCATGTGCTGCCGCCCCGCACCCAGAGCCGCCAGCCGGCCGCTGCGCCGCCGTGGTTCAAGGTGTGCACGCCCATGACGCGCCAGGACTTGCCGTCGATCACCAGGCTGTCGTTGTCACGCGGGGCCGTCAGCGCGCCCACGTCGGGGCCGATGGTGACCCGCGCGTCGCCCTGCTGGATCAGGCCCACCACCTCGCCGGCGCTGTAGCTGACCAGGAAGCCGGTGACGCTCGCGCTGGTGAAGGTGGTGAGCGCAGTGCCGACGCGGCGGCGCAGCGTCATCGGCCGGCCGTTGCGGGACACGACGCGCAGCACGGCGCGCGGGATGCTCATACGGTGAGCACCCGGTAGGGCTGGAGCAGCGCGGCGGCCTGGGGCGGCATCGCCTCCATGCCCGTGCGCGGGTCGAGATAGGAAACCTGGCCGACGTCCTGCGCGCTCTCGCTGCGCAGCATGGGGTCGCGGCCTTTGGCGAGGTAGGCGGCGCTCACCATGAGGATGCAGGCGCGCTGGACGTCGTGCGGGAGGGTGCGGTTGGCCTGCTCGGGCAGGATGTAGCCGCCGGTGTACTGCACCGTGATCTTGCGCGCGCGCCAGGCGGTGCGCTCATCCGAGATGAGCCGGTAGAGGAGGCCCGAATCCGGATCCACCTCGTAGTCCGAGCTCGCCAGCGTCGTGCCGTCTTCGACTACGCTGGCGATGTTCGTCACCGGGAAGCGCGCGAGGCTGAGGCTCTCGACGCAGCGATCGGGACGCCAGACCTCACGCACCGTCTCCTGCGCAAAGGCGCGGCCGCACCAGGATGAGATCGCGGCCGAAGCCTGCGCGATCTGCCCCCGGAGGTAGCCGGCCTCCGTCTGCCCGGTCAGGCCGAGCTCGGCCTGCACCGACGGGACGTCGGTCAGGGCCGTGACGGTGGCGGGGGTGATGGTGGTGAGGATGGAGGACATCAGGAAGCGGCGCCGCCCTGGGCGGTGCCTTCAGCGGCAGCCTTCGCGGCGGCTTCGGCTTCTGCGGCGAGGCGCGAGGTTTCCGCCTCGGCCTCCCGAGCGGCGCGTTCGGCGTCGGCCTGGGCCTTGCGGTCGGCACGCTCGCGCGCTTTGAACTCGGCCTCCGTCTCCTCGACGGCGACGCCGCGGTTGATCCAGCGTCGCGCCAGATCATCCCGCATTTCGTGGCTGGAACCGGCCGCGAAACGGGGGCCCTTTCCGGGGCCCTCCGTCTCGTAGACCGCATCAGCCGTGAAGCGGATGCGCTTCGCCATGGCTTAGTCCACCACGGGCGAGAGCGGCGGGGCGTAGCGCGCACCCCAGAGGATGACGAACAGCGTGCCAAGGCAGGCCGTCGCGCCCACATCCGCCACGGTGGCCTGGATGCAGTCGAAGCCGTTCACGTCGTCCAGGTCGGTGGGGTCCACGTCGATGACATAGGCACCCTGGGACTGCGCGGTCAGCGCGAAGGTCGCCGCGGCGGCCTGCGTGACCTCCGTCCAGGTGCCGACGCCGCCGAGCGCGCTCGCGTGTTCCTTGCGGTTCACGCGGTCGATGGCGACGAGGTTCTTCGCGCCGGTACCGGCAACGGCCTGGGCCTGCTGCAGGGTGATCGTGCCGCCCTCGGCCGAGGCGCTGGCGGCGCGGATCAGCACGATCGTCGCGCGCTCGTAGTTCTTCAGGCTGACCCAGCCGGTGGCGAGGCCGGGCGTGCCAGCCATATCGAGCGGGACGCCCGCGATGATGTTCGCCTGCTCGGCGAACAGGCTATTGGCGTTGAACATCGGAAAGTCTCCTGCGTCGGCGGCGCACCGCCCATGAAAGGGGAAAGGCCGGGGCCCTCAGCCCCGGCCCGTCACGCTCAGCGCGCGGCGAGCGTCACGAAGGGCGACTGCGTGTTGCTGCCGTCGCGGGGGGACATGGGCGCGGACCACCAGGGCTGGCCGGCAAGGCGAAGCGTAGCCTTGAATGCCATCAGATCCTGGTCGAACCAGAGGTGCATCGAGGTCTGCAGGCGGATGCCGCCAGCCTTGCGGACGGCGAGGTACTGGCTCAGATCGACGAACATGATGTCGCCGACGTCGCCCACCGTCTCGCACACCTGGTGCGGGATGACCGGCCGGCCGAAGAGCGTGCCGTAGGGCGCCTGGGACAGGCCACCGGGCGGCATGTAGATGTTCTGGTTCGCGTTGTTCAGCAGGAACAGCTGGGGCTGCGCATCCGGATGGATGAGCCAGACCGAGCTGCGCAGGCTGCGCGTGGACATGCGCGAGTACATCTTCACGATGTTGGCCGCCACGATGGTATCGGCCGTCTGGCCGCCTTCCGCCGCCTGCGTCACCAGCGCGCCGGAGCGCATGAAGCCCAGCGGCTGGCCCACGCCCGTGCCCCAGGCGATGGCGAAGGAGGTGGTCCAGTCCAGCGCCTCAGGCATCTTGCTGCGCAGGTAGCCGTCGATCGAGCCGGCATCCTCCAGCATCTCTTCCGTCACGGGCACCAGGCTGGCCAGCTTGTGGAGGCGGACGTTCATTTCGCGCAGGCTGGGCTTGCTCTGCGTGATGGCGGCGGCCTCGCTCTCCCAGTAGGCCTTCACACCGTTGGCGCCCCAGGGCGTGGTCTCATCCACCGGCGCCGTCCAGGAATTGCCGTTCGCAGTCTGCTGGTCGCACCGGCCGAGGAGCGAGTCCTCGGCGAAGATGCGCTGCATGATCTGGTCGCGGAAGTCAGGCGGGACGGCGAAGCCGCCATCGGCGCCGACGCTTTCCTGGCTGAAGGTGCCAGCGGCGGCGTTGGTCAGGCGGCGATCCACATCGCCCCCGCGCGCGGAGGCAACGCGCACGGCCAGGGCAAAGTCGCCCATGTTGCGGAAGCCATGAGTGCCGGCGGCCTGGGCGCGCGGCTGCGCGGGGATGGGGGCGACGCCATGCTGGCGGCCCTGTGCCGTCGGGCGCGGGGCGGGATCGCCCTCTTCGCCCGCTGCATCGCCCGGGGTGGCCTCGGGCGCCGTGCGGCGGCCGTGCGGCTGCGCCAGGCGCCCGGCCTGGGCCGTAATGCGCTCGCGCAGGGAGACCTCGCCCTCGAGACGGTCCACCTCGGCCGCGTTGGCAGCGATGGTGTTGCGCTCCTCGACGGTCAGCTCGCGCCGCTCGGCATCGGCCTGGGCGATGACGGCCTCGCTCGACTGCACCAACTCCTGCTGGCGCTCGCGGTGCGCTGCGATGGTGGCATCCGCAACGACGCCCGCGAAGTACTCGCGCGGCATCGACAGAAGCGCCAGGACGGAGGCAGGAATCAGCGCCTGCCGACGATTGATGAACATGATGGTCTCTCCTTGTGGCAGACGCCGTTGAGCGGGCCTGTTAAGGGGCGGGATGCCCCGTCGTGACCGCCTCAACGGGCGGGATGGATGAGCCGCGCGCGCATGGCGGAAATCTTCGCCGCCATTTCGTCGCGCACCGGGCGCGGCGTGGCCGTGGCGAGATCAGCCGGCGGGCGGCGGATGTGAGTGTGTTTCAGCGGGTCGAAGTGCGCGGCCATGCGCACATTCGCGGCGATCTTCGTCGCCATGCCGGCCTTCACGGCCTCATCCGCCGTGAACCAGGTCTCGGCCAGCATCCATTCGCGCACCTGCTCGCGCTTCACGCCGGTGCGGGCGACGTAGATGTCGGTCAGGCTCCCGGTGATGCTCTCCAGCCGATCGGCCGTCTCGCGCATCTGCTCCGCCGTGCCCCAGCAAGCGCCGGAGGCATCATGGATCATGATGCGCCCAGCTTCGGAGACGTGGATCTCGCTGCCGGCCATGGCGATGATCGACGCGATCGAGGCCGCGACGCCATCCACATGCACCACCTTGCGCGCGGCGTGCTCCGCCAGGTGGCGATAGATCGCCAGCCCCTCGAATACCTCGCCGCCCATGGAGTTGATCCGAATGTTCAGGGTGTCGATCTGCCCCAGTGCGCGGAGGTCGGCGTAGAAGTCCTTGGCCGTCACGCCACCGAACCAGCCGCCGATATCCTCGTAGAGCAGCACCTCCGCCTCGGCCTTGCCGCGGGCGGTCATGCGATAGCCAGCGCCCATGCGCGGGGCCTCCTATGTGGTGGTCGGGGTGTCCTGCGCCGGGTCGGCGCCTGGCTGCGGCTGAGCCGCAGGTGGATGCGCGTCTTCGCCGATGCGCTCCAGCGTGGTGAGGTTCACCTGGACGGTGAACTTGTCGAGATCGGGGCCGCCGCGGTTGATGCCGAGGCGCGCGCGGGCCTCGTTGCGGTTCATGATGCCGTTCTGCGTCAGCGTGGCGAAGTATTCGGCCTGGGACTTCATGTCGCCGCGCAAGAGCGCCGCCAGGTCCATGGTGGTGGAAAGGCCCGTACGGTTCTGGCCGAAAAGCTTCCAGTCCGCCTCGTCTTCCATAATGCGGACCCAGGGCACCACCGAATCCGTCACAACCTCGATGCCCTGGTGCTCGATGTTGTTGAAGGTGGCCCGCAGCATGTGCATCACCTTGTGAGGTGGCACCCCGAACCAGCGGCAGATCTCCTCCACCTGGTGCTGGCGGGTCTCGATGAACTGCGCCTTGTCGGGCTGGACGCTCACTGGCGTCCATTTCATTCCCGCATCCAGGAACACTGTGCGGTTGGCCTTGGAAGGGCCCTGATAGAGCTTCTTGAATTCTGCTTTCAGCCTGGCCAAGCCTTCCTTCTTCAGGCTGCCGGCGCCCTCCACGATGCCGCCCGGGTTCATGCCTTCGCCGAAGAAGCTGGCCCCGAAAATCTCCGTCGCCTGCGCCCAGCCGATGCTCTGCGCGGCGTACTCCACCACGTTGTAGCCCACGGGGCCGTCTCCAAAGCCGCGAAGGTGGTAGACGTCCTGCGGCTCGAGCTCGACCCTCTGGCCCACGCCGTCACCCTGTACGTCATAGTAGAGGGCGCCGGTGTCGATCCGCCGGCGGGGCGTCACGCGCAAGGGGTGGAGGGGCCACATGGCAATAGGGCGGCCGGCCATGTCGCGCTCGATCTCGGCATAGGCGTTGCCGTAGCGCAGGGCGTTGCCCAGCATGGTCTGGCGCCAGGTGAAGGCACCCATCTCGGGGCAGGGGCGCTTGTTGATGAGCGAGTCCACCGGATGGCTCGGCTGGATCTTCTTGTCGCCATCGCGCTCCTCGCGCACCACGCGCCAGGGCAGCTGCGCGACGGCGTTGGTCAGATAGCGGATGCAGGCCCAGACCACGGCGTTCTTAAGCGCGGTCTCGGCGTCCACACTGACGCCGGCCTGGGTACGGCTGACCACCGCGATGCGACCGGGGCGGACATCATCGGCCCAGCGCGAGACCCGGGCAGCGATGCGGCGCATGAAGCCGGGGCGGGGTTCAGTCGTCATCGTCGTCCGCCTCCTGCAGCTCGAGCTCGTCATCGAAATTGGCTGGATCGTCGTAGATTGATCCGCCGCCCGGCTGCGGATCTCGCGTCATCAGCTCGACGGCGTTGAACAGCGCGACCAGCGGGTCGATCTTGGCCGTACCGGCGGCGGCCTTGGTGATGCTGATGGCGTTGCCCTTCGGCTCCACCTTCGCGTTGCTGACGCACCAGCTCATCAGCGGCCGGCCCGCGTGAAGCAGCTTCCGCGCCGCCAGCTTAAGTTCCGTAGTCTTGATCGCGCCGGAGATTCGCCAGCCCTGCGGGATGCCCTGCACCAGGTCGGCCGACTGGTCGCCGAAGATGGTCTCTCCAGAGATGCCGCGGTCCGCCAGCTCTGCCACAATGTCCTTGATGTCGTAGCTGTCGAGGCCAACGCCACCGAGCAGCCCGGCTTTGAAGACCCGCTCCACATAGTCAACTGCATCGGCGACATGAGCGCCTGGCTGCTCAACGATGGTCAGGTCACCCTGCTCAGCAAAGTCGAGGAGGCGAGCCGCCTCACCTTTGCGCCGATCGAGCGCGATGCGATGCGCCCACGCATGAAACCAAGCCAACCACTTCCCAGTGTCGCGACAGAGGCCCAGGAGGCAAAGGCCCAGCAGATCGTCCATGCCGCCGCCGTCGAGGGAGGCCGTGATGACGTCGCAGCGGAGAAGCAACGCATCCAGCGTGATCTCCGCATCGATGCAGCGCTCCCAGTAGGTGGCGCCGATCCAGGCGTCGGTGCGGAGGCCCAGGCCAATCTCGATGTTCAGGTGCTGCGACGCCCAGATGCGGACGGCGTGCTCGCCCTTCGATTTTTCCGTCTCCCAGTCGGCAGCGAGGATGTTCAGCCGGACGGATCGCCCCAGGTTGGGCATGACCATCGACCAGTTGTCCGTGTTCTCCCAGAGCCCCTGGTCACGGGCAATGTCAGGCGGGAATTCGTAGAGGACGGGCAGCATGGGCCGCATAATCTGACCGTCGAAAGCTCCATCCCGGATCTTGCGAGCCATGATCAGTTCGTCGCGGAAAGCCCCGGTAGGCGGCTCATCGCTCTGCGTCGTGGTGATGATCAGCAGCCCCTCGGGGCGCTTGCCGAGTCCACCGCGGATCTGACGGAGGAGCTTGCTGGTGTGCTGGTTCTTGCCGAGCAGGTGGATCTCATCGAGCAGCACGATGAACGGCATGGCGCCTGTCAGGATGTTGAGATCGAAGGTCTTCACCTTCAGCGTGGATGAATTGAAAAGGTCTTCGATTGTCTTCAGGTGATCGCGCGGCTTAAAACGCGCCTTCAAATCCGGGCTCAGTTCAATCATGCCGACCGCCTGTTCATAGGCGCGGTCGGAAATGGATTGCGTCGGCCCGACGAAGAGCGCCTCGGCCTTCGGGCGCTTGTTCATGAGCATGGCCGTCAACATCAGAGCGGCGCTGTAGCTGGTCTTGGACTGCCCTTTGGGTGCGAGGACGAAGATGTCCTGGATCATCCGCTCTTCAGCCACCGGGTCCCAGGAACCAAAAGCTGTAGCTACGATGTCGCGAAACCAGGGGCCGGCGGCTTCCGCGAGATACGGGTTCCCAGGCACGTCAGGCAGCTGCAGTTGATCAAAAAAATCTAGGGCTTCCTCTGCCTCTGTTCGGATCAGTGGCAGGCTCGGAATCAGCGATCGGCGGTCGCGAATGCGCGATTCCCAGTCACGACAGGACAGGTCCCACATGACTTAGTTCAAGTGTCCGTCGGTAAGGCCCAGGCGCTTGGCCATCAGGGCGCCGAGGGAGGTGCTCGCGTTGGGCGAGCGGGCATCTATCAGTTGCTGCTCTTTCTTGCCCAGCTTGGGCTCGCTTGCCTTGGGCGCGCGGTTCTCGAGAGGGGTGTCGCCATGCTCGCGGCAGGCGGCCAGGAAGCCCTTCATCGCAGCCACGTTCCCGCCTTTACCGGCATCGAACATGCTCAGCAGCATCTCACCTTTTTTGCGCGATGCGCCGAGGAGGAGCTCCTCGCCGTAATGCAGGCGCAGCGTCGGCTCGCTGATCTTTAGGTTGGCTGCGATCTGCCAGGCGAACATGCCGGTTGCGGCCAAGACTTCAACTCGCTGGCGGCTCTCTTCGGTCGGGATGTGCTCGGGGCGGCCCCCGGGGTTGGTGTGGCGAGGCGGCGCCTGGCCGAGATCCTCATCTGGGCCGAAGGGAAGCGGCGCGTGAGGCTTGTTAGCTTGCAGCTCACGCTCGTAGTGGACTCGCAAGGTGGGTTCAGACAGACCGATCGCCTTGGCGATAACGGCGACCGTGCTTCCCTCCGAGGTCAACCGCGCAACGCGGGCTCGCAGCTCAGCCGTTGGCTCATGTGGAGGTCGGCCTCGCTTTCGCACAGGGCGTTGATGGTCAACCGCCATGCTACCCTCCTGGAATTCCTCGGATTAAATAAAAAACCTGTGCGTGACCCCTATAGCGGTCACTGGCCCCCACCACCCAGAGATTGACCCCCCCCACCCCCCTGCTGGCGGGCCGCCCGCGCCGCGGCGGTCTTGCGAGAGTGACAGGCGCCGCAAAGGGCCTGGCCGTTGGTGAGGTCGTAAGGGGAGCCGCCGTCGCGCAGCTCAACGATGTGATCGGCGAAGAGTCGCACGCCCGAGCGGCAGCAGCCCTTGCCTTGGCAAATCCCGGCCGCGCGGTGCACGACAGCGGCCCGCCACTCCTGATGCTCGGCCGTGCCATAGATCGAGGCCCGCTGCTTGGGTGCTGGCCGGACAGACCTGGTGTCACTCTGGGCCAGCGCCGGGCGCAGGAACCGCGTCATGCGCTCTTAACCCGGCCGAGCGGGAGGTCTTGCTCGAAGGTGCGGCCAAACAGGCTCATGAGCATCCGAACGCGATCCTTGCTGGACCAGAGGCAAACTCCCTCAATCCCTGTCCATCCACCCGCCACAACCTTGAGCCGTTCACCCGCAGGGAACGGCGTGGCGATCTCAGCCTCGAGCTTCGCGGTTTCCGATGCCTGCTTGGCACGGATATCGGCCATCTGCGCTTCGGAAATGGCGTAAGGCTGACCAGGTGAAGCGTAGATTAGATGGCGGAGGCCTCGAACACCGTAGAGCCTCGGCCAGGGATCGCGCCGCACGTCGAACTTGATAAAGATGTAGCCTGGGAACATCAGGACAGTGGCGATCCGGCTCCGCTCGCGGCCGTCACGCTCCCGACTCCAACGGCGCTCCAGCACATGCGGCAAATAGGCCGCCCACACTCGCTTGTTCGGACTGTTAGGATGGGTCAGATCATCGAAGGCAGCGAGCTCTCGGCCCGGCTGGATCTGGGCGCAGTACCATGCTGCACCACGGCTGCCGCAGGAAACGTCCCGGATGGTGGACGGCTCCTGCCTTGAGGCGTCAGTTAGCGAGGCTGCGCGAGCCTGGTCAAGCATATTCTTTCCCCTTCCCAAGATATTCTGCAACCGCGGTCACGCCACCTTTCGGAAGTCCTCGAGCCGTGGTGCCGGGCCGATCTTTCCGCCGAGCTCCCAGGCCTCGAACGCATCGAGCCAAGGCGTGCTGTCGCGCGGCACAGGCGGCGGCGCTGCCTCTCCCAGGACATCGTTGAAGTAGCGCAGCGAGTTGACACGGCTCGCCTCGTAGCCGGGCTTGGCCACGCGGGAGCGGATCGCGGCGATGACGTGCGCATGAGTGTGCCCCTTCGCTAGCCATTCGGACGCCGGCCGCCAGTCAATGCGACGCCCGACGAGGCCCGCCACCTCCATCGCCTCGCGCCCCAGCGCGCACGCTTCGGGACTGAGGCCACTACTGCTACTTCTTACTTCACTAACAGTAGTAGTAGTGCGCGGCGGAACCCCGGCGCTTGGCGTCTCCCATCGTTGGGTTTCGCTGGGTTTCGTAAGCCCACCCGAAATGGGCAGCTTTGCCACCACCTGGCGCGGATCATTCTGCGGCGTCAGCGCCGGCTCTTTGCGCGGACGCCCGCCTTTCCTGCCGTTTTCCCGCGCGGCGCGCGCCCTGGCGGAGACGCCCTCCATCGCCGGGCAGAGCAGCCGGCCCGCGGCATCGCGCGTCAGCAATCCGGTTTCCAACAGGGTTTCCAGATAGGTTTCGGTTTCGGTTACCTCCATGGAAACCAACATCGAAACCCGAGCAGCATCCGAATACGGGATCGCGCCGTCATAGGCCGACGTCGCCATCAACTTCACCAGCTTGAAGCAGAGCCAGCGCGCGCCGCCCGGCAGCGCCTTGAACCAGGGCAACCCCTCCAGCAGGGCCTCGATACGATCACAGGTGCAGCGGCTCGCCATGGCGTCCTCTTGGGTTTCTTGGGTTATTCCGGCAGGCCCGGCACGACAGGCTCGGATCCGCGCTCGGCACTCGGCGCGCTGTTCAGGAACCAGGTGAGCTGATCCAAGAAGTGCAGCCGCACCGGCCCCGTCGGGCCCTGCCGCTGCTTGGCGAGAAGGATCGTGGCCTTGCCTTCTTCCGCTTGGCAGTCGAGATACCATTGCGATTTCCGGGCCTCGAAGGCCTCGCCGCTCTCATTGCCCTTGCGCGTCGGAATCGAGCGCGAAAGGTAGTAGTGCGGCCGATGGATGAAGCCGACGACATCGGCATCCTGCTCGATCGAGCCGCTGTCTCGCAGGTCACTCAGCCCGGGCATCTTCTCCTCCCGTCCCTCAACGCCGCGGTTGAGCTGCGACAGCAGCAGCACCGGTACCTCAAGCTCCTTCGCCAGGGCCTTCAGGCCCGACGCCAGCTCGCTCACCTCATAGACGCGGTTCTGCCGCTTGGCGGCGACGGACGGCGCCAGCATGCCCAGGTAGTCCACCACGATGAGGTCAAGCCCGCCCTTGCGGCGCATCCCGCGCGCCCGCGCGCGGATGGCGGGAAGCGGAATGCTCGGCGCGTCATCCCAGAGAATGGGCAGCTGCGACACGCGCCGCGCCGCTTCGCCGATGGCCCGCATCTCCCACCCATCCGGCGCGAAGGACTGGAAGCCCCCCTCCGAGTTGAAGCTGCCACCGCGCAGGAGTGAATCCAGCGGCACACCCGAGACTGCCGCGACGACGCGATCCGCCACACCCCGCGCCAGCATCTCGGCCGAGACGAAGAGAACCCGCGCCCCCTCGGCCGCCGCCCGCGCCGCGACGCCAACGGCGAGCGCGGTCTTGCCCATCGAGGGCCGGGCACCGATCACGATGAGCTGCCCCGGATGCAGCCCGCCCGTCATGCGATCCAGCGGGCGATAGCCCCAGGTGATGCCGGAGACGCCACCACCCCGCGCAGCGGCGGCGGCTACGTTCGCCACGGATTCGCGCGCCACCTCCTCCATCGTCTTCAGCCGATGCGCCCCACCGTCACGCAGCGCGAGGAGCGCGCCATCCAGCCGATCGGCGATGGCGGCCGCGTCCATCTCGCCCTCGCCATAGGCGGCGTTCACCGCCTCCTCACATGCATCGAGGATCTGGCGGCGCTGATACATGTCATGCACCAGGCGGCCGTACTCGCCCGCGTTGATGATGCCGACCATGGCGCCGAGCAACTGCGCGATATAGGCGGCACCACCGACCTCTGCGAGCTCGCCCGAGGCCTCGAACTCCTGCCGGAGCGTGACGGCATCCGCCAGGCGGCCGGCATCGACGCGACGCGCGATGGCGGCGAAGACGCGGCCATGGATCGCATCTGCGAAGTGTTCGGGCCGCAGGAACTCGGCCACGCGGTCATAGGCCTTGTTGTTGGCCAGCAGGGCGCCGAGGAGGGCCTGCTCGGCCTCCAGGCTCGCGGGCGGCGTGCGCTGCCCCATCGTGTGGATGATGAATCGCTCAGTCATGCAGGGCAGCCCCATCGGGCCGCGCATGGATACAAGGAGCGCGCAATTTCACCCCCGCCTTCTCCAATGCCCGGCGCACCACCTTCACGTCATAACCCACTCGCTTGGCGAGCCGGCGCAGCGACATCGCTGGATAGAGCCGCACCATCACCACCACCTCTTCCGCCGGCGGCTGGATCGCTCGCCCGGTGGGCACGCCAGCGCGCGCGGCCGACATCCTGGCCCGCGTCTCCGCCGAGAGGCGCCAGCGCCTGGCAGGCATCATCACGCCGCTCTCGGCCGCATGGCTCATGGGCGCACCTTCGGGATGCGCCGCTGCGCGCGAAGTGCCTGCGCCATAGCGTCCACCCGCTTCTCGGAAAGGCCGGTGTATTCAGCCGTAAAGGTCACCGAGTGCTGGCCCAGGAGCATGTTCTGCGCCAGCTCGCGCTGCGCGGCCGGCGAGAGCGCGGCAGGCGGGGAGGACAGCGCCGCGCTCACCCGTTGACCCTTCGCACTTCCGCGAATTTCACCACGCGCTTCAGGCCGAGCGCGTCCAGCACGGCGGGCCCGGGATCACGCTTCGCGTTCAGCACCTCGGAGACATGCGCGGGCGAAAGATCATGCCGCTCCGCCCATTTCGCCTGCCCGCCCGCCGCCTTGCACGCGGCGCGGAGGCGCTTGAAGACGTCCACCCTGTCGAGGAGCTGCGCGCTCACCCAACCCGCTCCGAAAAGGAGCGAGGGCGCCCGGCGCGCCCCGCAGTTGTGCAAACGCCAGGGAGGATCGGCGCGTGTCGCTCGCCGTCGCGCTCGCCGGCCTCACCGGGCGCATGCGCGCCGCCGGGGGCTTGGCCGGAAGGAGAATTCATTTGGCCGCGCAGATCGCGCAGAATCACGTCGAGGCCCCAGAGGCCCGCCAGCAGCATCAGAGCGCCAAGCAGCACGCCGCCATCGAGGCGGATCACCGCATGCGCGACCAGCACGCCCGCGCCGAGGAGGCCCGCGCCGATCACCACCACCTGCATCCAGCGCGGCAGCACGCTCAGCAGCCAGAGGGCCAGCGCGCAGGCGGCGGCGAACATCAGGGACGCCGCCGCCATCACTGGCACCCCCGCACAAGCAGGACGTAGCGGCAGGTGGCGCACCACATGACGGCGCTGAATAGGATGCACTGCTTTTCGCTCATCAGGCGCGCGCCTTGCGGAGGTTGTTGAGCGCCCGGCTGGTGACGCGCATCACATCCGCCAACTCACGCTCGAGCTGCTCAGCCTCGCCCGCATCCACCCTTCCATCATTGCCCATAGCCCGGCCGTAGGCCTCGAAGGTGTCGCCGATCTCGATGGCGATGGCCGCCATATCCTGGGCCAGCAGCCCGTCGCCCTCGCCCACCACGGGCAGCAGGATGCAGCCCGCGCGCCGCGCGAGATCCGCCGTCACCAGAGGCTCACCCGCCACCGCCTCCAACTCGGCCACCACGTCGATCGGCGCGAACTGGTCGCTGTTCATGTCGCAGTAGTTGTGCAGCTGGGAGCGGCCGACGCGCACGCAGGTGGCGGCAGCATCCAACCCACCACAACGCGCGATCAGCACGCGGAACAGCGCCTTCAGACTGCGATGCTGCTGGGGAATGTCACGGCGAGGGGACATTGTTACGCTCCACGAAAACGGCTGGACGGCTTCCGGCTGCATGCAGTGGCGCGGCGCGGCAGGGTTGCGGCATGACGACGATGCGCTCCACCTCCTGCCCCGCCAGCCGCGCTGTGACGCGCGCGAGCGCGACGGCGATCAGGTCCGCCAGGGCGACCGGCCCGGGCATCAGGCGCGCCCGGCCGGAACATGCGCTTGCACGCATGCCCCGGCCTTCGCCACCATGGGGGCGCCGCCACCACCATGGAGAACCGAAATGGATGAGGAGACGCGCGCGGAACTGGCCCGCCAGCAGGCGCAGATTGATGCGCTGGGCTTGGTGCTGGGCCGCGTGCTCGCCCGCCTTGCCGACCGCCAGCCGATCCAGCGCAGAGCCTTCGAGGCTCTCCTGGACCGCTGCGCCCGCGAGCGGCCCGACGTGGAATCGCGGGAAGTGTTCCAGGCTGTCCGCGCCATCATGGTTATGCGCCTGCGGGAGACGGAGGAGGGGCTACCAGAATCGGCGCCGCCGGATCGGCGGTCCCTGCCGCCGCACCCCACTGGGTGATGGCGCGCAGGAATGGCGTCTCGGCCAGCGCAGCCGGCGGCTTGGCCCAGCTTGCCGCCAGGCGCGCACCCTCGCGCATGACGCGCCGATCCTGCGGGCTCAGCCGGAAGCCCGGCCAACGGGGATGGGAAACGGTGCGGGTGGTTCGCATCACGCGGCCTCGCTCTTCTGCGCCGGCGCATCACCGACCGGGACTTGCGCCATCACGGCGGGGAACAGGTCATTTGGCAGGACGGCGCCGGCCGTCTCCCGCGCGATGGCTGCGATCAGCGCGGCCTCGGGCACCGTCTCACCCCGGCACAATCGGCTGACGGTGGAGCTATGCACCCCGAGCCGCGCCGCGAAGGCGAGCTGCGTGATGCCGTTCTGCTTGAGGTAATCGGAGAGGGTCATGGTCATATTGCACCACAAGCAAAACCCAAAGGGAAGGGGTTTTGCATCTGACGCTCTGGCTTTTTTTGCATGCAGCGCCGACCATCGGCGCATGGGCAGGCCGCGGACATCCTCGAAAGTCAAGGCAGGGCGGCCGTTTACGCGGCTAACCGTCATGCGAGACGCCGCCAAGCTGAATCAGGAGGAGCTGGCAGCCAAGGCCGAGTGCTCAGCTTCGCAGGTCTCCCGATATGAGTCGGGCGCGCAGCCGATTTTCGCCACCAAGTTCCTTGCCATCATGCGCGCGCTCGGCGTGACCGACCCAACCGAAGTCCTGACGGAACAGAGCTACGCGAGGATGTGCGGCACTGTCGGAGCGGGAGCTGTCGTCTTTCCGCTCGAAGACGATGGAGAGATACTGCCCGCGCCTCCGGGCATGGCCAGTCCCGTTGCAGTGCGGGTCACTGGAACATCGATGATGCCGGCCTATCGGCCCGGAGATGTGCTCTTCTGCGAAGAGACGCCCGTCAACAGAAAGGACCTCTACAACGAGGATTGCGTCGTCGAGACAATGGATGGCCAGCGCCTGGTGAAGAAGGTCATGAAGGGCGGCGCGCCCGGCACCGTGCGCCTCTACAGCTATGAAACGATGGAAGCGGGGCCGGACGTCCACCTCCGGACCGCAGCCGTCGTGCGCTGGGTGCAAAGGAGATAGCGATGTCTGATTCGGGATCGGCCTACACCAAGGCCTGCAAGGAATGGCGGGCGGCCGCAGTGGAAGCGGCGGCGTTGAGCAAGCTGATCTCGACGACAGGAGCGGCACTTCGCGAGCACCCCATCGGCCTCGTAGTCGCCGCACCCGGTGAGCCGACCCCGCTCCCCCGCCCGCGCGCCCGCGAATCCTCGCGCCTTGATCCAGCAGAATGGCCATCAGCCGTGCAGATCGCTGATGTGGCCGCCCGCTATCGCGCCGCCTACGACGCGATGTGGGAGACATGGCAAGCGGTCCCTCAGGAGGATCGCATTGCCTCTCAAGACCCTCAGAAAGTCGTCAACGACTTCCGCTCTCCAGGCCGGTGATGAGCGTCACGCAGAGCCGACGCCGACACTCCGCGAGCTAAGCGCATCGCGCCGCGGCAATAGCGCCTCCACCACCACGATATCTCTCAGAGCGATCGGCTGCGCCCCCGAATAGGTGCCGGGCGGCACCGCACGGTGCATCACGTCGGCAATGCACGCGAAGGCAAAAGCGGGTGAGCAGTCCGGCTGATCCCCCAGCGCGATGACAAACCGCCAGCCGCCGCGCCCATCCACCATCCAGCCCGCTGCCTCGATCGAAAAGGGCTGACTGGCGCACTCCTGCATCAGCCACCGGCCACCGGCCAGCTGATCCTGGCTTGGGCCGAACTCCATTTCGCTGAATGCGGCCGCAGAAACACTGTTCATCACATCCTCCATTGGTTAGTGACGGGATCATCATAGCGAGAATTTTGCATCTGGCGCAATAAAGCCCTTGTGCTTGTTTTGCACCATGTGCATTATTCGTCCCATCGCCGCACGTCGCGGCGCTGGAGGCCCTGATGCTCACCATCCCCGAGATGATCGCGAACGCGGCGCACGACGCGCCGCCGCCGCCCCCGCCTGAGCCGCTGCGCTGCCTCGGCTGCCAGCACCTGGTCACCCGCCACCACCATGCCGGCACGCTCGGCCCCCACGGCACCAGCGCGCGCTGCCTGGGCACCGAGGGCGGCCCGCGCCGCATCAGCTGGGAATGGCAGCGCGATGACCGCCCGCCCGGCTGGTGCCCGAAGCGGAGCGTGGCGCGATGATCCACCTCCACCCCACCGACGCCGCGCTGCACCTCATCATGCGGCGCCAGATCACCCTGC
Organism: Acetobacteraceae bacterium; assembly: GCA_027488195.1. GTDB lineage: Bacteria > Pseudomonadota > Alphaproteobacteria > Acetobacterales > Acetobacteraceae > Roseococcus. Next base: position 17,453 of record JAIYCD010000323.1, on the reverse strand, counting down.
CCAACACGACCAGCGACCACCTCCTCTGGATGGCCGACGCGCTGGACGAAGCCGCGAAGTCCTCGACCAGCGACGCCGAGGCCAAGGTCTTCAAGACCCGCGCGGGTGAGCTGCGCACCATGGCGCCCCTCTTCGCCGAGCGGCCCCTGGTCGCGGCCGAGGCCGGCCGATGACCCCTATCCCCCGCCACGCCGATGCCACGCTTGCCGCGCGCATCGCGCCCCTCCCGACCGATCCCGAGGCCGAGCGCATCGCTCTCGCCCAGGCCCTGCTCCGCGCCTGCCCTGTCCCGTCCTCCGCCTTGCGCATGTGGCGCGCCGCCATGCCCACCGCGCGCGAGCGCTGGGGCTGGGCACCCTTGCTCGACGCGCTGATCGCGGCGGCCGAGGCGAATGAGCGCGCGGACCACCCCCGCCCGGGCCAGCGCGCATGAAGTCCTGGCGCCCGCTCCCCTCCTGGCGAGAGCTGACCCTCGCCGCCGCCCTCGGCCTCGCCTGCGCGTGGCTCATCACCCACGGAGTGCCCTTCTGATGACCGAAATCCCCACCTTCCGGCTGCCGCCATTCCTCTGCGATCACATTCTGTTCCGGCTGATCAATACGACGCTCACCCACAACCCGCCGCACCCGCCCCACGGCGTGACGATCGGCGGCGAGAGCGACCCGTATCTGCGCCGCTGGTTCATCACCCCGCGCGGTGACGGCCCGGCCTGCTACCTCCACCAGTTCCTGCGCGACGATGATGACCGAGCCCTGCACGATCACCCCTGGGCCAGCTGCGGCATCATCCTGAAGGGCGGCTACATCGAGCAGCTCCCGACCGGCGCCGTCGAGCGCCAGGTGGGTGACGTGATCGTGCGCGAGCCCGAGCATCGTCACCGCGTGGTGCTGCACCGCGACGCCGAGGGCAACCCCATCCCCGCCTGGACGCTCTTCCTCGTTGGCCCCCGCGCCCGCGAGTGGGGCTTCTGGTGCCCCGGCCATGGCGATGGCGAGCGCTTCGTCCACTGGCGCGACTTCACCGCCGGCGAGCACGGCGAAGTCGTCGGCAAGGGGTGCGACGCATGACGCACCCCCTCGCCACCCTCTCGCGCGAGGAGCTGCGCGGCTGGATCGCGTGCACGCGGCACATGAACACGCTGAGCGTCCGCCTCGGCAGCGATGATGACGCCATGATGGTGATGGAGGAGCTGCAGGAAGTCGCGCAGGCCCTCCTCGATCGCGAGGCGCCGCGCGGCGATGCGCCGCCGCCCGCCATGATGAGTACCGACTTCGCGCGGGCCCTCAACGCCTGGGAGGCGAACGCCAACGCGGCTTCCGGAAGCATCACGGATCAACAGCCCTGGTACCAGCCGGCCGACGGCAATGCGCTGGCCCGCTTCATGGGCACGATCCTCGGCGCGCTTCGATGCTGGGGCATCGCGGAACGCCTGCCCGTCGAGATTGTCAGCAACCAGTGGCAAGGCAGCCGCTGGGCCGCGATCCTGCCTACGGTCGAAGGCCCATCCGAAGCGGTGCTGACCGACACGCAAGCCGAGCTTGACATCGAGATCGTGGAGCGCGAGCGCGAGATCGCGGGCACTGATACCGAAGAGGAGAAGGCCCAGACCGGCCTAGCCGACGCCGTGGCCGAGAACCTGGCCGAGCCGTCGAAAGCCGAGCCCAAGGCCGAGCCCACCAAGCAGGACCGCGCCCTCCGCAAAGACAGTCCCTGGACGGAGGAACGCCTGGCCCTCCTGCGTCGCCTGTTCCCCACCACGATGCGGATTGAGGCCATTTACGATGCCCTGAATGCACTGCCCGGTCTGCCGATCACCGGCACCTACACCGTGCGGCAGAAGGCCGACAAGCTCAGCCTTCACCGCCGCGGCGAGCCCATGCCGGAGCAATACGCCGGCGCCGCTGCCAGCCGCACGAAGCAGCCGCAGAACGCCGCCCCAGCCGCCGCGCCCGTCGTCACGGCTGGCCCCGTCGTGCTGACCACGGAGGACATGCACGAGATCCGCGAGACGTTCCGCAAGAAGGAATTCGGCACGAAGAAGCTGGTCGACGACTACGGCGTGAGCGAGGAGCGCGCGCAGGAGATCGTGAACAAGCTGCGTGCCGAGCAGAAGGCGAAGGCAGCATGAGCGGCGCCCCGGAAGAACTGCTCAGCAGCACGCTGCGCAGCACGCTCGACCTCGAGCGCATCACCGCCGCCCGCGTGGCCCAGCAACTGGCCGAGGCGCGCGAGTTGCTGCGCCAGGTCGCGGCCGAGCATCGCGCGGCCGAGCGCACGCCTTTCGCCCAGCAGAACCTGCAATTCGCCGCCATGCACGCCGCCCTGGCCGAGCGCATCGAGGCCCACCTCGCGCACCCCACGCCCGTGACGACACAGGGAGGCACCTGATGCCCGACGACATGGACAGGGCGACCGCGCTGACCGAAGCCCACCACGCGGAGAGCCTCGGCGCCGTTACCCGCCAGCTGCGCCAGCCCGGCACGCCCGACTGCCAGGTCTGCGGCGAGCCCATCCCGGAGCGGCGCCGCAAGGAGCTTCCCAGCGCCCGCACCTGCACCCCCTGCCAGCAAGCCATGGAGACCCGACGTGTCCGATAACACCGCCCACATCCCCGCTGGCGTCCTGCGCCAGGTCCTCGCCATCGCCAGCACCGCGACCGAGAAGCGCCCCTCGGTGCCCATCCTGGGCAATCTGCTGATCAGCGCCGAGGCCGGCACGCTCACCGCCATCGGCACGGACCTGGAGGAGCGCGTGACGGCCCATTCCCCCTGCGCCGGCAAGCTCTCGCCCTTCACCGTCAGCGCGCACCGCACCAACGCCATTCTGGAAAGCCTGCCGGCCGATGCGCTGGTGACGCTGCGCCGCGACGAAGGCAACGGCCTCGCCATCCTCTCCACCGCCGCGATGGAGGCCCGCCTCCAGACGCTCCCGGCGAGTGACTTCCCCAAGCCCCACACCCAGAAGGCCATCGCCGAGTGGCGGATCACCGCCGGTGAATTCCGGGATCTCTTCGGCCGCGCCGAGCACGCGATGAGCCAGGAGGAGACGCGCTACTACCTCAACGGAGTCTTCCTTCATGTGACGGAGGCCTCGCAAGGCTATGAGCTCCGCACCTGCGCCACCGATGGCCACCGCCTCATACAGCTCAGCGCACCCCTGCCCGAGGGCGACGTGCCGCTGGAGATGATCGTGGCGAAGGATGCGGTGCGCCAACTGCTGAAGCTCCTGGCCGACACGCCTGATGACGCAATGCTGATCACCAAGCAGGGCGAGCTCAGCCTGCGCGTCGAGCGTCCCACCTGGGCGCATGACAGCAAAGCGATCGACGGCACTTTCCCCGACTACAACCGCGCCGTCCCCAAGCAGGATGGCCGGAGCCTGCTGGACGTGCACGATCCCGCCGCGCTCTCCGTCCTGGTGCAGCAGGCCCGCGCCATCGGGCGGGAGCCCTCGCTGCCCGTCACCTTCCGCGGTGGCATGGACTTCCCCCTCACCATCAGCGCGCGCTCGGCCGAGGAGGGCGAGACCGAGGTCCAGGTCCCACCCGAGGTCGCGGCATGGGTGGCGGGCGCGGATCTGCAGGTCGCCTTCCAGGCGCGCTACCTCGCCGATCTCTGCCGCGCCCTGCCGGAGCGCTTCACGATGCACGTCATCGGCCAGAACGCGCCGGCCCGCGTCACCAGCACGGGCGCCACGGCCTGCCTCATGCCGATGCGGCTGAGCTGAGCCATGCTCGACACCTACGCCCAATTCCTCGCCGGCAAGGCGCCCCGCGCCTCGGCCCTCGGCGCGCCCACCGATCCCGAAAGGCTCGCGGCCTGCCTCGCGGACTTCCAGGCGGCCAGCACAGCGTTCTGCCTCACCCAGGGCCGCGCCGGCCTCTTCCTCGACACCGGCCTCGGCAAGACCCGCTGCGAGCTGGAATTCGCGGACGTGGCGCTCGAGCGCACGAATGGCCGCGCCCTGATCCTCACCCCGCTGGCCGTCGCCCGCCAGATCGAGGAGGAGGCCCAGCGCCTCGGCTATGACGCCCGCGTGATTCGCGGCCCGGAGGAGGTCCGCCCCGGCATCTCCATCTGCAACTATGACCGGCTGGAGGATCTCGACCCCGCCGCCTTCGGGGCCGTGGTGCTGGATGAGAGCAGCATCCTGAAGAACTTCACCGGCGCCACCAGCCGCGCGCTGATCAACGCCTTCCAGGGCCACCGCTACCGCCTGGCCGCCACCGCGACGCCGGCGCCGAATGACCACATGGAGCTCGGCCAGCACGCCGAATTCCTGGGCGTCATGCCCTCCAACGAGATGCTGATGCGCTGGTTCGTCACCGACCAGACCAGCATGGGCAAGTACCGCCTGAAGAACCACGGCGAGGCTGATTTCTGGGACTGGATGGCGAGCTGGGCGCGCATGGCGCAATCGCCCGAGGATCTCGGCTTCGATGGCGGCCGCTACGTCCTGCCGCAGCTCATCTCCCACCGCCACAAGACGCATGGCGACGTGAAGCCCATGAAGGACGGCCTGTTCGCGCCGGACATCTCAGCCACCACCATGCACGACGTGAAGCGCCAGACCATCACCGCCCGCGCCGATGTCGCGGGCAGCCTGGTGGCGGCCGAGCCGCATGAGCCCTGGGTGCTCTGGGTGGATACGGATTACGAGGCCGACGCCGTGCGCGCCGCCGTGCCCGGCGCCATCGAGGTGCGCGGCAGCATGTCGATCGAAGCGAAGGAGGAGGCGCTGGCCGCCTTCGCCCATGGCCAGGCGCTGCACCTCATCACCAAGCCCCGCATCTGCGGCTATGGCCTGAACTGGCAGCACTGCGCGCGCATGGGCTTCGTCGGCCGCAGCTTCAGCTACGAGGCCTGGTACCAGGCCGTCCGCCGCTGCTGGCGCTTCGGGCAGCAGCGCGACGTGCACGCGCATGTGATCGTCGCCGAGGGCGAGGATCAGATCGGCCGCGTCATCGACCGCAAGGCGCAGGACCACGCCCGCATGAAGGCCGCGATGGCGGCGGCGATGCGCCGCGCGCTCGGCCGCTCCGTCCAGCTTCGTGACTACACCCCAGGCCACAAAGGGAGGCTGCCCGCATGGTTGACTGCTTGAACGCCAGCTATGGCGACCGCTTCGCCGCCTATCACGGCGATTGCGTCCAAGTGATCTCGCAACTGCCCGAGGCGAGCGTGCATCTGAGCGTGTTCAGCCCGCCCTTCAGCGGCCTCTACGTGTATTCGGACAGCATCGCCGATATGGGCAACTCGGCCGACGATGAGGAATTCTTCCGGCACTACAGTTTTCTCGCGCGGGAACTCTACCGCGTGACGAAGCCCGGCCGCCTCTGCGTCGTCCATTGCAAGGACCTGGTGTTCTACAAGACGCAGACGGGCTTCGATGCCGGCCTGCGCGACTTCCCGGGCATGCTGGTGGCGGCGCACAAGGAGGCCGGCTGGACCTTCCATTCGCGCATCACCGTCTGGCGCTGCCCGGTGCGGGAGATGACGAAGACGAAGGCGCACGGCCTGCTCTACAAGCAGTTGCGCACCGACAGCACCTTCTCCCGCCAGGGCCTGCCGGAATACATGATGGTCTTCCGCAAGTGGGCGCGCGAGGAAGACGCGATCGAGCCCGTGACCCACACGGCCGAGGACTTCCCGCTCGACCAGTGGCAGAAATACGCCTCGCCCGTCTGGATGGACACGCGCGAGACCAACGTGCTGAACGCCATCCGCGCGCCGGGTGACGAGAAGCACATCTGCCCCCTGCCGCTCGACCTCATCGAGCGCTCCATCAAGCTCTACAGCAATCCGAATGACGTGGTGCTGAGCCCCTTCATGGGCATCGGCAGCGAGGGCTACGGCGCGCTGAAGGCTGGCCGCCGCTTCATCGGGACCGAGCTGAAGGAGGAATACTGGCGCCAGGCCACCCGCCACCTGACCAGCGCCGAGCAGAACGCGCCCACGCTCTTCGACCAGTTGGTGGGAGACGCGGCATGAACGCGCCGAAGTGGGTGCCCCACATGTATCTGGACGAAGGCGGCCCGGCGCCGCTGGCCCAGCCGAGCGACTGGCTGCGCATCGTGCCGGGCGGCCACGCCCTGCTGGATGAGCGCGGCGAAGTGCCCTCGGAGGAAACCCCGGAGGAGGCCGAGGGCGCCGCCCTGGCCGATGGTGAGCTGGTCGAGATGGAGCGCATGGACAACTTCGGCGACGCCACCGTCACCATCCTCGATGAGGACGACGGCGAAGGCGGCGAGACCTTCCGGGTTTCCCACCCCATGCCGGCGCTGGCGACGGATATCTGGATCATCGGTGAAGAGGGCACGTACCCCTCGGTCTCGGAGATGGTGGACATGATCGAGCCGGAGGACGGGGAGTTCTCCATCCGTTACCTCCGCTGGACCACCCACCGCTTCCGCTACCGCGCCGAGACCGGCACGCTGGAGCCCGAGGACCCCGCCAGCCTGGCGCCCCTGCCGGAGGAGCCTGAGGCCCCGCTGCCGCTCTTCGGTGGCGCCCAGCCATGAAGCGCAAGCCCAACCCCGCGCCCGCGCTCTTCGACGCGATGCCAGAGGCGCGCCGGCCGACGACGATCGAGACCGACCAGCACATCCGCACCCGCTGCGACGTCTGCACCGGCAAGGGCATCACCAAGAGCCATGACGGCCGGAGCGTCACCTGCGCCGCCTGCACCGGCAGCGGCCAGATCCTGACGCGGAGGAGCGGCGCGCATGTCTGATCTGTTCTTTGAAACCGACCGGCGCTCGGCCGATATCAGCACCTGCGGCCTCTACCGCTACACGCTCCACCGGCCATGCGAGGTGCGGCATCCAGAGCGCGGAACCGCCGCGTTCGTGATGCTGAACCCAAGCACCGCGGATGCCACGCTGGATGACCCGACCATCCGGCGGTGCAGGGGTTTCGCGAAGGCATGGGGCTGTGCCGGCCTGACCGTCATGAACCTCTACGCGCTCCGCTCTACCGATCCGGCCGCCCTATGGCGCGCGCTAGATCCCGTGGGGCCCGAGAACGATTACCATCTGCGACGCACCGCGCGTGAGTATGGAGACGTCGTGTGCGCCTGGGGCGCCGGCGCAAGGCCCGAGCGGGTGAGGCAGTTCCTCCGACTGATGGACGGCACAAGCGCCCGCCTGTGGTGCCTTGGAGTGACCAAGGACGGCTCACCCCGTCACCCGCTTTATGTCCGCGCGGACCAACCCCTCATCCCCTGGAACCCCAATGCCTGACGGCTCCACCTTCCGCCGGCGCCGCCAGCGCGTCACCATCCCGCAAGGCCAGTGGCCGCTCGACCACGCCATCACCGTCGTCCTCTTCGCCGGCCTCGGCGGGGCCTGCGATGGGCTGGAGGAGGCCGGCTGCCCCGTCGCCGTGGCGAACAACCACGATGACGTGGCCCTGGCCGCCCACGCCGCGCGCCACCCCCACACCCGGCACGTCCGCGGCGACATCTTCGATGTGGACCCGATCACCGCCACCGGCGGCCGCCCCGTGAAGATCCTCTGGGCCAGCCCCGACTGCCGCGATCACAGCGTGGCCAAGGGCGGCGCCCCGCGCTCGCCCCGCGTCCGCTCGCTCGCGTGGCAGGTGTGCCGCTGGGCCGGGCTGACGGCGCCCGAGGTCATCTTCCTCGAGAACGTGCGCGAGATCCGGGGCTGGGGCCCGCTGGTCGCCAAGCGATGCCGCACCACCGGCCGCGTCCTGAAGCTCGACGGCAGCGTCGCCGCGAAGGGCGAGCATGTGCCGGTGCGCGAGCAGCAGCTGGTGCGGGACAAGCGCCACCTTGGCCGCATCTTCCGCGCTTGGGTGCGGCACCTGCAGGGCCTCGGCTATGACTACCAGGACCGCGACCTCTGCTGCGCGGACTATGGCGTGCCCACCAGCCGCCGGCGCTTCTTCGCCGTGGCGCGGCGCGACGGCCGCCCCATCGCCTGGCCCGAGCGCACCCACGCGCCCCGCAAGCAGGCGGCGGCGCTGGGCCTCCAGCCCTGGGTGGCGGCGGCCACCATCCTCAACTGGTCACTGCCCATCCCCAGCATCTTCGACCGCCCGCGCCCGCTGGCCGAGGCGACGATGAACCGCATCGCCGAGGGCATGCGCCGCTTCGTGCTCGAGAACCCGCAGCCCTTCCTCATCCCGCTGACGCACACCGGCCCCGCGCGGATCCACCCGGCCGAGGAGCCGCTGCGCACGATCACGACGGCGCATCGCGGCGAGCTGGCGGTGATCGCGCCCGTACTGACCGGGTGCGGCGGCCGCGCCGGCCAGGTGCCACCCAGCAGCGCGGAGGAGCCGCTCGGCACCACGACGGCGAAGGCGGACCGCGTGGTGGCCTGCGCCACCCTTATCCAGGCCGGCTACGGCGAGCGCGAGGGCCAGGCGCCCCGCGCGCTGGACATCGAGGCGCCGATCGGCACGCAGGTCGGCGCCAACAAATTCGCCCTGGTCGCGGCCTGGATGGTGCAGCACAACCTCGATGCCGTGGGGCACGAGGCGACGGCGCCGCTCTCGACCATGACGACGCGCGTGACGCAGCAGCAGGTCGCGGCGGCCTTCCTGACCAAGTTCCAGCAGAACAGCAGCGGCCAGCACCCGACCGAGCCGATCGACACGCTGATGGCCGGGGCCACGCGCTTCGCCGCCGTCGCCGCCTTCTTCACCAAGTACTACGGCGAGGGCGGCACCGCGCAGGACATGGCAGCACCCATGGACACCCTCACCACCTTGGCCCGCTTCGGCGTGGTGACGGTGACGATCGAGGGCGAGCCCTACGTCATCGCCGACATCGGCATGCGGATGCTGAGCCCAGAGGAGGCGGCAGCGGCGCACGAGCTGACGCTGCCCAAGACCATCACCATCAACGGCCAGACCCGCCCGCTGACGAAGAGCCAGGCGATGCGCCTGATCGGCAACAGCGTCCCCAAGCGCATGGCCCGCCTGCTGGCCGAGGCGAACGTGGTGCACGCGCTGGAGCGGCGCGAGAGGAGGGCGGCGTGAGCGAAGACCTGAAGCCATTGACCCAGGAAGAGATGAACTACGCTGGCGTGGACCTGGGCGATGCATCGCGCGGCGAGATGACAGTCTTTGATGGCGAGACCCAGTGCTCCGACTGCATGCGCGAGATGCCAGAAGGCGCGACGATCTACTGGCGCGGGTCGGAAGGTGAGCACGATGCCTACTGCACCGCATGCGCTCGCAGAGACGCAGAGAGCACCCGCCTTTACTGCGACCATCTTGAAGCCGAGCACAAGGCCGGGAGACTGCCATGAGCGAAGCTACGAGCCCGACCGAGGCTCCGCCGCGCATCCGTAAAGCCTGGGCCGTGCGGGTGCCTTGGCACGATGGGCACATGATTTACTACGGGCCCTCGGCGGGTAAGGTGCTCGAGGAGGCCTGGCGCTCCCTCTCCGATACGCGCGATCTGCGCATCATGGATGTGCGGGTGCTCCGCGCAGCCTATCGCGACCAGAAGCTGCCGGCGCGCCACCCGATTGCCGACCAACTGACGAAGGAAGAGACGCACTGCCTGCTGCACGCTTTCGGCGGCAACGATTGCCCCTACCGGGCCGGGAACCGTGACTACTTCTACACCACCCGCGATGACCCGCCGTTGGTGGGCCTCACGAACCACGGCCTGATGAAGCCCATGGATGGCGATCAGTTCGGCGAGAATATGACGTATTTCGTGCTGACCAAGCTGGGGAAGCATGTCGCCCGTTCGCTGGTGCGGACCTACCGCCATGCGTGACCGCAACGCCCTGGAGGATTGGCTGAACCGATCCATGCGCCGCCAGGAGGCACGGCTGCTGGGCACCGCAACCACCAGCACGCAGACCGCGCCGACGAAGGCCCTGAACCCCCACGAAGCGCTCCGCCAGTGGGGCGACGCGATGCGCGAAAGCCGGCGCCGGGATGTGACGGTGGTGGTGGTGCTTGGCCACATCGGCCCACCCGCGATGACGCGCCACCCGACGGACGGCGCCTTCATCGAGTGCAGTTACCTCCAGGCGGCCCAGGTCCACAGGGAGACGCCGCTGCGCCTCGATCGCGTAGTCTCGTCGGACCGCGCTGAGTTCAAGGTAGCTGGCCCGTGGGGAACCGCGGCGCTCATTCTGCCGGCGCCACCCTACGAGGTGAGGACGGATCATGCCTGACGGCAGCCGCTTCGCCTTCCCGCCACGCCTGATGCGCGCCGCCGCGGCCGCGCACTACCTCGGCATGAGCGAGAGCAGCTTCCGCGCCACCGTGGCGCCACAGCTTCAGAAGGTGGAGATCGGCGGCATGGTGAGCTGGCGGCGCGAGGATCTCGACGCCTGGGTGGACGCGAGGGCAGGGGGCGGGGCACCATCGGCGCCCGAGGCACCAGCAGGATGGGATAGCGCATGATCGAAGCGGTCCGCCGCTACAAGGGCGTCATCCAGGACCAGGACCGTCACGGCAACCTGCGCACCTATCTGCGCCGCTCCGGCCTGCCCAAGGTCCGCTTGCACGAGACGCCCGGGACCGACGCCTTCGACGCCGAGTACCGCGCCGCCCTGGCCGAGACACCCGGGACCGACGCCTTCGACGCCGAGTACCGCGCCGCCCTGGCCGAGACACCCACGCCCAAGCCTCGCCGCGGTGCCGCCCGCGCCGGCACGGTGGATGCGCTGATCCAGGCCTACTACCAGAGCACCGAATTCCGCACCGGCCTGGCCGCGCGCTCCCAGCGCGTGCGCCGGCTGATCCTGGAAGGCTTCCGCGACACGAAGGGGAAGGACGGCCTCCGCCACGGGGACCGCACAGCCGAGGCGCTGCCCAGCACCTTCCTGGAGCGCCAGAAGGACGGCCTGGCCGAGACGCCCGAGGCGTTCAACTCGCTGCTGAAGGCGCTGCGTGCGGCCTACGCCGCCGGGATGCGGCTTGGCCTGGTCACGCGCAACCCGGCCGCGACGGTGAGCTATCTGCCCAGCGCGAACCCCGAGGGCTGGCACACCTGGTCCCCGGCCGAGATTGCGCAGTTCCTCGCCCGCTGGCCGGCCGGCAGCAAGCCCGCGCTGGCGCTGGCGATCCTGTACTGGCTGGGGGTGCGGCGCTCCAACGCCGTGACGCTGGGCCCGCAGCATGTGCGCGACGGCCAGCGCATCGAATACCGCCCTGTGAAGGGCAGCAAGCGCAACCCGCGCACGATTCGCCTGCCATACCCGGCCGAGCTGCGTGCCGCCGTCGAGGCGACGCCGCACGGCCGCCTGACTTGGCTGATCACCGAGCACGGCCAGCCCTACAGCGCCGATGGATTCGGCAACGCGTTCCGCCGCTGGTGCCGCATGGCCGGGCTGCCCCATTGCGGCCCGCACGGCCTCCGCAAGGCCCGCGCCGTGGACCGCGCCCACGCCGGCGCCAGCGACCGCGAGATGATGGCCGCCTTCGGCTGGAGCAGCTCGCGCGAGCCCGCCCGCTACACGAAAATGGCAGACCAGGACCGGCTTGCGGACGCCGCGTTCAGGCGTGGCGAAATGTCCCACTTTTCGACCGATAGCGGCCGGTGGGACGAAAACGCCTCGCAAGGCGTTGAAAACAAAGGGCTGGAAAAGGGAATGGTGCCCGGGGGCGGAATCGAACCACCGACACTGCGATTTTCAGTCGCATGCTCTACCAACTGAGCTACCCGGGCGCGCTTGGTGGAAGGCTGATAGCGAAGCGTGCTCAGCCTGTCCAGCCGGGGTCACCGCTCTTCTTCGGGCGCGTCCTCGGGCTCGCTCGCGGGGACGGCGTAGCTCTCGGTCAGCCAACGGCCGAGATCCACCTGGCGGCAGCGTTCGGAGCAGAAGGGGAAGGGGCCGCGGCGGCGCGGCTCGCCCGGCAGATGCAGCAGGCCGGCGGGGCGTCGGCAGATGGGACAGCGCGCCTCAGGCATGGGTGACCTGCGCGGTGGGGCTGGGGCGCAGCGTGAGGGCATGGCCGGCGAGGGCGGTGAATTCCGCCAGCGCCTCGGGCAGCGCCTCCAGCGCCACGAGGATGGGCGCGGGCGCCTCCAGCGCCAGGCGCTGGCCGGGGCTCGCCGCCGATTCGCGCGCGGCCTGGCGCAGCAGGGCCAGCCCCTCGGTCAGGGCCCGCCCGGCGAGCGCCTCGTGCAGCGGCGGATGGATGCGGGCGCGCCTGAGCTCGAACAGGCCGAGCGGGCCGAGGCCCAGCACCTGCGTCAGCCCGTCCTGCCCGCAGGCGGCGCGCAGCTCGGGCTCCAGCGCCGCGCGCTGCTTCACCGAGAGGCCCGCGAGGTCGAGCAGGATGGCGCCGGCGAGGTCCCGCAGGCGAAGCTGGCGGGCGAATTCGGGGAGGGCGCGGGCATTCACCTCGCGCGGGTCGGCGCCGCCGGAATCGACATCGATGGCGGTGAGGGCCGGCAGGGGCGAGAAGATCAGCCGGCCGCCGCCATCCAGCGCCCATTCGGGCTCGGCCAGGCGGGCCACCTCATCCTCCAGCGCGTCGTCGAAGGCGGCGGGCTGCAGGAGGACGCGACCGCCGCCCAAGAGGCCGCGCAGCCGCGCCACCTCGGCCGCGTCATCGGCGATGAGCCGCGCCTCGGGATAGGCGGCGGCCCAGCGCAGCGCGGCATCGGGGCCGCGGGCGATCAGGCCTTCACCCTCGATCTGCGGCGTCCTGGCGGAAACGCGCTTGCCCTTGCCGCCCTGGGGGGCGCGCGTCACGCGCAGCGTCAGGATGGTGCCCTCGGAGGGGATCTTGCGGCCCTCGCAATCGCTTTCGGGGAGGAAGCCCGTCTCGCCATCCGGCAGGGCCACGAAGGCGCCGGCCAGGGCGGGCATGACGGCCGTGATGCGGCCGCGCAGGATATCGCCCACGCCATCGGGGCGGGCCGGGCGCTCCAGCCGGTAGGCGTGCAGGGCGCCATCGCGCAGCAGCGCCACCCGCCGCTCGCCGGGCGAGCGGGAGAGGTGGATCTGCATCATGGCCCCCTCGCACTCATGGCCTCAGCCAGCCGCAGCCACGCAGGAGCTGCGCCGTCTCGAAGAGCGGCAGGCCCACGACACTGGAATGGCTGCCGGAGAGGAAGCGGACGAACATCTCGGCCGCCCCCTGGATGGCGTAGCCGCCGGCCTTGCCCTGCCATTCGCCGGATTGGACATAGGCCGCCATCTGCTGGTCGGTCAGGCGCTGGAAGGCGAGGATGGTGGTGACCAGGCGATGGGTTACGCGCCCATCCGGGTGACGGAGCGCGACACCGGTATGCACCTGGTGGCGCCGGCCCGAGAGGAATTCCAGGAAGCGCCGCGCCTCGGCCGCATCGGCCGGCTTGCCCAGGATGCGGCGGCCGACGCCCACCACCGTATCGGCGGCAAGCACCAGGACGCCCGGCTCGGCCGCCGCTTCCGCCTTTGCGCGGGCCAGGCGCGCGGCCAATTGCCGCGGCAATTCGGCGCGCTTCGGCGTTTCGTCGATGTCGGTGGGGGCCACGCGGTCCGGCACGATGCCGATGCGGGCCAGCAACTCGATTCGGCGCGGGCTGGCAGAAGCCAGAACCAATGGGGCGAGGACCGAGGGCGGCCGCTCGCCTTCTTCGATCACGGGGTTACGGCCTACTTGAAGCGGAAGGTGATGCGGCCCTTGGTCAGGTCGTAGGGCGTCATCTCGACATTCACCCGGTCACCGGCGAGGACGCGGATGCGGTTCTTGCGCATCTTCCCCGAGGTGTGGGCGAGGACCATGTGCTCATTGTCCAGCTTCACGCGGAACATCGCGTTGGGCAGAAGTTCAACGACCTGGCCGCTGAACTCGATCATATCCTCTTTCGACATTCGATTCCTTTGGTGGGCTCTGTCCGGGGCGCATGCGCGTGCGCCGCGGGCAACCCCCGGCGCTGGTGGGCCGGTGAATGCGCCCGGAATGAGGCAACGTCAAGCTTTGGCGGGATGGACGCCCGGCCGGAGCCGGGGCCAAGCTGGCCGCCGGAAACGAAGGAACGCGCCATGCCCCTCATCGCTGCCGAGCGGATCGAGATTCAGGTCCTCGTGGACAATGTGCTGGACATGCTCTCCACCACGCCCCGCTTCGTGACGCGCGAGACGCAGCAACTCCTGCGGCGGGGGATGAAGCGCACCACCGGGGGTGCCTTGTGCTGCGCGAGCCACGGGCTTTCCCTGCTGGTGACCGCGCATGGGCCGAAGGGCCCGCGCACCATGCTGTTCGATGGCGGGCCGGTGGACATGTCCATGGAGCGCAACGCCACGCGCCTCGGCGTGGATTTCGCGGCGATTGACGCGGCGATGCTGAGCCATGGCCATTGGGACCATGCGGGCGGGCTGCCGCAGGCCTTCGCCATGATCCAGGCCGCCACACCCGGCCGCCGCGTGCCGCTCTACCTCCACCCCGGCATGTTCCGCGAGCGCGGCATGCGCCAGGGCGATGGCGGCGTGCTGCCCATGGACTACATCCCCACCCCCGCCGAATGGGCGGCGATGGGGGCGGAGCCCGTCATCACCGCCGAGGCGCGCACCGTCCTGGATGACCTGTTCCACGTCAGCGCCGAAATCCCGCGCGTGACGCCCTATGAGCGCGGCCTGCCCGGCCAGGTGGCGCGCGACGCCGATGGCGCGCCGTGGGAGAGCGACGAATTGCTGATGGATGAGCGGTTCCTGGCGGTGAAGCTGGCGGGGAAGGGGATCGTGGTGTTCTCGGCCTGCTCGCATGCGGGCGTGGTGAACGTGCTGCATGCGGCGCGGGCGGCGTTTCCCGGGGAGGCGCTGTTCGCGGTGATGGGCGGGTTCCACCTCTCGGGCGAGAACGAGAAGATCATCCCGCAGACGGTGGCGGATATGGCGGGGTTCGACCTGCCGCTGGTGATCCCCGCGCATTGCACGGGATGGCGGGCGGTGAATGCGCTGGAGCGGGCGATGGGTGCGCGCGTGGTGCCGGCGGCGGTGGGGAAGCTGTTCACGCTGGAGGCGGGGATGTGAAGCGGATTGATCCGATTTGAGCTGGTTGACGACGAATGCGGGCTTCCCCTGAAGCATGGTCTGTCCAACAAAAGCGGATCATGACGGATCAAAATAATAAGTTAAAAACATAAAATGATCTGAATATGGGCTTTGTTTGATATGCGATATTGAGCCTAACCTTCGAGCGCTGAGATCGAAGGAGCCAGTTCAATGCCACCCATTATGGACGGGACGAAAGTCAGGGAGCTTAGGAGGCTTCGCGGATGGTCGGTGGCTTCGGCCGCCCAAAAGGCTGGAATCGGTGAGGCGACATGGAAGCGCATCGAGGCAAACAAGCCGCCGCGACGGGAGAAGGTCTGGCTTGGTGTTTGCCGGGCCCTTGGAGTGGAGCCGGACGCAATTCGTGTCGGCGGCCGAAGCAGGGCCTCTTCCGCTCCTGAACTTCCTGCTGCCCCCGACCGTAGGTGGAATGGCGATCAGGTGCAGATCAACGCCAAAATCAGCGTTCAATCCAAGAACGTTCTCGCGGCTTGCGCCCATCGGTATGGCTTGCCCCAGACGGCAATCGTCGAAGCCGCTCCGCTCATGTTTTTCATCCTCGCCGAACAGAGTCTCCGCGAAAGGCGCGAGAAGGTGGCCGAGATGCGGAGACTGCTCGACCAGCAAGAGGCGTTGGCGCAAACTGCCGGTCTCAAACACCTCTATTCCAACGTATCTCCGACTGACTCGGTTCTCTTTGCGCTGGATGCTGAAGAGAAGTCCATCGATAAGCGGGATCTGTTTGGTGCCGGACTCGATGCTCTGCGCGAGGCAGGCGACCTGCACTGGGATTGTGACGAAGAAGAGCAGGGTTGGCTGAATCCGTTCGCAAAATTCCTGGATCGCGCGGCCAATGACGTGGCCACTTTCGTGGCGTTCACGCGGGAAGGCGCATGCTTTCCGCTCCTTGATTTGTTCACCGAAATGCTCGGCCCAAGTAAAGCCGCGGGCCTCGCGGCGGAAGGAAGCGCTCCCTTCCATGCGATGCCAAAGTCCCTGCTCGCGGCGGGTAAGCAGGAGGACGCCGCAGCCTGGCTGCTGGCGAATTGTGACCCAGACCGATTGAAGATGGAGACAGAGATAGACGCCGCCCTCGACGCGATGTGCAGTGAGGGAGACAAGCCATGAGCCTCCGCGCCACCTCACACGCTGTGCAGCGCATGTCGCAGCGCGGCTTCAAACTCTCCGATCTTGAATTGATCTCCTTGATAGGAACCGAAGTGGACGACGGCTTCCTGCTTCGCGAGGACGTCGCGCGCGAGACAGCGAGGGCTTGGCGCAAGCTTGCCGATGATGCGGAGCGTCTTGCCGGAGCGCGTATTGTCCAGGCGGGCGGGGCGATCATCACCGCCTATCACGCGAACCCGCGCACGCAACGCCGCTTGCTGAGTGACAAGCCCGACAAGTTTGGCCGGAAGGGAGGGCGGCAATGAACGTCACCATCCGCATCAGCCTCGACACGGCCAATCGCCTCTCGGTGCTTCGGCAGTTTGAGAATGAGGATTTTGATTCGGTGATCCGGCGCAGGCTGCTTCAAGTCCTGCCCGAGACCCCGCGCCGTCCGGTCAAGGCGGTGATCCCGGTCCCGCCAGTGACTCCGCCCGCGCCCGTGTCGTCCTCTGGTTACTGGGTCCAGCTAGGTGCCGAAAAGCGTGCGGCGCGGACGGCGGTTGAAGCCTGGCTGATGACGCTGGGCTATCTGGCCTCTTACGTGACGGAGTTCTGGCCCCGACTTGCGCCATTGGTGCGTGGTCGGTCTCGTAATCATTTGTCTCAGCGGCGAGCGCTGGTTTACCCTGGCCAACCTCATTTGGACGATCAAATCGTGGAAGTTGCCCCTGGCTGGTTCATTGGCACCAACATCAGCAATCGCGAGAAGCAGCAGATTTTGACCGCAGCGCTTGACCTTGCGGGGCCGGAAGTCGCGCGTAACGTCCACTGCGACCTGAGCAAGAGGGCCGGTTGACTCGGTTCGCTGTTCCAGCCTGCCGCTGGTGTCTGGGGAGCCTGAGGCTCCTTGGCGGGGTTTGGGGCAGCGCCTCAAGTTTATTGACTTTTATCCTAGGAATATGCGACCAATACGGCTTTACCCACCTGGTTCCGCTGGCTTCGTGGCCTCGGCCGGTGGGTGTTCCGAACCCTTGCCTTCCGCGACCAGACGCTGCGCCAGCCGGAGCACGTCGAGCGGGATTCCCGCGGTCTTCGCCTGCAATTCCAATGACACCAGCCGGGCCGGAAACAGCCAGAGGGCGCCCTTCACTACGTTGAGCTTGAAGTGGCTGGGGTAGTCCAGCTCCGCCATGATGCGCTTGGGCAGCGTGAGCTGGTTCTTCGAGGTGACCTTGACGGTGATGTGGGCCATTTGTCCGAAACCTCCTGAAGGATGGCATCGGCAAGATAGCAAGATGGTAAGGCAGTAAGGAAGAGAAAATTCCTAAATGCCCGGAGATGCAAGAACCTGAGGTTCTTG
>JAIYCD010000295.1 GCA_027488195.1 Acetobacteraceae bacterium | reverse complement strand
CTCTACCTCTCCGGCCGCAAGATGGAGGGCGTCTGGTTCGAGAACCTCGAAGCCTCGGCCGCGCACCAGGCGCAGATGCCGCGCGTGGCGCCGGAATACCACGGCCTGGTCATCTCGCCGCTGCGCTCGGCGCGGCTCGACCCGCCGGACATCTGCCTGTTCTACGCCAATCCGGCGCAGATGATCCTCTTCATCAACGGGCTGCAATGGCGCAACTACCAGCGCTACGACTTCTCCATCACCGGCGAGAGCGCCTGCGCCGATAGCTGGGGCCGGGCGCTGCGCGACCGCACCGTCTGCCTCTCGCTGCCCTGCTATGCCGAGCGCCGGTACGGCGGCGTCGCGGATGACGAGATGCTGATGGCATTTCCGCCGGCCGATCTCGCACGCGCGGTCACCGGGCTGCGCGGACTGTCCAAGGCGGGGCTGCGCTACCCGATCATGCCCTATGGGCCGCAGGCCGATCCGGCCGAGGGGATGGGGAAGAGCTACGCCAACAAAAGTTAAGCGCGGGCTCCGCCCGAACCCGCTGGGGCCTCAGGCCCCAGACCCCACCACCGCAACGCCCATCCAAGGGCGCAACACCTCGGGGACCATGATGGTCCCATCCGGCTGCTGGTGGGTTTCCATCACAGCAATGAGAGCTCGGCCCACAGCCACGCCCGAACCGTTCAGCGTGTGCGGCAAGACCATCTCCTTGCCGCGCTTGAACCGCGCCTTCATCCGCCGCGCCTGGAAATCCCGGCAATTCGAGCAGGACGAAATCTCCCGCCAGGCCTTCTGGCCCGGCAGCCAGACCTCAAGATCATAGGTCCGCACCGCACCGAAACCCGTATCGCCGGCGCAGAGAAACACCCGCCGCCAGGTCAGGCCAAGCGCCGTCAGCACCGCCTCGGCACAGCGCGTCATGCGCTCATGCTCGGCATCGCTGTCCTCCGGTCGCGTGATGGAGACCATCTCCACCTTGCTGAACTGGTGCTGGCGCAGCATGCCCCGCGTGTCGCGCCCCGCACTCCCCGCTTCGCTGCGGAAGCAGGGCGTCAGTGCCGTGAAGCGCAATGGCTCCAATGGCTCGGCGATCACCTGGTCGGCGACGAGGTTGGTCAGCGGCACCTCGGCCGTCGGGATCAGGTAGTGCTCGCCCGTCTTGAACAGGTCTTCCTCGAATTTCGGCAGCTGGTTCGTGCCGTAGAGCGTGGTGGCATTCACCAGCAGCGGCGGGTTCACCTCCATGTAGCCATGCGTGTCCACATGCAGGCCCAGCATCCACTGGCCGAGCGCCCGCTCCAGCCGCGCCAGCTGGCCCTTCAGCACCACGAAGCGGCTGCCCGAGAGGCGCGTGGCGGCCGCGAAATCCATGAGGCCCAGCGCCTCGCCCAGCTCGAAATGCTGCTTCGCGTCCGGCAGCTCGGCCGGCGTGCCGTGGGTGTGCACCACGACATTGAAGGATTCGTCCCCTCCCTGCGGCACCTCGGCGTCGAGGATGTTGGGAAGCACCTCCAGCCCCGCCGTCAGCTCGCGCTCGCGGATGGCCGGCAGGTCAGAGGCCGCAGCGGCCTGGATCGCCGCGACCTCGGCCTTCAGCCGCTCGGCCTCCGCCGTGTCGCCGCGCTTCATGGCGGCGCCGATCTCGCGGCTCAGCTCGTTGCGGCGGCTCTGCGCCGCCTCGGTGCCGCGGATGGCCTCGCGCCGCGCATCATCCAGCGCGATGAGCATGGAGGATTGCGGCGCAAGCCCACGCCGCGCCATCGCGCCATCGAATGCCGCCGGATCGGCGCGCACCGCCCTGATGTCATGCATGGTCAGATCACCGTGAAAAAGGAGGCTACGCGGCCTCTTCCTTGGGCGGCTTGGGCGTCGTCCAGGCCGCGAAGAGGATCGAGATCTCGTAGAGCAGGATCAGCGGCACCGCCAAGCCCACCTGGCTGATCACGTCGGGCGGCGTGATGATCGCCGCCACCACGAACATGCCGACGATGGCATAGCGCCGCCCCTTGCGCAGCGCTGCCACGTTCAGGATGCCCACCTTGCACAGCAGTACCAGGCCCACCGGCATCTGGAAGGCCAGCCCGAAGGCCAGGATCATGTGCATGACGAGCGAGAGATACTCGCTGACCTTCGCTTCCAGCTGGATCGGCACGGTGCCGGCACCGGCCGGCGTCTCGAAGCTGATGAAGAAGTGCCAGGCCAGCGGGAAGATGAAGTAGTAGGCCAGCGCCGCGCCCAGCAGGAACAGGATCGGCGAGGCGATCAGGAAGGGCATGATCGTCCGCTTCTCGGACCGATAGAGCCCGGGCGCGATGAACAGCCAGAGCTGCGTCGCCCAGATCGGGAAGGAGAAGAAGATCGCGCCGAAGAAGGCCACCTTCAGGTAGGTGAAGAAGGCCTCGTACAGCGCGGTGAAGATCATCCGCCGGTCGCCGCCGCCCTGCTCGAACAGCACATTGGCCAGCGGCTGCGCGAGGAAGCCGTAGATGTTCGTGCTGAAATAATAGCAGAGCGCGAAGGCGATGAAGAACGCGCCGACGGACCAGAGAAGCCGCTGGCGCAGCTCCATCAGGTGCTCGATGAGCGGCATCGGCTTGTCGTTGATGGGATCGTCGTCTTGCGCGGTGTTGGACAAGGCGGCCTCAGGCGGTCTTGGCCGCGGCCTCAGCCGCAGGCGAGGGGGGCGTGGTTGCCGCAGCTGGGACAGGGGGCAAGGGCGCGGGCACGGGTTCCGGTGGCGGCGCGACGTTCAGCGGCGCCGGTGTGGAGGGCGGCACGAAGGAGGGCATGTCGGGTGCGGGCGGCGTCGGCAGCGGGTCGGGCGCCTTGTAGGGAGCCATGGTCTGCGGCGGGATCATCGACGGCGCGTCGGGCATGTCGCGCGCGGTCGGCGGCGGCGTCCAGGCGGGCGTGCTGCTGCCGCCCATCGGATTCTCGGAGAAGGTCTTGGTCAGCGTGCCGTCCGAATCAACGGCCTTGGTGATCTCGCCCTTGATGTCGAAGTTGCGGATTTCGTTGATCGCGCCCTTCACATCGGCGATCTGGTTGCGGACCTCATCCAGCTTCGCTTCGCGCACCAGTTCGTCGGCCTGCTGCTGGAAACTCGCGAGCTTCTTCTTGCCCGTCTTGATCAAATCCGCGATTCCGCGAATGGCGCCGGGCAGGTCCTTGGGCCCGATCACCACCAGCGCCACCACGGCGATCAACAAAATCTCGGACCAGGCGAGGTCGAGCATCCCATCCCCAATACGGTTTCAGAGGCCCTGGATACCAGCAGGCCGGGCTGTCGCCAATGCGGCCAGCGCTATCTAGGCGCTTGGGGCCTCGGTTGCACCCTGCCCGCCCCCCGAAATACCCCCTGGCGCACGCGGAAAAGCGAAGGCACGGGCCGGATCGAGGGCGACGCCCACCATCTGGCCCCGCACCAGGGCGGCCCCGGGGGGCAACCGGGCATGCAGGTGCAGCACGCCCCCCTCCCCATCCGCCACGGCCATATGGACCAGCGTGGTCGCCCCCAGCAGCCGGCAGGCCTCGACCTCGGCGAGCGTGCTCCCCTCCTGCCCGGCCGGCAGGATGCGCAGCCCCTCAGGCCGCAGAAGAAGCTCCGCCGGGCTGCCCTCGGCCAGGCCACCGGCCGGCGCGCAGCCGATGACGCTCCAGGCCTGGCCATCCCGAATCCGGGCCGGCAGGCGGTTCACCTCGCCCAGGAAGGTCGCGACGAAGGGATCGGCCGGCTGGAGGTAGAGCTGCTCGGGCGTGCCGAGCTGCACCACCCGCCCCTCCCGCATCAGCGCGATGCGGTCCGCCATGAACATCGCCTCCTCGGCATCATGCGTGACGATCAGGGCGGGAATCCCGGCCTCCTGGAGCACGTGCAGCGTGTCGTCGCGCACCTGCTCCCGCAGGCGGGCATCGAGGCTGGCGAAGGCCTCGTCCAGCAGCACCACAGCCGGGCGCGGGGCCAGCGCACGGGCGAGTGCCACCCGCTGCTGCTGCCCGCCCGAGAGCTGGTGCGGCCAGGCGCTGGCATAGGCCTCGAGGCCCACGCGGGCCAGGGCCTCGGCCACGCGCCAGACGCGGTCGCCTTTCGGCATGCCGCGCAGGCCGAAGGCCACGTTCTCCTGCACGGTCAGGTGCGGGAACAGGGCGTAGTCCTGGAAGACGAAGCCCACATGCCGCTGCTCGGGCGGCACCTCCTGCCCCGGCTCGGACAGCACGCGGCCATCGAGCGAGATCCGGCCCTGCTGCAGATGCTCGAGCCCCGCCACCAGGCGCAGCAGCGTGGTCTTGCCATCGCCCGAGGGGCCCAGCAGGCAGACGATCTCGCCCCGCGCCACCTCGATGGTGATGCCGCGCAGCACCTCGCGCTCGCCATAGCTGTGGCGGATGTCGGAAAGGATCAGGCTCATGCCGCCTTGTGCGGTGGCGCCGCCGCCCTGTCCATCGGTCCAGGGAACCGGTAAGGGGAAATCCCATACCCGGACGTCTCACGGAATTCCCGGCCATGGCCCGCAGCATCATTTTCCTGACCACGCCCACCAGCGCCACCGCCTCGATGTTCCGCACCCTGCAGACGCTGGCCGAGGGCAGATACCGGCACGCGAAATGGCTCGAAACCCTCTATGGCGAACGCCGGCTGGCGGATGCCGCGCGCGAATCCCCGCCGGCCGAGGATGCGCTGATCCTCCATCGGGCGCCGCAGCACTTCAACTTCGGCATGCGGCTCGCTGATTACCGCTACGTCCTGAACACGCGCGACCCGCGCGACCTGGTGTGCAACCAGTATCATTGGCAGTTCACCCACCCCAATCAGGTCGAGACGCCGGAGGAGACCGCGCAGCGCCGCGAAAGGGTGGCGGCCGAGGGCATCGACGCCTTCGCCCTCAGGAACAACAACACCCCCCTGCTGCGCGGCTTCTTCAACGCCGTCCGCAAGATTGCGCCCGAGGACCGGATCTTCATCGGCTACGCCATGTATTGCCTGCATTTCGAGGAAAGCGTCGCCCGCATGGCGGCCTTCCTGGGCGTGGCGCCGGAGGAGCTCGACGCCGGCCGGCGCGAGATCATCGCCTGCGAGAATTCCACCGCGCTCGCCGAGAATCCGCGCTGGATCGGCCAGGTCTGGGCCGGCTCGGACAGCATGCCGGGGCGGCACCGGGCGGAATTGCGGCCCGAAACGATTGCCGAGCTCAACCAGCGCTACGCCTGGTTCCTGGACTTCCTGCGCCGCATCGATGACCCGAGGGTCGCGCACACCTACGACTGAGCGGGGCGACTGACCACCGCTCAGGCCGCGCGCGTGCCCTCCGCGATGAGCGGCGGCGCGCCGGTGGGGGGCGGCGCCAGCTCCATGGCGGCGATGTCGTTGGAGACCAGCTCCTCCTTGCGGGGCAGCTCGCTCAGGGATTTCAGCCCGAACTGATCGAGGAAGCGCGCCGTGGTGGCCCAGAGCGTCGGCCGGCCCGGCGCTTCCTTGCGGCCACGCGGCGCAATCAGCCCGGCATCCAACAGCGTGTCCAGGCTCGCCTGGGCCAGGGCCGCGCCGCGGATCTCCTCGATCTCGGCGCGGGTGACGGGCTGGTGGTAGGCGACGATGGACAAGGCCTCCATCGCCACGCGCGGCAGGCGGCGCGGCACCTCGACCACGCGGGTGATGGCGGGTGCGAGGTCCTGCGCGGTGCGGAAGGCATAGCCGCCGCCCACCTCCACCAGCTCCACCGCGCGGCCTGCGGTGCGGGCCAGCAGGGCGGTCAGAACGTTCTGCGCCTCGATCCCCGGCGGCAGGGCCAGCTGGACGCGGGCGGCCGGAACCGGGCGCTCGGAGGCGAAGATCAGCGCCTCGGCCACGCGCAAGCCATGCTCGAAATCGGCCGGGTTGATGGCCGGGGCTTCGGCGGGCGTGTCATCCTGCATGATAGAGTTCCCCCTCATGGCGGCGCAGCAGGATCGGCCCGAAGGCCTCCTCCTGGCGCAATTCGACGCCGCCCCCCCGGGCGGCTTCCAGGGCGGCGATCAGCGTGCTGGCGACGGCCGCCTTGCGATCCAGCGGCGAGAGCAGCCCCTCCGGCAGGAAACTCGCCAGCGTGTTCCAGCCGGGCGTGCTGCCGATCAGCCATTGCAGCCGGGACAGCGCCTCGGCCACCGACCAGAGCTTGCGCGGCTTGGGCGTGAAGGGCCGGTCCGCCGCCCCCCGCCGCCGCGCCGTGGCATAGGCGCGCAGCAGGGAGGAGAGGTCGGCCACGATGCCCGAGCGGTCCTCCACGCGCAGCGATTCCGGCGCGCCGCGGGCGAAGACCTCGCGCCCCAGCTGGGCGCGACTTTGCAGCCAGGCGGCGGCGGCGCGCATGCGGTCCAGCTCGGCGAGCCGCTCGGTCAGGCGGTGCGCGGCGAGGATGGGGTCTTCCTCCTCGGGTCCGCGCTC
The DNA here is from genome assembly GCA_027488195.1 of Acetobacteraceae bacterium. Classification (GTDB taxonomy): domain Bacteria; phylum Pseudomonadota; class Alphaproteobacteria; order Acetobacterales; family Acetobacteraceae; genus Roseococcus. Next base: position 2,167 of record JAIYCD010000295.1, on the reverse strand, counting down.
CTCCTCGGGCAGCAGCAGGCGGGATTTCAGCCAGGCGAGCCAGGCGGCCATCACCAGCCAATCGGCCGCCAGCTCCAGCCGCACGCGGCGCGCACCCTCCACGATGGCGAGGAACTGGTCCACCAGCGCCAGGATGGAGATCTGCCGGATATCCACCTTCTGCGCGCGGGCCAGCTCCAGCAGCACGTCGAGCGGGCCCTGGTAGCCCTCCAGCTCGAGCTGGAGCGATTCCTGGACGCCGCTCATCCGCCATGCCCGGCGGCGCGCAGCGTGAAGTCGAAGGCCGGGCGGATGATCTCGCGCACGAAGGCGTCCATCGGCTGGAAGGCCGGGATCAGCGCCGGCAGCAGGAAGAGCACGCCGATCACGATGAACAGCCCCGCCGGCTCCAGCCGCGCATAGGCCATGGCGGCCCGCATCGGCAGCAGGCCCACCATGATGCGGCCGCCATCGAGCGGCGGGATGGGAAAGAGGTTGAACAGGCCAAGCACCAGATTCGCGAGGATGGAGAGGGCCAGGAAGCGATAGACCAGCTGCATCGAGTCGGCCGAGAGCGTTCCCTCCAGCAGGCTCGCCGGATGGATCAGCAGGGCCGCGATGAAGGCCAGCACGAAATTCATGGCCGGCCCCGCGATCGCCACCCACATCATGCCCACGCGCGGATTGGCGAAGTTGCGGATATCCACCGGAACGGGCTTGGCCCAGCCGAACATGACATCCACCCGCCCCGTCGCCAGCAATTGCGAGACCAGCAGGATGCCGGGGACCAGCAGCGTGCCCACCGGGTCCACATGGCGGATCGGGTTCAGCGAGATGCGGCCCATCCACTTGGCCGTTGGGTCGCCCAGGGCGAGTGCCGCATAGCCATGCGCCGCCTCATGCAGGGTGATGGCGATGACGCTCGCCAGCACCGCGACCGCGAGGTCGGGCAGCATCTCCAGCACGCGGCTAGGCCGCCCGGCTTTGCCCGCGCGAGGCGGCGAGGCGGGTGGCCGCGCGCTCCGTGAGCGGCGGGCAGGCCTCCAGCACGGCGGCGGTCTCGGCGAATTTGCCCGAGCAATGCAGCACGGCGTCGCAGCCGGCACCCAGCGCCGCCACGGTCAGCGCCGGCAGCGTGCCGGCCAGCGCCTTCATGCCGAGGTCGTCCGACAGGAGAAAGCCCTCGAAGCCGATCTCGCCGCGGATCACCTGGGCGACCACGCCGGGCGAAAGGGTGGCGCAGCGCGCCTCATCCAGCGCGGTGTAGAGGATATGCGCCGTCATGCCCCAGAGACCGGGCGTGCCGAGGTCGCGGAAGGGCGCGAAATCGGCGGCGAGTTCGGCCCGGCTCGCGGTCACGACGGGCAGCGCTTCATGGCTGTCCAGCGTGGCGCGGCCATGGCCGGGGATGTGCTTGATGACGGGCTGCACGCCGCCCTGCCGCAGCCCCGCGATCCAGGCGCCGGCCAGGCGCGTGACCTCGGCCGGATCGGCCGAGAAGGCCCGGTCGCCGATCACCTGGTGCATGCCGGGCAGGCGCAGGTCCAGCACCGGGGCGCAGACCACGTCGAGGCCCATGGCGCGGCATTCGGCGCCGATCGCTGCCGCCGTCGCCTGGGCCGCCTCGGCGGGGCCGCTCTCGAAGCTCGCGGCGGGTGGATGGGCGCGCCAATGCGGCGGCTTGAGGCGGGCCACGCGGCCGCCTTCCTGGTCCACCAGGATGGGCGCATCCGGCCCGAGGCACTCGCGGATTTCGGCGGTGAGCGCGCGGAGTTGCGCCGGGTCCGCGACGTTACGGGCGAAGAGGATGGCGCCGAGCGGCCGATGCCGGCGCAGCAGCGCCGCCTCCTCCGCCGTGAGGCGGAGGCCGGAGACGCCGATGATGGCGGCCTTCATCTCAGCCGCCCGCCGGGATGCAGGCGATCTCCCGCGCGCGGATCGGCTCGCAGAAGGCGCGCGCGGCGGCGGCATCGGCGAAGCCGCCGGTACGGACGCGCCAGAGCGTCGGCTGCCCCTCACGCTCCAGCCGCGTGATGACGGGCTGGCGGCCGGCGAGTTCGGGGATGCGGCGCTGCAGGCGCTCCCATTCGCTGCGAGCTGCTTCCTCGCTGCGGGTGGCGGCGAACTGCACCATGAAGCGGCCGCCGGCGGCGGGCGCGGGCCGGGCCGCCTGCTGGGCGGGCGCGGG
>JAIYCD010000283.1 GCA_027488195.1 Acetobacteraceae bacterium | reverse complement strand
CTTCCGCATCATCCGTCTTGTAGAGCATGCCATAGGCGAAGACGCCGGTGAGGATCGCGCCCAGGATGCCGCCCACGCCGTGCACGCCGAAGGCGTCGAGGCTGTCGTCATAGCCCAGCGCCTTCTTCAGCGCCGTCGCGGCCCAGAAGCAGATCACGCCCGAGGCGCCGCCGATGATCAGCGCGGCACCTGGGAAGACCCAGCCCGAGGCCGGCGTGATGGCGACCAGGCCCGCGATGGCGCCCGAGATGGCGCCCAGCGCGGAAGGCTTGCCCTTGGTGGCCCACTCGGCGAAGACCCAGGTGAGCGTGCCGGCCGCGGCGGCGACCATGGTCACCAGCATGGCCATGCCCGCACGGCCATCGGCGGCGAGCGCGGAGCCGGCGTTGAAGCCGAACCAGCCCACCCAGAGCAGCGAGGCGCCGATCATGGCGAAGGCCAGGTTGTAGGGCGACATGTTGTCATGCCCGTAGCCCACGCGCTTGCCCAGCACGAGCGCGGCGACCAGACCGGCCACGCCCGCATTGATGTGCACCACCGTGCCGCCCGCGAAGTCGAGCGCGCCCCAGGCCCAGATCAGACCCGACGGATGCCAGACCGCATGCGCGATGGGCGAATAGATCAGCAGCGACCACGGCACGATGAAGAGGCAGACCGCGCTGAACTTCATGCGGTCCGCCACGGCGCCGAAGATCAGGGCGCCGGTGATGATGGCGAAGGTCATCTGGAACATGACGAAGACCGTCTCGGGGATGGTCGTCGCCACCTCGCTTTCGCCGCCCAGGCCGGCGCCCAGGACGAAGGGGCCGTTCCAGTTGATGCCCGAGAGCATGACCTTGGAGAAGTCGCCGAAATAAGGGCCGCCATTGCCGAAGGCGATGGAATAGCCCGCCACCATCCAGGTGACGGCGATGAGCGCCGCCACGAAGAAGGACTGCATCATGGTGGCCAGCACCGTCTTCTTGCGGACCATGCCGGCGTAGAAGAGCGCGAGGCCGGGCAGGGTCATCATCAGCACGAGGCAGGTGGCGACGATCATCCAGGCGGTGTTGCCGGCGTCGAGCTTGGGCTCTTCGGCCGCCAGCGCCGGCAGCGCGGCCAGCGCCAGCATCGGTGCGGCCAAGAGGGCGCCGCGCATCCAGGGTTTCATGGTCAGGCTTCTCCCAGGGGAAAGGGCGCGCATGGGCGCCGTGTCAGGTTGCGTGGTCCGGTTCACAGGGCCGAACCGTCAGTTTCGCCGGTGCGGATGCGCAGCGCGCGGTCGAGGTCGAGGACGAAGATCTTGCCATCGCCTATCTTGCCGGTGCGGGCGGCGGCGGCGATCGCCTCCACCACCGCATCGGCCAGTTCCGCGGCCACCGCCACCTCGATCTTGAGCTTGGGCAGGAAGCTGACCTGGTATTCGGCGCCGCGATAGATCTCGGTCTGGCCTTTCTGCCGACCGAACCCCTTCACCTCCGTCACCGTCAGCCCCTGGACGCCGAGCGGGGTGAGCGCATCGCGCACCTCGTCCAGCTTGAAGGGCTTGATGATCGCCATCACGAGCTTCATCCGCCTGCCTTTCATGCAAAAAACGCCGGCCCGAGCCCGGCTCCGTACGAGCTATCCAAGACTCGTGCCAGCCGTAAAACCCTGGAGGGATCGGGGCTTGGCCGCAGGGATGCTTAAATTGCGTGCAAGTGTGCGGGCGCGAAGGCGAGTCTTTCGCCCTCCCGCGTGCCCCTCTCTTGCAGAACGCGCGAATGGCCTAAGGTCATGAGCCATGAACCTGATCGCCGCCCCCGACCTGATCTCCCTGCCGAGCCCCGCATTGGAGGTGGCCGTCGCCATCATCGGCGCCGGCCCAGTGGGGGCCACGCTGGCCGCGGCCCTGGCCGCGCGCGGCGTGCCGGTGGCGGTGGTGGATGCCGCACCCCTGCCGCCCATGGAATTGGCGGGCTTCGACGGCCGGGCCTATGCCATCGCCCTCGCTTCCAAGCGGCTGCTGGAGCGCGCCGGCATCTGGGAGCGCCTGCCCGGCGCGCCCTGCCCGATCGAGGGCATCAAGGTGGCCGATGGCCGCGTGGGCGAGGCGCCCTCCTCGCTCGACCTCGATTTCGAGGCGGCGGAGGTGGCTGACGAGCCCTTCGGCTGGATGGTGGAGGCACGCGCGTTGCGCGTGGCGCTGAACGCCCGGCTGCCGCATCTGGCGCATCTGCACGCTTTCGCGCCGATGACGGCGAAGGTGGCGCGCGGGCCCGAGGGGGCGATCGTCACCCTGGCCGATGGCCGGGTGATCCGCGCGGCCCTGGTGGTGGGCGCCGAGGGCCGGGGCAGCCCGCTGCGGCAGCAGGCCGGCATCGGCACGGCGCGGCATGACTATGGGCAGATCGGCATGGTCGGCGCCTTCGCGCATGAGAAGCCGCATCACAACCGGGCGCTGGAGCTGTTTCTCCCCGCCGGCCCCTTCGCGCAATTGCCACTGGCCAGCCTCGGCAGCTACGGCACGGGCACGCTGCCGCATGCCTCCTCCTTCGTCTGGACCGAGCGGCGCAGCGTGGCGACGCGCATGCTGGCGCTTTCAGACGCCGACTTCGCGCGCGAATTGCGCCGGCGCATCGGCGACCATCTGGGTGCGATCGAGCCGATCGGCCGCCGCTGGCACTATCCGCTGACGGCGATGCACGCGACACGCTACGTGGCCGAGCGCCTGGCTTTGGTGGGCGATGCGGCGCATGGCATGCACCCCATCGCGGGCCAGGGGTTGAACATCGGCTTCCGCGACGTGGCCGCCCTGACCGATCTGGTGGCGGACGCCCATGCGGCGGGCGAGGATGTGGGCAGTGCCGCGCTGCTCGCGCGCTACCAGGCGCAGCGCCGGCCGGATGCGCTGATGATGATCGGCGCGACCCATGTGCTGGAGAAGCTGTTCGGCAATGACGTGGGGCCGGTCCGCTGGGCGCGGCGGCTCGGCATCGCGGCGGTGGACCGCATCCCCGGCCTCAAGCGCGCCTTCGCGCGGCAGGCGATGGGGCTGCCGATCCGGGGCTAGGCCCGCCGATAGACGGAGCGGCCGCGCTTGATCGTCTCCATCACCTGGATGTCCTTGATGGCGCCGGGCGTGACCGTCAGGGGATTGCGGTCGAGGATCACGAGATCCGCGATCTTGCCCGCGGTGATCGTGCCCTTCTGCCCCTCCTCGCGGTAGTTGTAGGCCGCCTTGCTGGTGACGCCCTGCAGCGCGGCATAGGGGCTCAGCGCCTCCTCCGGCCCCATCACCCGGCCGGTGAGCGTGGTGCGGGTGACGGCGGTCCCGATGGCCGCCATCACGCTGGGCGAGGCCGAGGGGCAATCGCAATGCAGCGTCGTGCGCACGCCGAGCGACAGGGCGGTGGCCGCGGGCGCCTCCTTGTTGGCGCGGGCGGGCCCCAGGAGGCGCAGCTGCTGGTCGCCATAGACGGCGAGGTGCGGCGGCATCATCGAGGCGCCGATCTGCATCTGCCGATAGCGCGCGAGCTGGTCCGGCCGCGCGAAATAGGAATGCGCGATGATGGTCCGGCGGTCGCCGGTCTTGCCCGTGGCCGCGATGGCCTTCTCGATGGCGGAAAGGCTCAGGTCGATCCCCGCATCGCCATTGCTGTAGGCAAAGAGCTGGATGTCGTTCGCATAGGCGTAATGCACCCAGGGCTCGACCTGCTCGCGCGGGATGAGGCTGCCCTTCCAGCCGTCGGGGAAGCCTGTGGTGTCCAGGTAGGGCTCGGTGAAGGCGGCCAGGCGCAATTGGGGCGCCGCATCGGTCACGACCTGGTAGCCGGGAACCTTCAGGCCGCGGTCGCCATGGCTGTAGGCGCCCCAGCGCCAGTCGCCCTCCTGGATCATCCGGCCGGAGGCGGCATCGGAGACCGCCGGCAGCCCCATGACATCGAGCGCGAGCACGCCCTGGTCGAAGGCGGCGCGGAGGTTCGCCATGTCGGGCGGGGTGAGCTGGTAGGTCTGGATGGTGGTGTAGCCCTGGCGCGCCAGCAGCGCCTCGGCCGCGCGGAAGGTCTGGAAGGCGCGTTCCTGCGGATAGGTGCCGATGGAAGCGGCCCGCGCCGCAAGATAGGGCGTGAAGAGCAGGTCCCCCGTCAGCCTTCCCGTCGCGGGATCCTTCACGACCACGCCAGGCTGCGCGGCCGGCGTGGTGGGCGTCAGGCCAAGCCTGGCCAGGCCCGCGGTGTTCGTCTTGCCGGTGAGGGTGGAGAGGGTGCCGATCAGCACCGGCGTGTCGGGGAAGGCGGCGTCGAGATCGGCGAGCGTCGGCGGGCCGTCCGAGAGCAGGGCCTCGGAATAGCCATAACCGGTGATCCAGCCGTTGAAGGGCGGCGTGGCCCGCAGCAGACGGATGACGTCGGCCTTGGTGCGCGGCGGGTCGTCGGCGAAATAGGCGAGGTTCACGCCCAGCGTCTGCTGGGCGAAGAGCAGGAAATGCCCCCAGGTGTCGATGAAGCCCGGCAGCATGGTGCGGCCCTGGAGGTCCACCAGCCTGGCCCCCGGCAGGGCGGCCTGGGCGCCGTCACGCGGGCCGGCGAAGACGATGCGGCCATCTCGCACGGCCACCGCCTCGACAGTGGCGGGGGTGTCGCCTTCCATCGTCAGGATCTGGCCGTTGACGTAGAGCACGCCCGGGTCCGGTCCGGTGCCCTGGGCCATGGCGCCGGCCGGTGGGACCGCGGTGGCCAGGCCCGTGGCGGCCAGGAATTCCCTGCGGTGCAGTGCGTCGGCCATGTCGTGTTGCCTTGCTGGAAGAGGATGAGCGGTTGCGCCGCGGGAGTGTTCACCTCCCGTGCGGGCCGCGCAACCGGGCCCAGAAGGGGAGGCTCCAAGGCGGGCAGGTGCGGCAATGATTGACAGCCGCCGAGGGCGCCGTGTCCCCTCGTCGGAAATCAACCAGGAAGCGCCCGATGGACGATCACGACCAGACGAAGAAGCCCTTCAAGCTCCGCAGCCAGCGCTGGTTCGATGACCCCGCCGATCCCGGCATGACCGCGCTCTATTCCGAGCGGCAGCTGAATTTCGGCATGACCTTCGATGAGTTGCAGTCGGGCCGCCCGATCATCGGAATCAGCCAGACGGGCAGCGACATCGCCCCCTGCAACCGCCACCACACCATCCTCTCCCAGCGCATCAAGGAGGGCATCCGCGATGCCGGCGGCGTGCCGCTGGAATTCCCGGTCCACCCCATCCAGGAGACGTTAAAGCGGCCGACCGCCGCGCTGGACCGCAACCTGCAATACCTCTCTCTGGTCGAGGTGCTGCACGGCTACCCGCTGGATGGCGTGGTGCTGACCATCGGTTGCGACAAGACGCCCGGGGCGGGGCTGATGGCGGCGGCCACGATGAACATCCCGGCGCTGGCCTTCTCGGGCGGGCCGATGCTGGATGGCTGGCACAGGGGACGGCTTGTGGGCTCGGGCACCGTCGTCTGGGAGGCCCGGCGCATGCTGGCGGCGGGCGAGATCGATTATCGCCAGTTCATGGAGATGGTGGCGGCCAGCAGCACCTCCTGGGGCCATTGCTCCACCATGGGCACCGCACTTTCAATGAACTCCCTGGTGGAGGCGGTGGGGATGAGCCTGACCGGCTGCGCCGCCATTCCGGGCCCGCACCGCGAGCGCGCGCAGATGGCCTATTGGTCCGGCCGGCGCATCGTCGAGATGGTGCGCGAGAACCTCACCCCCTCGCAGATCATGACGCACAAGGCCTTCGAGAATGCGGTGGCGGTGGCGAGTGCCATCGGCGCCTCCTCCAACTGCCCGCCGCACATGATCGCCATCGCCCGGCACATGGGCGTGGAACACAATCTCGAGGATTGGCAGCGCGTCGGCGCTGACATCCCGCTGCTGGTGGATTGCCAGCCCGCCGGGCGCTTCCTGGGCGAGGCCTTCCACCGCGCCGGCGGCGTGCCGGCCGTGATGCGCGAATTGCTGGAGGCCGGGCGGCTGCATGGCGACGTGATGACCGCCACCGGCAAGACGGTGGCGGAGAACCTGGCCGCCATCGAGCTCTCGCCGGACCGCGAGGTGATCCGCGCCTATGGCAAGCCGATGAAGGAGCAGGCCGGCTACCTGGTGCTGACCGGCAACATCTTCGACAACGCCGTCATCAAGGTCAGCGTCATCGACGCCGAGTTCCGCCGGCGCTTCTTCGCCGAAGATCCGGACGTGTTCGAGGGCAAGGTCGCGGTCTTCGAGGGGCCGGAGGATTATCACGCCCGCATCGAGGACCCGGCGCTGGGCATTGACGAGAAGACCGTCCTGGTGATCCGCAATTGCGGCCCCGTGGGCTATCCGGGCTCGGCCGAGGTGGTGAACATGCAGCCGCCCGCTTCGCTGATCAAAGCCGGTATCAGGGCGCTGCCCACCATGGGCGATGGGCGGCAGAGCGGCACCTCGGGCTCGCCCTCCATCCTGAACGTGTCGCCCGAGGCGGCGGTGGGGGGCGGGCTTGCGCTGCTGCGCCATGGCGACCGGATCCGCATCGACCTCAAGGCCCGGCGCGTGGATGTGCTGATCCCGGAGGCGGAACTCGCCATGCGCCGCGCGGCCTGGGTGCCGCCGGTGCTGCAGAACAAGACCCCCTGGGAGGAGATCTACCGCAATTCCGTAGGGCAGCTCGGCAACGGCGCCTGCCTGGAGGCCGCGACGCTCTATCTCAACATCCTGGAGACACGCGGCGAGAGCCGGCACAATCACTGAGGGGGAAGATGAGGGAAGTGGTGGAGCTGAGGGGAATCGAACCCCTGACCTCGTCATTGCGAACGACGCGCTCTACCAACTGAGCTACAGCCCCGCACCACGCCACCGGCGCTTTCGCACCGATTGCGGGGCGCGTCATGCGGGATGGGGGCGGGGGTGTCAAGCGCCCCTCGGGGGCCACGATGGTGAAGCCACCGTCATCCCCCTTGCCGGCCCCGCGACCTTCCGCGACAAGGAAGCTCTCACGCCGTCCCTTTCGGAGCGCCGACGCCCATGATCCTCGACGCCTTGTTCTTCCTGATCCAGGCGGGGCTCACCCTGTTCTTCTGGGCCATCCTGATCGCAGCGGTGCTCTCGCTGCTGATCGGCTTCAACGTGCTCGATACGCGCAACCGCGTGGTCTGGACCGTCTCGGATTTCTTCTACCGCGTGACCGAGCCCGCCATGCGCCCCGTGCGCAACCGCCTGCCCAACCTGGGCGGCATCGACCTGTCGCCCCTCGTCGTGCTGCTGCTGGTCCAAGCCGCCATGCTGCTGGTCAGCGCCATCAAGGGCTACATGATCGAATTCGGGCTGTATTTCTGAGCCATGACGCAGATCCTCGACGGCAAGGCGGTGGCTGAGCGCCTGCGCGGGCAGCTCGCCACCCGAATCGCGGCGCTCGGCTTCCAGCCCGGCCTGGTGGTTCTCCGCGTGGGCGAGGACCCGGCGAGCGGCGTCTATGTTCGCAACAAGGACAAGGCGGCGACGGCGGCGGGCTTCGCCTCCCGCACGCGGCACCTGCCCGAGAGCACGACCGAGGTGGAACTCCTGGCCGAGATCGCGGCGCTGAACGCCGATCCGGCGGTGGACGGCATCCTCGTCCAGCTCCCGCTGCCCGCCCATATCCGGGCCGAGGCGGCGATCGCGGCGGTGGACCCGGCGAAGGATGTGGACGGCTTCCACCCGATCAATGCGGGGCGCCTCGCCTCCGGCCTGCCCGGCCTGGTGCCCTGCACCCCGCGGGGCGCCATGCACCTGTTGGCCGAGGCGAAGGCCACATTGCGCGGCGCCCGCGCGGTGGTCGTGGGCCGCAGCCAGATCGTCGGCCGGCCCATGGCGCAGCTGCTGCTGGCGGCCGATTGCACCGTCACCATCGCCCATTCCCGCACCCGGGACCTGCCCGGGGAATGCCGCCGGGCGGACATCCTCATCGCCGCCGTCGGCCGCCCGGAAATGATCCGTGGCGATTGGGTGCGCGAGGGCGCGATCGTGATCGATGTCGGCATCAACCGTCTGCCGGACGGCAAGCTGGTGGGTGACGTGGCCTATGCCGAGGCGCTGCCCCGCGCGGCCGCCATCACGCCCGTGCCGGGCGGCGTCGGCCCCATGACCATCGCCTGCCTCCTGGAAAACACGCTGGAAGCGGCTCTGGCACGCCGCGCATGATCCTGCACCGCACGCTTCAGGTCTTCGGGAGCCTCGCCCTGCTCGCCTGTCTGCATCTCGCCTGGGGTGCGACACCTTGGGGCGGCGATGGCTGGTCCCGCGCGCGGATGCTCTATGCCGGGGCGGGGGGCGTCTCCTCGCTCGCGCTGATCGCGATAGGCGGGCTCGGCATCGCGCTGCGTCGCCAGCAGGAGGCGCTGGCGCGGATCGAGGCGCTGCTGCGCCAGAAGCAGGGCTAGGCCCCGCCCATCAACCTGCTTCTCGCCACGCTCTACGTCCTGATGTGGGGCTCCGCCTTCAATGCGGCGCGGCTGGTGGCCCTGGAATGGCCGGCGCTCTGGGCGCTGGCGATCCGCTTCGTGGCGGTGGTGCCGGTGCTCTGGCTCATCTGGCGCTGGCGCCGCGCGCCCTTCCCGGTGGGGGAGGATCGCTGGCGCCTGGCGGTGATGGGCGCCTTCGGCATGGGCGGCTACCTGGCCTGCAGCTGGGTCGCCCTGGCGCATGTGCCCTCGGGCGTGGTTGCGCTCCTGGCGGCCTGCACGCCGCTCTTCGTCGCCTTGGGCGAGGCCTGGCGCGGCCAGCGGTTGAGTGCCAGCGGCTGGCTCGGCCTTGCGCTCGGCTGGACCGGCGTGGCGACGCTCGGCCTGCTGCGCTCGGCCGATGGGCTGGAGGCGGCCGAGGCCTGGGGCATCGGCCTGGCACTCTGCGGCGCCTTCCTCCAGGCGCTGGGCGTGCTGGCCTATGCCCCGGCGCGGGCCCGCATGGACCCCTGGGCCGCCAATCTCGGCCAGACGGCGGTGGCGGGCCTGGTGCTCATCCTGCTCGCGGCCGGCCTGGGCGGGCCGCCGCCAGACAGCGCCAGCCCCGTGGTGGTCCTCGGCATGATCTATTCCTGCTTGGTGGTCGGCATCGCCGGCTATGCCCTGTTCTTCGTGGTGATCGGCCGCTTCGGGGCTTCCAACGCGGCGGCGCTGCAACTCATGGCGCCGCCGGTCGCGGCCATTCTCGGCTGGTCCTTCATGGGCGAGCGGCTGGCCTGGGGCGACCTTCTGGGCGGGACGATCACGCTCGCGGGGCTTCTGCTCATGTTCCGGGCCCGGTGACGTTGGGGCCCGGTGACGTTAGGACGCGGTGACGTTGGGGTGCGGTGACTTCCTGCCGGAGCCGGCCTAACCTTCGTCGCATGCTTCACGGCCGCAAAATCCTCCTGATCGTCTCCGGCAGCGTCGCCGCCTTCAAGGCGCTGATGCTGGTCCGGCTGCTGCGTGCCGAGGGCGCCACGGTCCGTGCCGTGCTCACCGCGGGCGGCGCCCGCTTCGTCACCAAGGAATCGCTGGCCGCCATCACGGGCGAGCCGGTGCAGGACGACCTCTGGGCCGCCGAGGCCGCGATCGGGCATATCCGGATGGCCCGCTGGGCGGAGCTTGTCGTCGTCGCGCCCGCCTCGGCCAACCGGCTCGCGCAGATGGCGCAGGGCCTGGCGGATGACCTGGCCGGCTGCATCCTGCTGGCGACGCGCGCGCCCCTGCTGGTGGCGCCGGCGATGAACCCGGCCATGTGGGCGCATCCGGCCACGCGGGCCAACATGGCGACGCTCACGGCGCGCGGCGTGCGGGTGGTGGGGCCGGAGGATGGCCCGATGGCCGAGCCGGAATCGGGCCCCGGTCGCCTCGCCGAGCCCGAGGCGATGGCGGCGGCCATCCGCGCCTGCTTCACGGCCGGCCCGCTCGCCGGACGGCATGCGCTCGTGACCAGCGGGCCGACCCATGAGCCGATCGACCCGGTGCGCTACATCGCCAATCGGAGCAGCGGCAGGCAGGGCCACGCCATCGCCGCGGCGCTGGCGGCCCTGGGTGCCCGCGTCACGCTGGTGAGCGGCCCCGTCGCCCTCGCCGACCCGCCGGGTGTCACGGTCCGCCGCGTCGAGACCGCGCGCGAGATGCTGGCCGCCTGCGAGGCCGCCCTGCCGGCCGATATCGCCATCTTCGCCGCCGCCGTCGCCGATTGGCGCGTGGCGCAGGAGGCCGGGCAGAAGCTCAAGAAGCAGCCGGGGGCCGATGCGCCGACGCTCGGCATGGCGCTGAACCCGGATATCCTGGCCACCCTCTCCCGCCACGCGCAGCGCCCGCGCCTCGTCGTGGGCTTCGCGGCCGAGACCGAGCATGTGGTCGAGCATGCGCGGCAGAAGCTGGCGCGGAAGGGCTGCGACTGGATCGTGGCGAATGACGTCTCGGGCGATGTGATGGGGGGGGCGGAAAATGCCGTGCACCTCGTCACCGCCGATGCGGTGGAGGATTGGCCGAGGATGCCCAAGGAAGAGGTCGCGGCGCGGCTCGCCGCCCGCATCGTGGAGCAACTGGCATGAAGGTTCTCGTGCAACGCCTGTCCCTTGCCGAAGGCCTGCCGCTGCCGGCCTATGCCACGCCGGGTTCGGCGGGGATGGACCTGCTGGCGGCGCGCGAGATGGTGATCCCGCCCGGCGGCCGCGCTTTGGTGCCGACCGGCCTGGCCGTGGCTATTCCTGACGGCTTCGAGATGCAGGTCCGCCCGCGCTCGGGCCTGGCCCTGAAGCATGGCGTGACCGTGCTGAACGCGCCCGGCACGGTGGACAGCGATTACCGGGGCGAGGTGGGCGTGATCCTGTTCAACACGGGGGCCGAGCCCTTCATGATCGCGCGCGGGGACCGCATCGCCCAGGCGGTCTTCGCGCCCGTGACCCAGGCCGCCTGGGAAGAGGTGGTGGTGCTGCCCGAGACGCAGCGCGGGGCCGGCGGCTTCGGCTCCACCGGGCGGGGCTGAGCGCCGGCTACAACGTCTGCCCGCCCAGCCCGCCCACCCCGGCCGTGGCACCCATGGCGATCAGCCCCCAGAGCAGGACGCGGGCGCCCCGCCTGCCCAGGCGGCCAGCCAGCCGAGGAGCGTCAGCCCCGGCACCGTCGCGCCACCGACCGCCACCAGCACGATCCCCGCGGGCGCCAGCCGGCGCGGTCGAGGCGGTGCGCCTCCATCTGGCTCATCAGGGCTTCCTGCCGGGGGCCATCCGCTCCAGCAGATGATCGCGCAGGATGTACTGGTGGAAGATGGCCGCCGCCGCATGCAGCAGGGCCAGCGCCACCAGCGCATTCGCCGCCAGCTCATGGGCCTCGTCCAGGAATTTCGCGAGGCCGCGGCTGGCCGCCATGGGCGAGGGGAGCGCCAGCATGCCGAAGAGCGAGATGCCCTGTCCGCTGGCCCAGAGCGCCAGCAGCCCGAGCGCTGGTGCCGCCACCATCATCACATAGAGCGCCACATGCGCGTAATGCGCGAGGCGCGCCATCAGCGCCGGCATGGGCACCGGGGCCGGATGCCGCGCGAAGCCGCGCCAGAGGATGCGCAGCAGGCTCAGCCCGAAGACCGAGAGGCCGAGCGAACCGTGCAGGGTCATCGCCCAGGCACGGCCGGGCCCGTCCTCCACCAGGCTGCTCGCCGCATAGGCGACGGCGATGAGCAGGGCGATGAGCCAATGCAGGGCAAGGGTGACGGGATCATGGCGGGGCATGGGGGAATTCTCTCCGGGCTTTGTTCCCTTGTACATCCAAGGCGCTCGGCCGCGCGTTGCGACAGCACAAGGATGGGTGACTTGCCGAAGCGGCCGCGCCGGGCCACCTCTCACGCATCATGCGCCCCAACCGCCCCATTTATCTCGACCACCACGCCACCACGCCGCTCGACCCGCGGGTGCTGGCCGCTATGCGCCCCTGGTGGGAAGAGAATTTCGCCAACCCCCATTCCGTCGAGCACGCCATGGGCCGCGCGGCGGAGGAGGCGGTGGAGGAAGCCCGCGCCCATGTGGCCGAGCTGCTCGGCGCCGATGCGCGGGAGATCATCTTCACCTCCGGCGCCACGGAATCGAACAACATCGCCATCAAGGGCGCGGCGCGGTTCGCCGGCACGGGCGGTCCTGTCCGCATCATCACCCTCGCCACCGAGCATAAATGCGTCCTCGAATCCGTGCGCGACCTGGCGGCCGAAGGCTTCGAGCCGGTGATCCTGCCGGTCGGGTCGGACGGGTTGCTCGACCTTGATGTGCTGCGCGCGGCGCTGGAGACGCCCACCCTGCTTGTCTCCGTCATGGCGGTGAACAACGAGACGGGCGTGGTGCAGGACCTGGCCGCCATCGGCGCGGTGGTGAAGGAGGCGGGCGCCCTCTTCCACACGGATGCGGCCCAGGCGGCCGGACGCATCCCGCTCGATATGGAGGAGATCCGGGCCGATCTGCTCTCCCTCTCGGGCCACAAGATGTATGGACCGAAGGGCGTGGGCGCGCTCTATCTCCGCCGCCGCCCGCGCGTGCGCCTGGCCCCGTTGTTCAGCGGCGGTGGGCAGGAGCGCGGCCTGCGCAGCGGCACCCTGCCCGCGCCGCTGCTGGTCGGCATCGGCGAGGCGGCGCGCATCGCGGCGGCCGAGGGCATGCTCGACGCCGGGCGCATCGCCGGCCAGCGCCAGCGCCTGCTGGACGGCCTCAAGGCCGCCATTCCCGGCCTGCGCATCAACGGCACGATGGAGGCGCGCGTCGCCGGCAACCTCAACCTGACCTTCCCCGGCGTGGAGGCCCAGGCCCTGCTGGCTGCCCTGCCGGAGCTCTGCCTTTCCACCGGTTCGGCCTGTTCCTCTGCCGAAATCGCCCCCTCCTATGTGCTGGGCGCGATGGGAATTCCCGATTCGGAGGCTCGGACCACCTTGCGGATTGGGCTGGGGCGTTTTACCTCGCCCGCCGAGATGGATCACGCGGCCGCCCTGATCGGCGCCGCCTGGCAACGCCTTTCTTCAACTCCCATTCTTTCTTCAACCCCCGACGCCGCGGAGTAGTATCGAACCATGCCGAAGATGACCTTCATCGAGCGCGACGGCACGCGCCGCGAAGTCGAGGCGGCGCTTGGCCTCTCCGTGCTGGAAATCGCCCATCGCCATGGCGTGGATATCGAGGGCGCCTGCGAGGGCTCGCTCGCCTGCTCCACCTGCCATGTGATCGTGGACAGCGCCTGGTTCCCCAAGCTCGCGGAGCCGACCGAGGATGAGGAAGACATGCTCGACCTCGCCTTCGACCTGCAGGAGACCTCGCGCCTCGGCTGCCAGCTCATCATGACGGATGCGCTGGACGGGCTGGTGGTCAAGCTGCCCGCCGGCAGCCGCAATGCCGGCTGATCTCACCACGGCTGAGCCGCTGGAATTCGGCGCGCCGGGCGGGTTGTTCCGCCGGCTGCGCGATGCCTCGCGCGCGGATTGGACGGGCTACACCTGGCATCCTTTCGTGCAGCAGCTTTCCGCCGGCACTCTGCCGCTGCCGGCCTTCCAGCACTACCTGATCCAGGACTACCTCTTCCTCATCCATTTCGCCCGCGCCAAGGCGCTGGCGGTGGTGAAGGGCGAGAGCCTGCAGGCGATGCGCGACAAGGCGGCCGCCGTGCTCGCCATCCTGGATGAGACGCTGCTGCACCTGAAATACTGCGCCGAATGGGGCCTTTCCGAGACGCAGGTGACCGAGATCCCGGAAACGCTGGAGACCGTGAGCTACACCCGCTGGGTACTGGATCGCGGCCTCGCGGGCGACATCCTCGACCTTGAGATCGCCCTCGTCCCCTGCACCGTGGGCTATGCCGAGGTGGCGCGGCGCATCATGGCCGATCCGAAGCGGATGGTGGCGGGCAACCCCTACCAGTCCTGGATCGAGAGCTATGCCGGCGAGGGCTACCAGCGCATGGCCGAGGCCGCGGCGCGGCGCATCGACGCGCTGGGCGTGAGCCATGGCGGAGAGGCGCGTTTCGCCCCGCTGCTGCGTGACTTCTCGATGGCGGCGCGGCTGGAGCAGGGCTTCTGGCAGCAGGGGTTGGATGCCGTCAGGCTTACCCGAAACCCATGAAAATCCTCGTCGCCATGTCGGGCGGCGTGGACAGCAGTGTGGTCGCCGCACTGTTGCACGAGCAGGGGCATGAGGTCGTCGGCGCCACGCTCCAGCTCTACGATCATGGCGCCGCCGTGCAGAAGAAAGGCGCCTGCTGCGCGGGGCAGGACATCCACGATGCGCGCAACGTCGCCGAGCATCTCGGCGTCCCGCATTATGTGCTGGACCGCGAGCAGCGCTTCCGCGACGCGGTGATCCAGGATTTCGCCGACAGCTACGCGCGCGGCGAGACGCCCATCCCGTGCATCCGTTGCAACCAGACGGTGA
This sequence comes from Acetobacteraceae bacterium, assembly GCA_027488195.1. Lineage (GTDB taxonomy): Bacteria > Pseudomonadota > Alphaproteobacteria > Acetobacterales > Acetobacteraceae > Roseococcus. The sequence goes on along the minus strand of JAIYCD010000283.1, from coordinate 10,120 downwards.
AGTTCCACGACCTCACGGAACTCGCCGCCGATCTCGGCTGCGAAATGCTGGCCACCGGCCATTACGCGCGGCGCCTGGACGGGGCCGATGGCGCCCAACTCCACCAGGCGGCCGATCCGGTGCGGGACCAGAGCTACTTCCTGGCCCACACCACCCGCGCGCAGCTGGCGCGCACGCTGTTTCCCCTCGGCGGCTTCGCCAGCAAGGCCGAGGTGCGCGCCCATGCGGCGCGGCTTGGCGTCGCGGTGGCCGAGAAGCCGGACAGCCAGGACATCTGCTTCGTGCCGACCGGCAGCTATGCCGATGTGGTGGCGAAGTTTCGCCCCGAGGCGCTGGAGCCGGGCGAGATCGTGGACACCGAAGGCCGCGTGCTCGGCCAGCATCGCGGCCTCGCGCGCTATACGGTGGGGCAGGGGCGTGGGCTGGGGCTTTCGCGGCGCGAGGATGAGGAGGCGCTGTATGTGGCGCAGCTCGACGCGCCGCGTCGTCGCGTGGTGGTGGCGCATCGCCCGGCGCTGGCCAGCACGCGGATCGCAGTGGGCGAGGTGAACTGGCTGGTCGAGCCGCCCCGCGGGGCCTTCCGCTGCGAGGCCAAGCTGCGTGGCCGTGAGCATCCGGCGCCCATGACGGCCGAGTGGGACGGCACCACGCTGACGCTGGCGCCGGACGTGCCGGCCATCGCGGCGCCGGGGCAGGCCGCGGTGCTGTACCAGGGCGCGCGCGTGCTGGCGGGCGGCTTCATCCGGGCCTGAGGGCCGCCTTTCCCGCTCGCCATTAGCGGTTTCGCAACCAGCCTTGCCTCATCCTGCCACTGCGGGGCGCTTTCCCGTGCTGGCTGCCCGTTCCGGACCGCCAGCCCCGACATCGCGGTTGCAGGAAAGGATTTCCCGCATGAACCTGGCCAATACGGCCCCCGGCCGTACGCCCTGGCCCGTGCCCGGCTCCGACGGCATGGCCTGGACGTTCGAAGCGCTCTCGATCCAGCTCAGCTTCGACATTGCCGCCCCCGAGCCGCCTTCGCTCGCGGCGGCGGGCATCACCCTTGCCGAACCCTGGTTGACGGAGCCGCGCGACACCTCCCGGCATGGGGCCGAGCTCGCGGCGCTGCTCGTCCTCCTCCAGGCGGAGGCCGGCTTCCCGCCACCGCTCGGTGAGGCCGCGCCTGACGTCCTGTCCCTGGAAGTCTCCTCCGTGCTTCCCCTTGATGTGCCGCCCTACCTCCTCCTCCCACCTGTCCCGCCGCCGGTGATGGAGGCCCTCCTCGACATCGCGTGCGCCCTGCCGCTTCCCTTGGCTCCCATGCCGCCGATCCCGGACTGGGTGCTGCTGTGACGCGGTGCTGGCCTCCGGGGTGGATTTCCTGGACAGCGTCCGGGTAGACTGCTTAAGAGAACCTGCGGACGGGTAAATCTCCAATGATTACTTGAGCTTGAACTTGATTGTGCGTGAGCTTGCCACCGCCGCCGAAAGGTGCGGAGAGAGGAGCGCCGCGGCAGGTCGCCGTGCGGCCGCGGCGCTGCGCAGATCGCATCGGCACCGAGGCCTTCCTCGCTCCACAGGCTCCGTCTCAGGTTGGTGATTTGTCTTGGTCTTAGCACTTTCGGTTCCACGGCGGGTGGAAGAAGGTAAGCAGGTGATGTCTCTTCGTAATCCGGAAGCCAGGTGCGCACCTTTCGGGGCAACCGTGGCATGAGTGGCTCCCAGGCCGCGCGCGGCCCGATCCCGCTTGCCGAGACGCCGCTCGGCAAGGCGCTTGCGGTCTGCCGTCGGCAATTCTGGCTCGTTGGCGCCTTCTCCGGCGTCGTGAACCTGCTCCAGCTCACCGTCTCGATCTACATGATGCAGGTGTTCGACCGCGTGCTGGCCACGCGCAACACCGATACGCTGCTCTACCTCACGCTGGTCGCGATCTTCGCGCTGATGATCATGGCCATGCTGGAAGCCGTGCGCAGCGTCATCATGCAGCGCATCGCCGCCTGGGTGGAGCATCGCGTGGCGCCCGAGGGCTTCATGCGCGCCGTCGAAGGCCAGCTGCGCGGCGGCAATTACCGCATGGAGGCGCTGCGCGACCTCGGTGTCTGCCGCGCCTTCCTGGGCTCGCCCGGCATGCTCGCGCTGTTCGACCTGCCTTGGGTGCCGATCTATATCGGCCTCGTCTTCCTGCTGCATCCGATGCTGGGCTGGCTGGCGCTGGGCGGCGCCATCATCCTCTTCTTCCTCACGCTGACGAATGAGGCGGTGACCGCCAAGGCGTTGCAGACGGCCGGCGTCGCCAGCATGCAGGGGCATCGCCGGGCCGAGGCCATTGCCCGCAACGCCGAAGTGATCGACAGCATGGGCATGATGCCCGCCGTGCTGAAGCGCTGGCGCGGCGTTCTGGTCAACGCCCAGGCCCCGCAGGAGACGGCGGCGGACCGCGCGGCCATCATCCTGGCGCTCATCAAGTTCTTCCGCCTGGCTGTGCAGCTGGCCGTCCTCGGCCTCGGCGCCTGGCTGGTGCTGCAGCAGGAGCTGACCTCGGGCGCCTCGATCGCCGCCTCCATCGTGATGGGCCGCGCATTGGCGCCGGTCGAGCAGGTGGTGGGTTCCTGGAAGCAGCTTGTGCAGGCGCGCACGGCGCTGCGCCGCCTCAAGGTCTTCCTCACCATGCCCCGCCTGCGGCCGGCTGGCATGCCGCTGCCCGCGCCACAGGGCAACCTCTCGGTCGAGCGGGTCAGCTACAATTTCCCCGGCCAGAACGTCTCGATGATCAAGGGCGTGAACTTCGCCCTGGACCGGGGCGAGAGCCTCGCCATCATCGGCCCCTCGGCCGCCGGCAAGACCACGCTGGTCCGCATGCTGATCGGCACGCTGCCGCCCACCGCTGGCACGGTGCGCCTCGACGGCGCCGATGTCTTCCTCTGGCAGCGCGAGGATTTCGGCCGTTACCTCGGCTACCTGCCGCAGGATGTGGAGCTCTTCGAAGGCACTGTCTTCGAGAACATCGCCCGCCTCTCCGAAGCCGATCCCGAGGCGGTCTTCGAGGCGGCGAAGCTCGCCGGCTGCCATGAGATGATCCTGCGCCTGCCCGCCGGCTACGAGACCGAGATCGGCGATGCGGGGGCCCATCTCTCGGGCGGGCAGCGGCAACTCGTGGGCCTCGCGCGCGCGCTCTTCGGCTCGCCCCGCCTCGTCGTGCTGGACGAGCCCAACAGCAATCTCGACGGCGACAGCGAGGTCGGCCTTGCCCGTGCCCTGCAGCGGCTGAAGGCGCAGGGCGTCACCGTCATCCTCGTCTCCCACCGGCCGGCCCTGGTGCAGGAGGTGGACAAGGTCCTGGTCATGAAGGACGGCGCGGCCGAGCTCTTCGGCCCGCGCGCCGAGGTGCTCAAGCGCCTCGCCGGGCCGCCGCGGCCGGTGCAGCTGGCTTCCGCCGAAGGGAACGCCTGATGCTCGACACGACGGAGAACCGGCCGCTCGTCCCCCGGCCCATCAACCTTCCCGCGCCGACCCCGCCGGAGGTCGAGCCCGCGGCGCCGCGCACGCGCGGCGTGGTGCTCTTCGGCCTGTTGGTCATGTTCGGCTTCTTTGGCGGCTTCATGGCATGGGCCGTCTTCGCGCCCCTCTCCGAGGCCGCGATCGCGCCCGGCATGATCAAGGTGGAGGGCACGCGCCGCACCCTGCAGCACCTGGAAGGCGGCATGGTCCGTGAGATCCTGGTGCGCGACGGCGATGTGGTGCGCGAGGGCCAGGTGCTCATGCGCCTGGATGACGTGCAGTCGGGCTCGGCTGTGGCTGGGCTCGTCGCCCAGCGGGACGCCTTCCTGGCGCAACAGGCGCGCCTCACCGCGGAACTGGCCGGGGCCGACAGCATCACCTTTCCGCCCGAGCTGCTGACGTCACGCGAAGCCCGCGCGGTCGAGGCCATGGCCGGGCAGCAGGCCCTGTTCCAGACCCGCAAGGCCAGCCTCGCCAGCCAGCTGAACATCCTCGTCAACCGCCGTGACCAGGCGCGCGGGACCATCGCCTCGGCCGAGGGTCAGATCGAGGCGGCGCGCCGCCAGCTGACGCTGCTGGTGCAGGAGGAGGCGATGCGCCGCGGCCTGGTGCAGCAGGGCCTCGCCCGCCTGCCCGAACTTCTGGCCCTGCAACGCCAGCTCGCCGCGACCGAGGGGTTGATCGCGGACCTCACCGGCCAGATCCGCCGGGCCAATGCCTCGGTCGAGGAGGCCGAGAGCCAGACCCGGCAAGCGACCGACCAGCGCATGCAGGAGGTCGGCACCGAGCTGCGCGAGGTGGTGGGCCGCCTCGCCGAGGTGGAGGAGCGGCTGCGCGCCGCGGCCGACATCTCCACCCGGCGCGACATCGTCGCACCCGAGGCTGGCACCATCGTCAACCTGCGCGTCTTCAACCTGGGCGCCGTGCTCCGCCCCGGCGACCCGGCGATGGAGCTGGTGCCCGTGCGCGATCGATTGATCGCCGAGGTGCAGGTGCAGCCTATGGACATCGACGTGGTCTTCACCGGCCTGCCGGCCGAGATCCGCCTGCCCGCCTTCAAGCAGCGCCTCGTGCCCTTCCTGCATGGCGAGGTGAGCTTCGTGGCGCCGGACATCACCGTTGATCCGCAGACGCGCGTCAGCCATTACCGCGCGCATATCCGCATCGATGCCGAGCAACTCGCGCGCCTGCCCTCCGTCTTCCTGACGCCCGGCATGCCGGTGGAGGCGCATATCCAGCTCGGCAGCCGCACCTTCTGGCGCTACATCACCCAGCCCGTGGTGGACAGTTTCCACCGCGCCTTCCAGGAGCCCTGATCGCCGTTCAGGGGCGGCGTGCGGCGATGATCGCGAGGCCTGAGAGCAGAAGGCCCAGGGCGAAGACCACGGCGTGGCTCTCGCCGGTGGCGCCGAAGACGGCGGCCAGCGCGAAGGCCGCGCCCGCCTGGGCCAGGGCATAGGCGATGGTGGCCTTCACCCAGAGCCCGCCGGCCGCCGCACCCGCAGCCTCCCGCGCCCAGGCCAGCGTGACGGCCGAGACGCCGACGCCGGCGAAGCCGCCCAGCGCCGCCGCAAGGACCAGGGCGGGCCACCAGGGCACCAGCGCCAGGATGAGCGCGGCCGCCTGGACCCACAGCCAGAGCCGCGCCGCCCGCGCGCCGCCCAGCCGGTCCGCGAAGCGCCCGCCGAGCAGCGTGCCGCAAAGCCCGCCCAGGCCGAAAGCCAGCCACATCCCGCTGCCGGCAAAGACGCCGAGGCCGAAGCCACGCGCCGCGAGATCGGCCAGATAGACCATGTGCGGCACCATTCCGGCGCCGGAGAGCGCATAGGCCAGCATCAGCCCCGGCACATGCGGCACCGGCTGCGCCGCGGCCTGGCCGCCGGGATCGCGCGGGAAGCGCCCCTGCGCGAAGGCCCACAGCAGCGCGGTGAGGCCCGCAAGGCCGAGCCAGCCCGCACTCGGCCCCCAGGCCAGCAGCGGCGGCAGCAGCGCCGCCCCCAGCACGATGCCGCCGGCCACGCCACTCACCACCACGCCGGAGGCCGCGCCCCGCCGCTCGGGCGGCACGGCGCGCTGGATGGCGGGGCCGGCGAGCGACATCAGCACGCCGCCTGCCAGCCCCGCGAGAAGCCGCCAGGGCAACAGCCAGAAGACCCCACCAGGGATCGCGCAAGCGAGCAGCGAGACCAGCGCCCCCGCCATGCCGAGCGCCAAGGCGGGCCGCGTGCCGATGCGCCGGCCCAGCGCCTGCGCGCCCATGGCGCCACCGACATAGCCGGCCAGCGCCGCGGCGCCGAGCAGCCCGGCCTCCGCCCCCGTCACCCAGCCAGCCTTCACCAGGGCGGGGAACAGCGGCACGAAGGCGAAGCGCGCCAGCCCGATGCCGACGCAGGTGGCCGCGGCGCCGGAGAGTGCCAGCGGCAGGAAGCCGGGCTTCACGCCGGGCAAGCCCTATTCGGCACGCACCTCGGCCCGGGTGGCGCGCAGCGCGCGGCGCAGCTTGGCGATGCCGGTCCGCACATGGCCCGAGGCGCAGAGCCGCCGGCCTTCCTCGCCCAGCTCGCGCGGGGCGTCGCTGACCGGCGCGGGGCTGGCCGCGAGGCGCGCGGCCAGGGCTTCACAATACTCGGCATTGTCGGTGGTGGTGCGCGACGGCCCCTCATCGGCCCGGGCGGGACCGAGCGCCAGGAGCATGACTGCCAGGGTGGTGGGGCGAAGCATGCCCCAGACATGCGCCGGGCGGCGTCTCGGGGCGATGGGCCGCCCATGAAGCCTTGGTCATGACGCCGTGTCCAGGCCCGGGCTGGGGAGCAGCAGCGCCACCTTCAGCCCGGGCGGGCTGGCGCCCGGCATGGCATCGGCCAGCATCACCTCGCCCGCATGCAGCTGCGCCACCGCCCGCACCAGCGCGAGGCCGAGGCCCGAGCCCGGCATGTTGCGCGAGGCATCGGCGCGGAAGAAGCGGTCCATCGCGCGCGCGCGATCCTCGGGCGAGAGGCCGGGGCCGGAATCGCTCACCGCGATCTCGATGCCGCCCTCATCCTGCCGGGCGGTCAGCCGCACGACGCCGCCGGCCGGCGTAAACTTGATGGCGTTGTCCAGCAGGTTGGCGACGGCCTGGAGCAGCAGGTCCCGGTCACCCAGCATCGGCAGATGCCCGGGCATGTCGGTTTCCAGCGTCTGCTCGCTCTCCTCGGCCATGGCCTCGTAGAATTCGGCGGCGTCGCGCAGCACCTCGGGCAGGTCGAGCGGCGCGAAGGCGGCGCGGCGGGCGCCGGCCTCGGCCTCGGCGATGCGCAGCAGGGCCTGGAAGATGCGGGTGATGTTGTCGAGGTCGGCGATGCCTTCCTCGACCGCCGCCCGCAGCTCCTCCTCCGTCGCGGCGGTGGCGAGGCTGCCCTCCAGCTTGCCGCGGGCGCGGGCGATGGGGGTGCGCAGATCATGCGCGATGGCGTCCGCCACGCCGCGCATGCCGGCCATGAGTGCGGCGATGCGGTCCAGCATGGCGTTCATGGTCGCGCCCAGCCGGTCGAACTCGTCGCCATACTCCACCCCGTAGGGCGAGATCGGCACGCGCTGGGAAAAATCCCCGGCGGCGATGCCCTGTGCGGTGGCGACGGCGGGGCGCATGCGGTTCTGCAGCGCCCGGCGAATCACCGCCGCCCCCATCACCGCGAAGATCAAGACGGCACCGAGCGACCACGCGACGCCCTCGGTCAGCAGCAGGCGCAGCTGCACGCGCTCGCTCTCGTCGCGGCCGACCAGCAGCCGCAGCCCCGGCAGGTCGCGGCGATGCACCCGCGCCTCGGCGGTCGCGCCATCATGCAGGATGCGGGTGCGGAACCAGACGCCCTCCTCGCCGATGGCGGTGGGCCAGGTGTTGAGGTTGCCGGCGAGCTTCTGCCCTTGGGCGTTCACGAGCAGGTAGATCGTCTCGTTCTCGGCATCGAGGGCGAGGCGCTCCTCGATCGCGTCGGTCAGGCCCTGGGCGCCGGCATCGCGGTAACGCTCGACCAGGGCGGAGGCGTCGGTGCGGATGGCGGCGATGGTCTGCCGGTCCAGCGCGCCGGCCGTGGCCCACCACAGCACCGCCACCAGGAAGGCGGCGGCCACCGAGAAGATGCCGACGAAGAGCAGCGCGAAGCGGAAGCCGGCCGATTGCAGCAGCCGTGGCGCCGGGGCCGGACGAGGTATGGGGCGCAGACTCAGGCTTCGGCCCGGATCATGTAGCCCGCATTCCGGACGGTGTGGATCAGCGGCTTGTCGAAGCCCTTGTCGAGCTTCTGGCGCAGGCGGCTGACATGCACGTCGATCACGTTGGTCTGCGGGTCGAAATGATAGTCCCAGACCTTCTCGAGCAGCATGGTCCGCGTCACCACCTGGCCGGCATGGCGCATCAGGTGCTCCAGCAGGCGAAATTCGCGCGGCTGCACGTCGATCTTGCGGCTGCCGCGCATCACGGTGCGGCTCAGCAGGTCGAGCTCGAGATCGGCCACGCGCAGCTTGGTCACCGGCGCCTCGGACGAGGGGCGGCGGCCCAGCGCCTCGACGCGGGCGAGCAGCTCGGCGAAGGCGAAGGGCTTGACCAGATAGTCGTCACCGCCGGCCTTGAGGCCCTTCACGCGCTCATCCACGCCCGAGAGGGCGGAAAGGAAGAGCACGGGCGTGCGGTTGCCCTGCTGGCGCAGGGTTTCCACCAGGCGGACGCCGTCCACCCCGCCGGGGAGCATGCGGTCCAGCACCAGCATGTCGAAGGATTCCGAGGCGGCGAGGAAGAGGCCATCCCGCCCATTCGCCGCGTGCTCGACCGTGTGGCCGGCTTCCTGGAGGCCTTTCTTCACGAAGCGGGCCACCTCGACGTCATCTTCCACCAGAAGGATGCGCATCATCTCGTTTTGTCCTTCAAACGGGTCCCGGGCTTGCTCATCCCGGGCCGGTGGGGCGGCGCCCCACTTGCAATGTGACTTCCTGCGTGCGTCCGTCGCGGAGAACCGTCAAGCGCACATTCTGCCCGGGCGCCACGGCGGCGACGCTGCGGATGAGCCCGCGGGAGGTTTCCGTCCGCTCGCCATTGATGGCCAGCACCACATCGCCCACGCGCAGGCCGCCGCGCCCGGCGGGGCCCGTGCGCTCCACGCCCGCGATCAGCACGGCGCGGCGGCTGGCGCGTGGATCCTCGGCCACCAGATCCTGCACGGAGACACCGAGCCAGCCGCGCTCCACCCGGCCGTCGCGCCGCAGCGTCTCGATCACCGGGCGCGCGAGGTCGGAGGGGGTGGCGAAGCCGATACCGGCGCTGGCGCCGGAGGGCGAATAGATGGCCGTGTTGATGCCGATCACCTCGCCCGCCATGTTGAAGAGCGGGCCGCCGGAATTGCCGGGGTTGATGGCGGCATCGGTCTGGATGAAATCATCGAAGGGGCCGGCGCCGATGTCGCGCCCGCGGGCCGAGATGATGCCCGAGGTGACGCTGCCGCCGAGCCCGAAGGGATTGCCCGCCGCCAGCACCCATTGGCCGATCCGCATGCCCGCGCTGCTGCCGAAGCCGACCGCCACCAGCGGCGTGCGGCTCTCGACGCGCAGCAAGGCGAGGTCGGTCAATTCGTCGCCGCCGATGACGCGGGCGGTGAGTTCCTGGCCGCCCTGCATGCCCACCGTCACGCGCTGCGCCTGGCCCACGACATGGTTGTTGGTGACGACGAGGCCCGAGGGATCGATCACGAAGCCCGAGCCGGCACCCTGCACGCGCTCGCGCCGGCCGCGGAAGTAGCGCTCGAAGGGGGTGCCGCGGAATTCGGGCGGCGGCGTCACGTTCTGCTCGCCGCTGACGGCGATGTTCACGACGGCCGGCAGCACGCGCTCGGCCAGGTCGGCGAAGTCGGGCAGCAGGCCACGCTGGGCGACGGCGGGGCCACTGCCGCAGCCGGCCAATGCAGGCGGCAGCAGCAGCGCGCCCAGCACGGCCTGGCGGCGGCTCACGAAGGGGGTGGACAGCGGCGGCATCGGCGGGTCCAGCATTCCTTGGCCAAAGGCCGCCCGCGAATCGGGGCGGGCGGCACCATTTCAGGCTTCATCATCTGGCCAGAGCGGGGCCGGATGCAAGCATGCACCCCCCCGGCAGCAGTCGCTACAGGTCCTTCAGCACGGCCCAGAGGTCGTTCTTCGCCTCGAAGCCGATGCCCGGGATTTGCGGCATGGCGACGCGGCTGTTCTCGACCGGCACGCCGCTGGCGAAGCCGCCGAAGGGCGCGAAGACCTCCGGGTAGCTCTCATTGCCGCCGAGGCCGAGGCCGGTCGCGATATTCAGCGCGAATTGATGCCCGCCATGCGGCACGCAGCGCCGGGGCGACCAGCCGTGCTCCTGGAGCATCGCAAGCGTGCGCAGATACTCGACCAGGCCGTAGGACAGGGCCGGGTCGAATTGCAGGATGTCGCGATCCGGTCGCAGCCCGCCATGGCGGATCAGATTGCGGGCGTCCAGCATGCTGAACAGGTTCTCGCCGGTCGCGATGGGCGGCATGTAGTGCTCGGCGAGCGTCGCGTGGGTGGAATAGTCCAGCGGGTCCAGCGGCTCCTCGTACCAGCGCAGGCCGAAGCCCTGGATCGCCGCGCCATAGCTCAGCGCCGCATGCAGCCCGAAGCG
>JAIYCD010000113.1 GCA_027488195.1 Acetobacteraceae bacterium | reverse complement strand
TAGGAGATCACGCCCTCGCGCTTCTGCGCCTCGATGAAGGGCGAGATCATGCCGTGCTCGGTCGCCATGCGGCGGATCCAGTGGTCGGGCATGATGGGCATTCAGGGGTCTTTCGGCTGGGGCTCGGAGGAGGGGGGTCTAGCCTCCTTCAGGGCGTCCCGTCCATCAGCGGCGGCTCCGGGCATCTCGGCCCGGGCGCGCTGCTGCGCCTTGCGCTTGCGGAGATTGGCGCGCAGCGCGGCGGCCCGGCGGGCTTCCTTGTCGTCGGTCATGCGGGGTCAGCCGGCATCCAACTGGAGGCCCTCGCGGCGGATCACCTCGGCCCATTTGCGGGTCTCGGCGGTGACGAAAGCCGCGAATTCCTCGGGGCTGACGCGGAAGGGCGCGCCGCCCAGATCGGTGAAGCGCGCCTTGGTGTCGTTGAGGTCCAGCCAGGCATTCACCTCGGCGTTCACGGCGGTGACCACGGCCGGCGGCAGGCCGGTCGGGCCGAAGATGCCGAACCAGGTGTTCACCTCATAGGCGGCCAGCTCGGGCAGGGTCTCGCGCATGGCGGGCACGTCGGGCAGTTGCGGGCTGCGTTCGGCGCTGGTGACGGCGAGCGCCCGGACACGGCCGGCGCGGATATGCTCCATCACGCCGGTCAGGTTGTCGATCATGAAGCTGACATGCCCGGCCAGCACGTCCACCTGCGCGGGGCCGGAGCCGCGGAATGGCACATGGATCGCCTGGGCGTTCAGCATTTGCAGCATCAGAACGGGCGAGAGATGGGTGGATTGGCCGACACCGGTCGAGGCATAGGGGATCTGTCCCGGCCGCGCGCGCAGCAGCGCGGCCAGTTCCGCCACGCTGCGGGCCGGCACGTCATTGTTCACGACCAGCACATTGGGCCCGCGGATGGTGCCGGCAATGGAGGCGATCTGCTCGGCCCGGTAGGCGAGGTTGCGGAACAGCGAATAGGCGATGGCCTGCGGCCCGATATTCCCGGACATGAGAGTGAGGCCGTCAGGCCGGGCGCGCACCAGTTCCAGCGTGCCGATGGTGCCGCCGGCGCCGGCGCGGTTCTCGACCACCACGTTGACGCCCCAGCGCGCCTGGAGGCGGGGTGCCAGAAGGCGCGCCATGATGTCGGTGGTGCCGGCGGGCGCGGCGGGGACGATGATCCGGACCGGCTCGCTGGGCCTCCAGCCATCGGCCCGGGCCACGAGCGGGATGAAGGGCAGGGCCAAGGCCGCGCGACGCGTGAACGGGGGCATGGACATCCTCCTTGGGATCTTCGTTCCGCCCAGCTTGTCCCGGTTTCGCGCGCGGGTCACTCGGCTTGCGGCGGCTTCAGAGGTTCTTGCGGTACCAGATGCGCGCGTGGCCCGGCGGCATGCCGTCGAGGCGCCCGGCCTCCACCCAGCCATTTCGGATCCAGAAATGCGGCGCGTGGAAGCTGAAGGTGTCGGTATAGGCATCGGTGCAGCCGCGCGCGCGCGCCACCGCCTCGGCCCGTGCCAGAAGCTCGGTGCCGAGCCCCTTGCCGCGCTGATCCTGCGCCAGCCAGAGCCAGTCGATGAACAGCCAGTTCCAATAGGTGAGGCCGAGCAGGCCGCCCTTCACCGCCTCATCCTCATCCCGCGCGAGGACGGTCACCGGCTCGCGGTCATAGGGGCCGCCGCGCTCCTGGTTGTAGGTGTGCAGGCCGCGCTGGATGGCGGCCACCGCCTCCAGCTCCGGATAGTCGTCGTCACGGATGGTCAGCTTGTGCTTCAACCGATGCGCCCCCAGGCGGCGATGCCGAGCGTGAGGAGGCCCAGCAGGAGATTGCCCATGACCAACAGGCGGATGCGGTCATTCGCGGCGGCCGCCGCCGGCAGGTCCTGCGCGGTGAGGGCCACGCGCATCGCCCTCCACGGCCCGAAGAAGATGGCGAGGTAGACGGCCGCCATGATCAGCCCGGTCAGATGCATCAGGTGCACCGTCCAGCCGACGCCGCGAAAGCCGCCATAATGGCCAAACAGGAGAAAATAGCCGCTCAGCAGCACGATCGGCATGGCGTGCCAGACGATCAGGAAGAAGCGCTTGTGGACGCGCCCCATGAGGGCCAGCCGTTGCGGCGGCTCCAGCACGGCCAGCGCCGGGCGCAGGGCAAGGATGGCGAAGGCCATGCCCCCCACCCAGAGTGCGGCGAAGACGACATGAAGCGCGAAGGCGATCTGGGCCGACATCACTTCCCCTTCAACTTGGCGATGGCCGCGGCCATCGCGCGGATTTCCTCGGCCGCGGGGCTGCGCGCGGCACTCTCGGTAACGCCCTGGCCGAGCGCGAAGGCGGCGGCGAAGGCCGAGCGGTTGCCCAGCGTCTGCGCCATGACCGGCGCCTTGCGGCGGGAAAGCTCCTCCATCACCACATCGCGCAGGCGGCCCGAGGCGGGGAGGCGGTTCAGCACCAGGCGATGATCGCGCTTCTCCGCCTCGGCCAGCGCGATCGTCGCCTCGCTGGCCCAGAGGTCGGGCAGGGAGGCCTGCAAGGGGATCAGCACCAGGTCGGCGCCGCGGATGGCGATGCGGCTGTCGGTGTCGGCATGGGGCGGCGTGTCCATCACGATGAAATCGGTGTCACGCCTGAGCTTGTCCAAAGCGCCGGTGACGCGCCAGCCCGAGGGCGCGTCGAAGATGAGGCGCGGCGCGGTCTCGGGGCGGAGGGAATGCCAGCGCGTCAGGGTCGCCTGCGGGTCGGTGTCGAGCAGCGCCACGCGCTTCCTGCCCTGCAGCAAGGCGACGGCAAGGTTGGAGGCGAGGGTGGATTTCCCGGCCCCCCCTTTCTGCTGTGCGACGGCGATGATGAAGGCCATTCCCGCGCTCCGGCGAATCGTGGAGCCGCAGTCTAGCGCGAATTGCGCGCCTTGAGCGCGGCCCTTGCCGCGGCCATCACGCTGATGGCGGGGACTGTCAGCGGCGGCGCCTCGGCCATCAGGGCGGCGGCACCGGCCATCGAGGCCTGGGCCAGGACCACCCGCCCTGGAAGGTCGCGGGCGAAACAGGCAATGCGGCCGTGGTAGGCCGCCGTCTCGCCGGCCAGGAAGAGCGGCCAGGCGCCCTCCACCGGATGCAGCCGGATCTGCGCCCCGGTCCGGGCGGCGGCCTCCTCGAAGATGGCGCGCGTCGGTCCCTCGGTGGTGGGAGCGGCGTAGAGTACCTCGACCAGGCCGCCTCGGCGTGTCGCTGCCTCGGCCAGCGCGGCATCGGCGCGCAGCACGGGGCGGGCCGCATCCTGCGCCCGGGCGGCGGCGGCCCCGATGGTGGAACAGGTGAGCAGCACGCCGTCGGCGCCTTGGGCGAGGTCCCGCAGCAGCGCCGCCGCCTCCTCCAGCGTCTCGGGCGTCGGTTCGCGGAGCAGGTCGGCGCGGACATGATGCGTGAGCGAGAGGGCGCCGCCCGGCAGGGCTCCTGCGGCGGCCTCGAAAAGGGCCGTGTTGCTGTCGGCCGTGTGCAGGCACGCGATGGTGAGGGGCATGGGCGATGCTACCGACCCGGTTGGGCCTCGATGCATGGCCGTTGCATGAAGTCTTGTACAGCTTCGAGGAAACTGTGATGCCTGATGGCAGTGGTCGGTTATAGGCGATCTCGTTCGTTTCTTCAGCGCAAGGACATAGCCATGACCGTCGGTGCCGTACTCAGCCAGAAAGGCGCTTCCGTGATCTCGGTCCTGCCGGATTCCCCGGTGACCGAAGCGGCGGAGATCATCGCCAGGCGCCGCATCGGCGCCGTCGTGGTCTGCGACGCCGAGGGCACGCTGGTCGGCATCCTGAGCGAGCGCGACGTGGTGCGCGGCCTGACGCAGCATGGCGCGGAGCTGCTGGCCCTGCCGGTCTCGGCGCTGATGACGCATGAGGTCGAGGTGGTGACCGCCGCGACCTCGGTGGATGAGGCGATGGAAATCATGGATGCCGGCTATTTCCGGCATCTTCCGGTGGTGGACCGCGCCCGCCGGCTTTGCGGCATCGTGTCCATCCGGGACCTCGTGCGTTACCGCATCAACAGCCAGCGGAGCGATGTGGAGTCGCTCCAGGCCTATGTGATCGGCCGAGGCTACGGCCTGGGGCGCGTGGCTTAATTCAGGAACGGGTTTCGCCCACGCGCGGGCGCCGCGCGTGGGCCGAAATGCTGCGCCAGGTAATCCACGATGAGGGTGCGCTCCGCACCCTCCAGCGGGTTCATCCCGTGCTTTTCCGTCATCCAGTCCATCAGCCCGTCCCATTGGTCGCGGCGGAAGCTGCTGCGGCGGATGATCGCGGTGCTGTGGCAGGCGGTGCAGGCGTAGAACACCTCCTCCTGCCCCTGCCCCGCGGGGAGCACCGAGGGTTCCTCGCCCCCCGGCGCATCCGCCCCCTGGGCGAAGGCGGCGCCGGCCAGGCAGGTCAGGAGGATCGCGAGGCGCCGCATCAGCCGACCAGGATGGCGGCGCGGCTGATCGGGTTCGCCCCGTAGCCCTGCGGGTTCCAGTTGCCGGCGGCCAGCGGCTGCATCATCCCGTTGCTGTCCGTCGCGCGGTACCAGACCTCGAAATACCCATCGGAGGGCAGCGCCACGCGGCCCTGCCAGCGCTGCCAGGCGTGCCGGTTGGCCGGGGCGGCCACCTGCATCGGCGTCCAGCTCGCGCCGAAATCCACGCTCACATCCACGGCTCGCACGCTCAAATCGCCCGCCCAGGCCGCACCCCGCAGGTCGAGGCTGCGCGTGCCCGCCGGCAGGCGCGACCCATGCGCGTGCGAGGACAGGATCGAGCGCACCGGCATGCTGGTCATGTCGGCGAAATCGGCGCCGTTGTTGTTGCTGCCGGGCACGATGGGGCGCACCGGCATGCGGTAGCTGGTGCCGCCCATGCCCGCGCCGGTATGGGGGTTGTCGAGGATGGCGATGCGCGTCAGCCATTTCTGGCTGAGGCTGCCGGGCCAGCCGGGGGTGACGAGCCGCACCGGCGCGCCATGGATGTGCGGGATCGGCTGGCCGTTCAGCGCGAAGGCGATGAGCGTGTCCTCGTCCATCGCCTTGGCCAGCGGCATGCCGCGGCTGATCGCCTGGCGGTCGGTGGCGCCCGAGAGATGGGGGTCCGCCCCGTAATGCCCGGTGAAGGCGGCGCCCGGCTTCAGGCCGGCGGCGGCCAGCACGTCGCGCAGGCGCACGCCGGTCCACTCCCCATTGCTGATGGCGCCATTGCCCCACTGATTGCCGCGCGTCTGCGGGGTGAAGAAGGCGCGGCCATTGCCACCGCACTCCATCTGCAATTGCCGCGTGACCACGGGGAAGCGCGCGCGCAGCTCACCCACCGTCAGTGTCAGCGGCGTATTCACTTCGCCGTCAATGATGAGGCGCCAGGCGTTCGGGTCGGTGGTCAGCGGCTCGGGGGTCTGGCCGTTGTTGCGGACGAAGAAATAGCGGTAGCTCGTCACCGCTTCGTCCAGCATGTGCTCCGGCGTCTCGCCGACCAGGGGCCGATCGCCCTGGAGGATGAGCTCGGCCTTGCCTTCCATGCGGAAGACGGCCGGGGCGGATTGCGCGGCGGCGGGGCGGGTGAAGAGCGCGGGAAGCAGGCCCGCCGGCATCTGCCCGGCGAAGGGGATGGAGCCGCCCACGGCCGCGCCCATCGATGCCAGGGCGGCGCCCTTCAGTGCACCCCTGCGGCCCCATGCCAGTGCATCGGCGCGTTCGGGGTCGTCACGATAGAGTTCCTGGATCGAACGTTCGCATTTCGTCATGTGACGTCTCCCTTTGTTTCGTCAATATGTCCGCCATGCCCCTTAACGCCGCAATCCCCCCCGAACTGTTGTCGCCCGTCGAAATGTCGGAGGCGGACCGGCTGGCCGGCCAGGGGCCCGCGCTGATGGCGGCGGCCGGGCGGGCCGTGGCGCAGGCCATCCGGCAGCGCTTCCGACCCTGCCGCGTGCTGGTCCTGGCGGGCCCCGGCAATAATGGCGGCGATGGCTATGTCGCTGCCCGGCATCTGGAGCGCGCCGGCTGGGATGTGGCGGTCGCTGCGCTGGCGCCGCCTGCCGGCGGGGATGCGGCGGGTGCGGCCGCCGCCTGGCGTGGGCCGATGCGCGCCTTCGCCCCGGCCGAGGCCGGGCGCGCCGGGCTCGTGGTGGATGCACTGTTCGGCGCGGGCCTCTCGCGCGCGCTTGGGGGGCCGGCGGCGGACATCCTGGCCGCGCTGCGCGCACCCATCGTCGCGGTGGACATCCCCTCGGGCGTCTGTGGCGCGACCGGCGCGGTGCGCGGCTTCGCCCCCCAGGCGGCCCTGACCGTAACCTTCTTCCGGCTCAAGCCTGGCCACCTGCTTCGCCCAGGGCGCGACCTCTGCGGCGAGCGCGTGCTGGCCGATATCGGGCTGCCGGCGGCGGTGCTGGACCGCATCAGGCCGATGACCTTCGCCAATGGCCCCGCCCTTTGGCGTCTGCCGCGCCCGGATGCGGCGAGCCACAAGCACAGCCGCGGCCACGTCACCATTGTTTCAGGCACCGAGATGGCGGGGGCGGCCCTGCTTGCGGCCCGCGCGGCGCGCCGGATGGGTGCCGGCCTTGTCACCCTCGCCTGTGCGGAGGGTACCAGCGCGTTCCTCCACCGCCTGGCGGAGCCCGGCGCGCTGGTGGTCCAGGCCACCGGCATGCAGGACCTGCTGAGCCTTCTCATCGACGATGCGCGGCGGCAGGTGTTCCTGCTGGGCCCGGGCCTCCCGCCGGACGCGACCACGCGCGGCGCGGTCACCGCCCTGCTGCGGGCCGGCCGGCGCCTCGTGCTGGATGCGGGGGCACTCACCGCCTGGGCCGGCCAGCCCGAGGGGCTCGCCGGTGCTGCGATCCTGACGCCGCATGAGGGCGAGTTCACCCGTCTGTTCGGCCCGGTCGGCGAGGACCGGTTGGCGGCGGCGTGCGAGGCCGCCCGGCGGAGTGGCGCGGTGGTGTTGCTCAAGGGGTCCGACAGCGTGATCGCGGCGCCCGATGGGCGGGCCGCCATCAACCACAATGCCCCCCCCTGGCTCGCGACGGGTGGCAGCGGGGACGTGCTGGCGGGCCTCGCTGCCGCGTTGCTCGCCCAGGGGCTTCCCCCCTTTGAGGCGGCCTGTGCCGCGGCCTGGTTGCAGGGCGAGGCGGCGTCACGCCTCGGTCGCGGGCTGGTGGCGGAAGATCTGCCGCAGGCGGTGGCGGAAACCGTAAAGCTTCTTGACGGGGTGTCAGGACAAGGAGCCATACTCTCGCAGCGCATGTAATGCCCGGCCTGAAGGCGGGCAGCAGAGCAGGTGCCCGGACCGGGGCGCCTTGAGGGAGGTTCATGAGTTCCGTCATCCCACCACGCGCCGTGGCTCGTTCCCCATGGGCGCTGCTTCTGCCCGTCCTGGCGCTTGCGGCCTGCGCGCCCCAGGCGGACCAGGCCTCGGTCGGCGCCTTCCGGCAAAGTGTCGCGACCGGGAATTTCCAGGCCGCGACGAATGTGGCGAGCCAATTGGCGATGCCGGCCGCCAATGGCCGCGGGACGGAGCTCCTCTGGTCCATGAATGCCGGTGCGTCGGGGGTGCATGCGCAGGACTGGCCGCGCGCGATGAACATGCTGGACGGCGCGGAAGACCTGATGCGCGCCTCCGAGGAAGCGACCTTCAACTGGGGCAGTACCTACCGCTTCGGCACCTATGACGCGGTGATGGTCAATGCCTACAAGGCCTTTGCCATGCTGGGCCGGGGCGACCGCGACGGCGCCCGCGTGGAGCTGAACCGCATGGAGGAGCGCCAGGCGCGCACCGTCCAGCGCTTCCGCGACGAGATCGCCGCCGCGACTGCTGCGGCCGAGACGCAGCGCAATGCCGAGCCTGGCCGGGACGACGCATTGCGCAACGCCCAGGCCTCGCCCGAGGTGCGCGAGCAGCTTCAGGCGCTGGACCGCTGGGCGACCTACCAGCCCTTCGTGAACCCGACCGGCACCTATCTGCGCGGCATCTTCCTGCTGAACTCGCCCGTGCCCGGCGATGCCGAGCAGGCGCGCACCGCCTTCGAGCGCGTCGTCGGCATCAGCGGCAACAACCCGGTGGTGGCGCAGGATCTCGCGGCCGCGCGACAGGCGGCCAATGGCCGGCGCCCCCCGCCGCAGGTCTGGGTGATCTTCGAGAACGGGCAGAGCCCGCTCTTCCAGCAACTGAACTTCACCGTGCCCATGCCGGTCTATGCGCGCGGCGGCGGTGTCACGGTGCGGCCGGTGACGGTCTCTATGCCGCGCATGGTGGCGCAGCCCAGCGCCTATAGCGCGCTGCAGGTGACCGGGCAGGGCGCGCCCGCGACCACGCTGCAGGTCGCGAGCATCGAGGGCGTGATGGCGAACGAATTCCGCACCCGCTACAACGCGCTGCTCGCCGCCGCGGTGTTCGAGGCCATTGCCAAGGCCGCCATGATCAGCGGTGTGAACGCGATCACCAGCGCGGGCCGGAACAACAACTCGACCGGCATGATGATGGTGGGCCTGCTGGCGGATATCGCGGCGACGGCGGCGGCCAATGTCACTTCCTCCGACACGCGCTCGTGGTACATGCTGCCGCGGGAATTCCAGGCGGCGCGCGTCCCGGTGCCGGCAAATGGCACGCTCAACCTCCAGGCAGTGGGCGGGCCGAGCGAGCGCGTGACGGTGCCGACCGGCCGCTCCTCCATCGTGCTGGTGAAGGCGCAGAACCCGGGGAGCCCGCTCACGGTGCAGGTGTTTCCGCTATGATCCGTCGTCTCCTTCCGGTTCTGCTCCTGGTCGCCGCGTGCGAGACGCCGCCGCCGCCGCAGCAGCGCAGTGATCCGCGCCTCATCCTGACCCCCAATGTCGCGGGCCTGAGCATTTCGGACCCCTCCGTCGCGACCGGCGCGGATGGGCGGATGCGCGTGACGGTCAACATCTTCAACCCGGGCGGCGATTTCCCGCTGCGCTACCAGACGGACTGGCTGGACAGTTCCGGCCGCCCGCTCAGCACGCTGCAATCGCGCCCCGCCTTCCGCAGCCTGGCGCGCGCCACCGTCACCACCATCGACAGCGACGCGCCAAGCCCCGCCGCGCGCGACTTCCGCATGACGCTCGACGTGGATGGTCCCTGAATTTCCGACACTGAAGGATCTTGCAATGCCTGCCCTCCCCACTGCCCGCCGCCACCTGATGATCGGTGCCGCGGCCCTGCTGCTCACCGCCTGCGCCCAGGGCGACATGGCCACGCAGCGCATCGACAGCCGCAATGACCGCTCGCCCATCGGCATGGGCCTCGACAATCGCGACTTCGAGGAAGCGGCCCGCACCCTGGTGCGCGGCATGCTGGACAGCGGCCGGCTGCAACCCCGCCCCGATGGCCAGCCCCGCGTCATGGCGATCTCGCGAATCACCAACGACACGACGCTCAGGATCAACACGAATGAGCTGACGCAGCTGGTCAGCGTGGAGCTGAACAATTCCGGCCGCGTCGTGACGACGACGGCCGTCGGCCTCGATGGCCCCTCCGATCCGCTGGCGATGCAGACGCGCCAGCTGCGCGGCTCGGGCGAGTTCAATCAGCGCACGGTCGCCGCACGCGGCCAGATGGTGGCGCCTGACCTCAGCCTCTCCGGCAACATCATTCAGCGCACCAACCGCGTGGATGGCGGTGCGACGCGCGTGGACTACGTCTTCCAGCTGAACCTGACCAATATCCGCACCGGCATCGCGGTGTATCAGGGCCAGGAAGTGATCACCCGCGTCGGCTCAGGCCGGACGGTCAGCTGGTGATGGCGCGCCGGCTGCTCCTCGGCCTCTGCGCCGCCCTGCTGGCCTGGGGCCTCTCGGGTCCGGCCGAGGCGCAGGAGATGGCCGGCGGCGCCCGCTTCGTCACGACCACGGCGGAAGGCACGGGCCCCACGCGCGATGTGGCGCTGACCTCGGCGCTGCTCTCGGCGGTGGAGCAGGTGGCTGGCGTGCAGGTCGGCACGCGTGACGTGCTGACGCGCAGCATCGGTCTGATTGTCAGCGACCGCACCGACACCGTGCTGGTGAGCGAGACGGCCCGGCAGGAGATCGCCCGCATCTCGGGCGGGCTGGTCCGCAGCTACCGCATCACCGATACGCGGGTGGACGGCAATGCGACCACGGTAAAGATCGAGGCCGAGATCGCGGTCTTCCGCCCGACGCAGGACCAGGCCTCCACGCGCCGCCGCATCGCGGTCGCCGAATTCCGGGACCAGAATGGCCGGCAGAACATCTTCGGCGACCAGCTGCGCGAGCGCCTGGTTCAGTATCTCACGCAGTCCCGCCGCTTCGCCGTGCTCGATCGCAGCAACCTCGCCACCTATGACCGCGAGATGGCGACGCTGGCGGCGGACTCCCCGCTGACCGAGCGCGTGCGCATCGGTCAGGTGCTGGGCACCGATTATGTCGTGGTGGGCCGCATGCGCAGCGTGGGCCAGGTCCGGCAGGAGAGCTTCGTCTCCATCACGGGCGAGACGGTGGTGCGGCAATTCGCCCGCGGCAACCTGGATTTCCAGGTGATCGAGATCGCGACCCGCCAGGTGCTCTGGGCCGGGCAGATCAACACCGGCACCAACGCCAACCTCAACCAGACGCTCGACAGCATGGTGAGCCAGCTGGGCCGCGAGGTGACGCAGAGCGTCTATCCGCTGCGCCTCGTGCGCATGGACAACCCCGAGGAGCTGATCCTGAACCAGGGCGGCGTCACGGTCACGGTCGGCCAGCGCTTCCGCGCCATGGTGCTGGGCGAGGAGATCACCGACCCCTACACGCGCGAGAGCCTGGGCCGCGTCGAGCGGGAGGCGGGGCTGATCCAGGTGGTCCGCGTGGATGACCGCCTGTCCTATGCCCGGCTGATCGGCGGTGCGCTGCCGCCGGCGGGGCAGGATGTCGTGCTGCGGCTCGCGCCGCCTCCGCCGCCAGCCCCGCCGCGCCCCCAGCCGGCAGCGCAGCGCAACCGCTCCATGTTCGACTGATCGCGCTTCATTTCCGAATATTTCTGGGCTAACATCTCTCCCTCATTGGGAGAGTGCTGATGTCCGAAACCGCCCTGCCATTGACCGATTCGCTGGTGGATCGCGCGCTCCGCCGCGTCACCGGCCTCTGGCGGGACATGGCGGATCGCGTGGGCGGGCGGGATGAGGCCGAGGACATCGCGAGCCAGATGCAGGCCTGCCTCGCCGCCCGCGGGGGCGAGGTTTCGGCCCGCGCCCGCGCGGCCAAGCTCGCCGCCGCCTATCGCGGCCTGTCCGAGGCGGAGCGTGGCCATTTCCTCCGCGTTCTCGCCGGTTTCGACGCCGACCCCAAGGCGGTCGAGCGCGCCATCATCGAATGGACCCAGGCCGCCGATGCGCCGGCCAAGGCGGTGGCCAAGGCGCGCCTGCGCCGCGCGCTGGAAAGCCCGCGCGTCAGGCTGTTGACGCAATTCACCGCGATCCCCGACGGCATGAAGCTGCTGGTGGACCTTCGGGCAGATCTGCTGCGCGCCGTCGAGACCGACCCGCTGCTGGAAGCGCTGGAGGCCGATCTCAAGACGCTGCTCACCTCCTGGTTCGACCTTGGCTTCCTGGAATTGCGCCGGATCGACTGGAACAGCCC
>JAIYCD010000337.1 GCA_027488195.1 Acetobacteraceae bacterium | reverse complement strand
GGTTCGGCACCAGGATGGTGTCGCCCGGCGAGGAGATGGCCTGCGCCAGGTTGGCGAGCCCTTCCTTCGAACCGAGGGTGGCCACCACCTCCGTCTCGGGGTCGAGCTTCACGCCGAAGCGGTTGGCGTAGTAGCCGGCGAGCGCCTTGCGCAGCCCGGGAATGCCCTTGGACATGGAATAGCGATGGGTGCGCGGGTCCTGCACCGCCTCGATCATCTTGGCGACGATATGCGGCGGCGTCGGGCTGTCGGGATTGCCCATGCCGAGATCCACGATGTCCTCGGCATTCGCCCGCGCGCGGGCCTTGGCCGAGTTCACCTCGGCGAAGACGTAGGGCGGCAGGCGGCGGATGCGGTGGAACTCTTCGGCCATGATGGCCCTCCCGAAATCAAGGAAACGCGCGTCACTCGGATACGCCGGGATCTTTGGATCACCCGGCACATCATGTCATCCCGGTCTTTAGATCATGGGGCGCGGCGCGGCAAAACCGGCCGCGATTCGCCTCCCGGCCTAGCGCGGCCGGGGCGGCGGGGCGATGGGTGCCAGCAGGTCTGCCGAGGGCAGGTCCGGCACGGCGCCGGGCGTCGGCGCCTCGGGCTGGGGCGGCTCGGCCTCGGCGGGCATGGCGCCGGTGGCGCGCGCCGGGGCTGCGGGCATGGGCGTGCCGCTTGTCGTCCAGGGGATCACTGGCGCGCGGGAGAGCGTGGCGGGCGCCGGCGGGCGAGCGGGGATGGGCGGCTGGCCGCCCGCCGCGCCCTCGGTCAACGGGGTATCCCGCCGGCGGTCGGCCAATGGCTGGTTCAGCAGGTCGCGCTGCGCTTGCAGCTGCGTCGTGAGTGCCAGCCGCGCCGCGGGGTCAGGCCGGTCGGGGATGGGCGGGACGGAGGCAAGGTTGGGGAAGGGCCGGTCGAGCCCGGGCGGCGGCAGCCGCGCCTCATTGGACGCGCCCGAGATGTCGCGCCCCAGCAGCCGCGGGTTGATCTGGCCCGGCGTCTCGCAGGCGGCGAGAAGCAGCATCGGCAGCAGCAGGCACAGCCGCGCTTGCCCCGGGGCCGAGCGGCCTTTACCCTGGCGTTCAGGCCGGTTGAAGGTGGCAGGCTGTGGCGTCACGCGGCATCCCTTTGGTCTCGCCTGATCCATAGCGCCTCAAGACCCGGCCGCGAAGTGAGGCAATACGCCCGCGTCCGAACCGTATCGGGCCGGCCGGCCAGAGCGAATGCGAATGACCAGGCAGGAATGAACAAGCGAATGACCGATCTCCCCCCCGGCAAGTCGCCGGAATACAACCTGCCCGACCCTGCCCTGGTATCCCGCACCATGGCCGAGGTCGCCGAGCGCGGCCAGCGCATCGTCCAGGACTTCCTGAAGCGCCAGGCGGATGAGACGGGCAACCCCGATCCGCTGAACATCGGCAGCGCCTTCATGGAGATGACGACCAAGCTCATGGCCAACCCCGCGCGCCTCGTCCAGGCGCAGATGGGCTTCTGGCAGGACTATCTCACCCTCTGGTCCAATACCGCGCGCCGCATGATGGGCGAGAATGTCGGCCCCGTCATCGAGGAGACCAAGGGCGACCGCCGCTTCAAGGACGAAGCCTGGCGAGAGAACGAGGTCTTCGACTTCATCCGGCAGTCCTACCTGCTCTCGGCCCGCTACTTCACCTCGGCGGTGAACAGCGCCGATGGGCTGGATGCCAAGACCTCGCAGAAGGTGGATTTCTACACGCGGCAATTCGTGGATGCGATGAGCCCCGCCAACTTCGTGATGACCAACCCCGAGGTGCTGCGCAAGACGGCCGAGACGGGCGGCGCCAACCTGCTGAAGGGCCTGTCGAACCTGCTGTTCGACCTGGAGCGCGGCAAGGGCAAGCTGCGCATCCGCATGACCGATGACAGCAAGTTCAAGGTGGGCGAGAACATCGCGGTCACGCCCGGCAAGGTGGTGTTCCAGACGCCGCTGATGCAGCTGATCCAGTACAATCCCACCACCGAGAAGGTGCTGAAGCGCCCGCTCGTGATCTTCCCGCCCTGGATCAACAAGTTCTACATCCTGGACCTGCGCCCCAAGAACAGCTTCATCCGCTGGGCGGTGGACCAGGGCCATACGGTCTTCGTGGCCTCCTGGGTGAACCCGGACGAGGCGCTCGCCGAGAAGGGCTTCGACGACTACATGACCGAGGGCGTGCTGGCGGCACTCGACGCCATCGAGCAGGCGACGGGCGTGCGCGAGGTGAATGCCATCGGCTATTGCCTGGGCGGCACGCTGCTGGCCACCACGCTCGCCTACATGGCCACCAAGCGCGACAACCGCATCAAGTCGGCCACCTATTTCGTGACGATGACCGATTTCGAGGAGGCGGGCGAACTCGGCGTCTTCATCGATGAAGAGCAGCTGAAAGCCCTGGAGGAGAAGATGGGCAAGCGCGGCTTCCTCGATGGCCGCGAGATGGCGACGACCTTCAACATGCTGCGCGCCAATGACCTCATCTGGTCCTTCGTCGTGAACAACTACCTGATGGGCCAGGACCCCTTCCCCTTCGACCTGCTCTACTGGAACGACGACAGCACCCGCATGCCGGCGCGCATGCACAGCTTCTACCTGCGGCGGATGTACCAGCAGAACGATCTTTGCAAACCAGCAAGCAACCCCGGCGCCATCGAGCTGCTGGGCGCCAAGATCGACCTCACCAAGATCAAGGTGCCGACCTACATGATCTCCACGCGCGAGGATCACATCGCGCCCTGGAAGAGCACCTATCGCGGCACGCAGCTCTACAAGGGGCCGGTGCGCTTCGTCCTCGCCGCCTCCGGCCACATCGCGGGCGTCGTGAACCCGCCCGATTCCGGCAAGTACAGCCATTGGGTGAACGAGAACCTGCCCGAGAGCCCGGATGAGTGGTTCGCCGGCGCCACCGAACTCGCGGGCAGCTGGTGGCCGGATTGGCACCGCTGGGTGACGGGCATCGACCGCACGGAGGTGCCGGCGCGGATGCCCGGCGACGGCAAGCTCAAGGCGATCGAGAATGCGCCAGGGAGCTATGTGCGCGTGATGGTGAACGACTGAGGGGCCGGCGCCCGCAAGGGCGCCCCCCAGGCGTCGCCTCAGTAGCCCGTGCCGGGGCCAAGCCCCGAGGTGCTCGTCCCGAAGATCTGGCCCTCGACCATCATGCGATGGTCCACCTGGGTCTCGGCCACCTGGCGCGCGACCTCGTCGCGCAGGGCCGTGGTCGCGATCATGGCATCTGGGAAGGCGCCGGGCTCGCGCAGGCGGCTCATCACCGGGCGTGGGCCGGCCAGGAAAAGCGGCGAGGCGAGCGCGCCCTGGATCGCGGCCGCATCGCCGCGCGAGATGGCACGCGAGGCCATCAGCAGCGCGCCCATCGCGGCGTCCGGCGTCGCGTCGGGCTGAAGGCCCAGCGCCTCACGCCCCTCAGCCACGGCACGACGGGCCGCGAAGAGATAGGAATCGGGCATGCGCGCCAGGCGGCGGCCGGGCCGGAACTCGCCGCCGATCCATTCGAGCCGCGCGACCGCGAGCGCGGTCTCGGCCGGGCGTTCCAGCAGGCGAGCTCCGCCCTGGTCGAAATCCGCCGCCGCCGCGTCGAGGATCGCCATCAGCGGGTTGGCCGTGATCCGGCCCGCGAGGTCGAGCGGCGGCTCGGGCGGGCGGGGCGTGGTGAGTTCGGTGCAGGCGCCGAGCAGCGGCGCCAGCAGCAACAGGCGTCGCTTCACCAGCGCCTCCGGACCACAGGGAATTGCGCGTCATACTCGGCGCGTGCGGCGGCGGCCGCGGCGCGCCCGGTCTGCGGCAAGGGCGGCATGTCGGCCAGCCGTCCCGTCACCTCGGGGCCCAGAGGCGCGGCCGGCGCGGCGGCAGGCGTCCGGGCCATGGCATAGAGGCTGTCGATCACCGGCTGGGCCGGCTGGTCGGCCGGGATGCCGAGTGCGGCGCGCCATTCCGCCCTGCCCTGCGCCAATTGCCAGGGCAGAAGAGGGTCGCGCTGCTGGTAGCGCGGGTCGAAAGGCAGGGCCGCCGCCAGGAACTCCATGTCGGCGATGGCGCGTGCCATCGCGGCCGGGCGCCCGGCCAGCGCCGCCTGGTTGGCGAAGGCGTAGGACGCCCGCGAAACCGCGGCCCGCGTGGGATCGCCGGCGCCCTCCACTGAATCGCGCGGCAGCCGCACCGGATCGGGTGCCACATAATCCGCGCAGCCAGCGAGCAGCGTGAGTGCGAGGAGCGCGCCACCGATCCTCACAGCGCGATGCGCGACGTTGTCGGCTGCTGCAGGCTCTGCTGCGCGGTGGCGACGGCGGCCGCCGTATTGGGCAGGCGCGGCAGGGCGTTGAGCTGCGCCAGGGTCGCGCTGCCGCCCTTGCGGAAGATGTTGCTCGGCAGTGCCGCGGCCGCCGCATCGGCATTGCCGGCATCGAGCGCACGGCCGGCGGCGTAGAGCGCGTTGATCACGGGCTGGGCGGGCGCATCGGGCGCGATGCCGAGCACACCGCGCCACTCGCGCCGGGCGATGTTGAGGTCGGGCACCAGGGTGGCGGAGGCGTTCGTCAGATTGTTGTTCTGCGGCAAATCCACCGCCAGGAACTCCATCTGCGCGATGGCACGCGCCGCCTCGGCCGGATGGCCGGCGGCGGGGCTGCGCTGCGCGAAGACGGCATTGGCGCTGAACACGGCGCTGCGCATCGGATCACCCGCGCCGACCACGGCGTCGAGCGGGAGGCGCGCGGTCTCGGGCAGCGGGCCCTGGGCGCAGGCGGCGAGCAAGGGGAGCATCAGCAGAAGGGAACGGTTCATCGGTGTATTCCTAGAAAGAATAGAGGTCATGGATGGGCGCCACCGCCGCCGCCGCCGCTGCCGCCCGGGCCGCCGCCGCTCTGGCGCTCGCTCTCGATGCGGTACAGCTCGCGTTCGGCCAGCGCGGTGGCGCGGGAAGCGACGGGAAGCTCAGGCGGACTGGCGAGCCGGGCGAGGGACTGCGTGGGCTCGGTGAAAAGGCCAGGCGGCAGGAAGATCTCATTGCCGCGTTCCAGCGCGCGGGAGGCGCCGAACAGGCCATCGGCGACCGCCTGGGGCGAGGCGCCGGGTGCCACCCCGAAGGCCGTGCGGATTTCGTCCCGCGCGGCGTCGAGCGCGAGGCCCGTCAGCGGGGT
The DNA here is from genome assembly GCA_027488195.1 of Acetobacteraceae bacterium. GTDB lineage: Bacteria > Pseudomonadota > Alphaproteobacteria > Acetobacterales > Acetobacteraceae > Roseococcus. The sequence goes on along the minus strand of JAIYCD010000337.1, from coordinate 3,469 downwards.
GTATTCGTTCCAGCGCACGCCCCAGCGGTAATCGGCCGCCATGAACTCGACCAGCGCCGCCGCCCGCAGCTTGGCCGAGGGCGCGCCAGGCTGGCCCAGGGCATAGGCGCTGCCCAGGATGGCCGAGCGCATGGGGTCCGCCGCGACCGGGATCGCATCCGCCGGCAACCGGACCGAAGGCGGCAACTCACCCGTGGCACAGCCGGCCAGCGGAAGCAGCATCGCCATCACGAGAGACCTGTTCAGCATTGGTTAAGCTTACAACCTCCTGCCCGTAACGCCCAAGTTACGAAATGGAACGGTGGCGCCCGGCCAGTTCCACATAATGCGGCGCCGTGCGGTCGAAACCCGCCCGCGCCTCCTCCGTCAGAACCCGCACGAGCTTCGCCGGGTTCCCCATCCAGAGTTCCAACGCGCCGATCCGCTTGCCCGGCGGCAGCACCGAGCCCGCGGCCAGCACGCCCCCCGCCTCGATCACCGCATCATCCAGCACGGTCGCCCCCATACCCACAAAGGCCCGATCCTCGAGCCGGCAGGCATGGATGATGGCGGCATGCCCCACGGTCACATCGGCGCCGATGATGGTGGATTGCCGCCCCGCATTCACATGCACGATGGTGCCGTCCTGGATGTTGGTCCTTGCGCCGATGCGGATCATGTTCGTGTCCCCGCGCAGCACGCAATGGTACCAGATGCTGGCCTCCTCGGCGATTTCGACATCGCCGATCACGGCCGCGGTCGGCGCCACCCAGGCGCGGGCGTGGACCACGGGCGTCTTGCCCTCGAAGGTGTAGAGCGGACCCATCAGGCTTTCCCCCAATTCAACAGGCCCCGATCTTGGCCCCGGTGGCATCCGAGGTCCACAGCGGTTTCGGACAAATGCCGATCCCGCCTTTGCCCCGCGCGCTGAGCACTGCCAAGGCCAAGCGCGCGATATGTCCGGCCGCGAAACGCACGCGCATCACGCGGGTGGAAGGCTGTGGTCAGGGAGGGATGCCGCATCTTGAACATATCAAGAACATACGCTAGGAAGGGCCATGAAATCAACGGCAAACCCTAGTCCCTTCCCCGGGAAGACCTGATGCGATGGCCCAGCGTCCCCGCCGCCGCGCCCTCGCCATGATCCTGCTGACGGGCGCGAGCCTCATCGCCGCCTGGCTGCATTGGCAGCCCGGCCCCTTGCAGACCTGCCGCGCCGTGGATGGCGACACCATCCATTGCGGCGAGCAGCGCGTCCGCGTCAGGGGACTCGACGCGCCGGAGCTGCGCGGCCGCTGCGAGGCGGAGCGCCGCCTGGCCCTGGCCGCGACGGAGCGCCTGAGCGACCTGCTGGAGGACGGCGTGCGCCTGGAGACCAGCGGCCAGGACCGCTTCGGCCGCACCCTCGCCGTGGTGCGCGACCCACGCGGCGAGGATGTGGCGCGGGTGCTGATCCGCGAGGGGTTGGCGCGGCGCTATGACGGGCGCGGCCCGCGCGAAGGGTGGTGCTGACTGGGCCATGGCGCCTGTGTTGCAGGCGCGATAGCTTTCATGCGTGGTGACATAAGGGCAGCGCATAGATGGGTGTTCTGACCGGGCTGATCGCCGGCACCTGGGGCGAAGTGCTGGCGGGCCTGGCCGGCGGGGCGGCCGGGCTCGCGCCGGCGAAGGACGCCATCCGCGGGGCGCGCGACCGCGCGGCGGGCCGGCTGCCCTTGCCGGAGAATCGCGACCTCGTGCGCGGCATCCGCACCGACTATCTGGCCGCGCTCGACAAGGTCACCCGCGCCCATGCGGCCCAGCTTGCGGCGGGGCCGGCCAGCGCGGAGGAACACGCCTTCGCCGCCAGCGCGCGGCATTATCTGGACCAGCGCCTGGCCATCCTGGATGCGGGCCGCCTGGATTTCGGCGAGGTGACCGAGGCCGAGGTCCGGCATGTCCTGGATGACATGGTGCATCCCTCCAGCATCGAGGGCTATGCCGAGGCGGCGCGCGACATCCGCCGCCGCGCCGAGGCCGAGGCGCTGGGCGAATTGGCAACCCATGCCGGCCGTGACGCGCCGCCGCTGTTCCGCCGCTTCTTCGAGGGCGATGGGGTCGGCGGGCTGGGCTGGTATGAGACCTATGCGCTGTTCGTGAATGAGCGGATCAAGACCAATGAGCGCTTCCGCTCGATCTTCCTCGCCGCCGAGCTGGTGGATATCAAGCGCCTGATCACGGCAGCGGATCGGCGGATCGAGGCGCTGGGCGCCAGGCTTCAAGCGCAGATCGCGGCCGGCTTCCAGGCCATGGCAGCGGGCTTCACGCAGGCCGAAACCGCAGCGGAGCGCCGCCACCGCGAAATGATGGAGGCCATCGCCCGCGAGAAGGGCGTGCCCATCCCGCCGCTCGCCGCCGTGCTGCGCCGCCTGGGCGAGGCGGAGGTGCCGCCGCAAGACATCCCCGCCCGACTGGAAGCCGCGGCCGAGCGCCTGCTGGCGCTGGAAGCGCGGCTGGCCGAGCGCAGCCAAGACAGGCCGGAAACCGCCGCCGCGCGCGCCTTGGCGCGGCGACGCCTGGATGCCGGCGATCTCGACGGGGCCGAGGCGGCGCTTCGCGACGCCCGCGCCGATCTGCGCGAGCGGCGCGAGCAGACCGCGCGGGAGGAAGCGGCGCTGTTGGGCGATGAGGCCGGGATCGCACAGCTTCGCCTGGACTATGCGGCGGAGGCGGCGCTTCACCGCGAAGCGGCGCGGCTGCTGGATTTCGACGCGGATTCCGCCTGGGACGCCTGGCAGCGCGCGGCGAACGCGCTGTATCGAAATGGCCGTGAATTCGGCGATCCCGCCGCGCTGCGCGCCGCCGTGACCATCTTCCAGGATGAAGCGCTGCCCCGCGCGCCGCGCGCCACGCGCCCGCTCGACTGGGCCATGACGCAGAACAACCTCGGCAACGCCCTCGCCACCCTCGGCGAACGCGGCGATGGCGCCGCCCTCGCCCAGGCCGTCGCCGCCTTTGAGCAGGCCCTGCTGGAATACACCCGCGACCGCGCCCCGCTCGACTGGGCCATGACGCAGAACAACCTCGGCAACGCCATGCTCACCCTCGGCCGACGCGGCGATGACGCCGCCCTCGCCCAGGCCGTCACCGCCTATGAGCAGGCCCTGCTGGAACGCACCCGCGACCGCGCCCCGCTCGCCTGGGCCATGACACAGGAGAATATGGCCCTGGCGGAGATGGCGCTGGGGAATCGCGGCCCGGGGGCGGCGCTTTGGCGCTCGGCGCTGGCGCGGGTAGAGGCGGCCTTGGAGGAATACCGCCCGCGCGGCCCGTTCAACACCGAAAAGGCCGAGCGTTTGGCGGCGAAACTGCGCGCGAAGCTCGCCCCGCCCGGATAAGGCGGCTGGCGAGGCCCCAGCACAAACGCCCCAGAAACGAAGTTCCAAGAAACGAGTTTCTTGGCGGGAGAGCGCGAGAGGGCAGCGCCCTCTCGCCGGCCCACACTACTGGC
>JAIYCD010000344.1 GCA_027488195.1 Acetobacteraceae bacterium | reverse complement strand
CAGGGAACGTGTTCCCTGCTGGGGGTTTCAGGGGGCAAAGCCCCCTGAGGATCACCCCTGCCGCGCCACCATCATCGTCTTGATCTTGCCGATCGCCTCGGCCGGATTCAGCCCCTTCGGGCAGGTCCGCGTGCAGTTCATGATGGTGTGGCAGCGATACAGCCGGAACGGGTCTTCCAGATTGTCCAGCCGCTCGCCCGTCGCCTCGTCGCGGCTATCGGCGATCCAGCGATAGGCCTGGAGCAGGATGGCCGGGCCGAGATAGCGGTCCCCGTTCCACCAGTAGCTGGGGCAGGAGGTGGAGCAGCAGAAGCACAGGATGCACTCCCACATGCCGTCCACCTTGGCGCGCTCCTCCTTGGACTGGCGGCGCTCCTCATCCGGCGGGGGTGGCGTGTCGCTCTTCAGCCAGGGCTCGATGCTGCGATACTGCGCGTAGAGCTGGCTGAGGTCGGGCACCAGGTCCTTCACCACCGGCAGATGCGGCAGGGGCGAGATGCGGACGGCGCCCTTCACCTCGTCGATCGGCTTCAGGCAGGCCAGCGTGTTCAGCCCGTCGATGTTCATCGAGCAGGAGCCGCAAATGCCCTCGCGGCAGGAACGCCGGAAGGTGAGCGTGCTGTCCACCTCGTTCTTGATCTTGATGAGCGCGTCCAGGACCATCGGACCGCACTTGTCCATGTCGATCTCGAAGGTGTCGGTGCGCGGGTTCGCCCCGTCATCCGGATCCCAGCGGTAGATCTTGAACGCCTTGACGTTGGTGGCGCCGTCCGGCGCCTTGAACGTCTTGCCGCCGGTGACGGTGGAGTTCTTCGGGAGGGTGAAAGTGGCCATCGTTCAGAGTCCGATCGGCTGAGGTTGCTTGCAACCGAAGCCGTGAATCGGCCTCGCAAAAAAGGCTAGGCCAAGCGCCGCGAGCGAATGCGAGCGCCGCATGGCCTAGTACACCCGTGCCTTGGGCGGGAAGACCTGGACCTCGTTGGTGAGGGTCCGCATCTTCACGCCGCGATAATCGAGGCTCACCTCGCCCTTCTCATTCATCCAGGCCAGCGTGTGCTTCATCCAGTTCGCGTCGTCGCGATCGGGGTAGTCTTCCTGCGCGTGGGCGCCACGGCTTTCCTTGCGCGCCTCGCCGCCCACGATGGTGGTCATGGCGTTGCCGACCAGATTGTCCAGCTCCAGCGCTTCCACCAGGTCCGTGTTCCAAACCAGGCTGCGGTCGGCGACCTTGAGGTCGCTCATGCCGGCATGCACGCCCTTCATCTTGTCCACGCCCTCCTTCAGCAGCTCGGAGGTGCGGAAGACGGCGGCATGGGTCTGCATGGTCCGCTGCATGGCGAGCCGCAGCTCGGCCGTGCCGGTGCTGCCCTTGGCGTGGCGGACGCGGTCGAAGCGATCCAGGCTGCTCTCGCCGGCGCGGGGCGGCAGCGGCGGCTGCGAGGCGCCGGGGCGCACCGTCTCGGAGGCGCGATGCGCGGCGGCGCGGCCGAAGACCACGAGGTCGAGCAGGGAGTTGGTGCCCAGGCGGTTCGCGCCATGCACCGAGACGCAGGCGGCCTCGCCCACGGCCATCAGGCCGGGGACGATGGCGTCCTCATCGGAGCGCGTGGGGCGCAGCACCTCGGTGTGGATGTTGGTCGGGATGCCGCCCATGTTGTAATGGACGGTGGGGAGCATCGGGATCGGCTCCTTCGTCACATCCACGCCGGCGAAGATGCGTGCCGTCTCGGAAATGCCGGGCAGGCGCTCATGCAGGATGTCCGCGCCCAGGTGTTCCAGGTGCAGGTGGATGTGATCCTTCAGCGGACCCACACCCCGGCCCTCGCGGATCTCCACCGACATGGCGCGGGAGACGACGTCGCGCGAGGCGAGGTCCTTCGCGGTCGGCGCGTAGCGCTCCATGAAGCGCTCGCCCTCGGAATTGGTGAGGTAGCCGCCCTCGCCGCGCGCGCCCTCGGTCACGAGGCAGCCGGCACCGTAGATGCCGGTCGGGTGGAACTGCACAAATTCCTGGTCCTGCAGCGGCAGGCCCGCGCGCAGCACCATGCCGCCGCCATCGCCGGTGCAGGTGTGGGCCGAGGTGCAGGAGAACCAGGCGCGGCCATAGCCGCCCGTGGCCAGCACGACCTTCTGCGCACGGAAACGATGTATGGAGCCGTCTTCCAGGTTCCAGGCGGTCACGCCGCGGCAGACGCCCTCATCATCCATGATGAGGTCGAGCGCGAAATATTCCACGAAGAACTCGCAGCCATGCTTGAGCGACTGCTGGTAGAGCGTGTGCAGGATGGCGTGGCCGGTGCGGTCGGCCGCGGCGCAGGCGCGCATGGCGGGCGTCTTGCCGTAATCCTGCATGTGGCCGCCAAAGGGGCGCTGGTAGATGCGGCCATCCTCGGTGCGGCTGAAGGGCACGCCGTAATGCTCGAGCTCGATGACGGCCGGGATCGCCTCGCGGCACATGTATTCGATGGCATCCTGGTCGCCCAGCCAGTCCGACCCCTTCACGGTGTCGTACATGTGCCAGCGCCAGTCATCCTCGCCCATGTTGCCGAGGGCCGCACCGACGCCGCCCTGGGCCGCGACCGTGTGGCTGCGCGTCGGGAAGACCTTGGTGATGCAGGCGGTCTTGAGGCCCGAGGCGCCCATACCGAAGGTGGCGCGCAGCCCCGCGCCGCCGGCGCCGACCACCACCACGTCATAGGTGTGGTCCACGACCCGATAGGCCCCGAAGGATGGCTTGCTGATGGCGTTCATGCGACCCGGTCCGCTCCGCTCAGGCCCGGCCGCTGGCCGGGCGAAATGTCATACCGGGATAGGGCCCGGCCTCTCTGGATGGAGCTTGGTGGTCCCGGCGGAACCACAAGCCCCGTTCGGCGCGCTAAAGCGCGAAAGCGATCCGCAGCACGGAAAAGCCGCTGGCGAGCGCCATCAGCAGGGCCGCGGCCTTGATCACGAGCACATAGGCCAGCCGCCTGAACTCGTCCCGCACGTAATCCTCGACCACCACCTGCAGGCCGGAGGCCATGTGGTGAAAGGTGAGGCCGATCAGGACCAGCAGCAGCACCGCGTTCAGCGGCTGCGCGATCCAGAGCAGCGTCTCCAGGTAGGAGGCGCCAGCCAGGCTGATCATGCTGATGACGAACCAGATCGTCAGCGGCAGGAGCGCGATCGAGGTGACACGCTGCATCCACCAATGATGCGTGCCCGATTTCGCCGAGCCCATGCCGCGCACGCGGCCGAGCGGCGTGCGGAGCGAGGTCTGGGTGATGCCGTCTTTTGCCATGGCCATCAGCCCCAGAACATGAGGGCGAGGATCCAGGTCAGGATCGTCATCACCGCCGTGCCGATCAGCACGAGGCGCCCGCTGCGATAGACCGCCGGAATTTCGAAGCCGAAGCCCGCATCCCAGGCGAGGTGCCGGATGCCGGCCAGCGTATGGTACCAGGCGGCGACCGTCAGACCAAACAGGACCAGCAGGCCGAGGAAGGAGCCCATGAACCACTGCACGGTGGCGAAGGCGCCCTCGCCCGTCGCGGCGGCCATCAGCCACCAGACCAGGAGCACCGTGCCCGCCGACCAGGCGGCCCCGGTGATGCGGTGCATGATCGAAAGCGCGCTCGTCATCTGCATCATGTCATAGGCTTGCAGATGCGGGGAGAGCGGGCGGCGGATGATGGTGCCGTCGGAACGGCGCGCGATCATCCCGGCTTCGCGCGGGTCTGTCATGGCGCTTTCACGGCTTCAGCGTGCATGAGAACTTAACCTCAACCTTGATTCTTGTGGGTGTTCTAGGCGTCTCTTCGCAGTTGCGTCAATCCGAGCCAGCGGCCCGCGGCCTCGGATTTCGCGTGCTTTGCGGCGGCCGGGTCGCTACGATTTCGTATCGAGTGTCGCTCAGGTCAAAAAGTGGATTGACCCGCTTGGTCTCTGCCGCGAGTGTGTCGCGCTTGCTGGCCATGTCTGCCTGCCACCCCGGCGGCAGGGCCCATCCAGCGTTTCGTCCGGGTAGGGTTTTCGGGTGATTTTGGTCCAGCGCCTGTTGCATCGGGGTGGCCGCTTCGGCGGGGCCTGCATCGCGGCCATGCTCCTGCTCGCCGCGCCCCCCGCCTCAGCCCAGGCGCAGCCCGCGGGAGATGGGCGCGAGCCGATCCGCGTGCTGATCGGCCTGCCGCCCGGCAGCGGCGTCGACCTCGTCTCGCGCATTTTCGCCGAAGCCTTGAGCCAACGCACCCATCGCCCCGTTCTGATCGAGAACCGCACCGGCGCCCGGGGGAATGTCGCGGCCGAGGAGGTCGCGCGGGCGGTCCCGAACGGGAACACGCTGGGAATCGTCACCGCAACGACCATGCTGTTGAACCGGCATTTATCCCGACAAATGGGCTATGACCCACAAGCAGACCTGACCCCCATCAGCCGCTTTGCAACCCTGCCCTTCCTGGTGCTGGGCGCGCCGGGCCAAGGTGTCCGGACACTTGGGGACCTCGTCGAGGTTTTGAAAGCAAGACCAAGCACTTGCGGGACGCCGGGTGCTGGAACCGCGCAGCATCTGGCGCTCGAATTGCTGATCCGATCGGTCGGCGCGCGGTGTGATTTCGTGCATTTCCGGGGCTTGGCCGGCGCACTTCCGGAATTGCTTAACGGCGGTGTCCAGGTTTATGTGGAGGCCGCTGTCATCGGATTGCCTTTGGTGCGGGAGGGGCGGGTTCGCCTGCTCGCCGTGACCTCGCGGAACAGATCTGCGCTGTTTCCCGAGACCCCGACAGTCGCCGAGACGGTCGCCGGCTTTGAAGCCGAGACCTGGTTGGCGCTGATGGGGCCTCGCGGACTGCCCGATTCCGTGCTGGCAAAGCTGGAGGCGGCGGCCATGGCAGTGGCTCGTGACGCTGCCGTGGTGCACCGGTTGCGGGCTTTGTCTGCGGAACCCATCGGGGGCTCGCGCGCGGAGCTGGCGGCCACCATTCGCGCGCAGGATTCCATTTGGGGGCCGGTGGCTCGCGCCGCCGGGTTGACCACTGATTGACGTTGCCATTCAAGCCACCATTCCCCGCAAGCTCGGCTTCAAGCCCGGCATGGTTTGCGCTGTCCTCGAGCCGCCTGCGGGGCTGAAGCACGGCCTGCCGGCCACCTCGGCATCGGAACCTGAGCTCATCCTTGCCTTCGCGCCGGACCGTGCTTCGCTCAATCGTGTGGCGGCGCGCGCGCTCGACCTCTACGGCGTCGGCGGCCGGCTCTGGTTCGCCTATCCGAAGAAGACGGGGCCCGTGCGCTCCGACCTCGATCGTGACCATGGGTGGGAGCCGCTGACGCAGGCAGGCCTCCTGCCGGTGACGCAAGTGGCGCTGGACGCCACCTGGTCCGCCCTGCGCTTTCGGCTGCGGGAAGAAATCCCGACACTCGCCCGCAAGGCCTGACCCCCGACGGAACCCGCGGCGCGGCCCAGGCAGGGCTGCACCCGGGCCCCTGCCTCTCGGGCTATCCGCATGGAATCCCGGCGCGACGGCGTTTGACAGCATCGGACCATGGGTCTGGCGCCGCGAATTCGGCCTGTTTTAGGTCCGGGCTAGGGCTGCGACTGATCCGCGCCGGCGCAAGCCATGGGACCGGGTTTGCCCTTGGCCACGGCCAGGCTGCTGCGCCATGCCAGGACCAGGGCGCTGTCCTGCCAACCCTTCAGGCTTCCCATCCAGTCTCGCGACGTGGTGAGCAGATGCTCCTGCCGGGCGACGCAACCCGTGACGCGCTCCAGCCCGCCGGGCACCACCGTGGTCGCGGGGGCAAGAAGGGGCAGCAGGGCGAGTGAACCACCCGCGATCAGCAACGGCAGCGCGCTACGCATGACGGCCACCCAAGCCCGCGCCGGAGCGCAGGGACGGTGCGCCCCCTTCCTGCGAGATCACGGCCTGAGGCGTCGCGATATGCGTTTTCATATCTTTTTAAGATCCAAATGTCTAATTTTGGGACATACGGCCTGTATCTCGTCATTTGATACGAAATCTGGCAGATCACGCCAAGTGAAATCGCTATTTGTCGCTTTATAATCTTTTTTGATACAATGGGACGATGGCAATGGGCTCGAATGCCGCATCGCCGGCGGGCCGACGCCCGCGGATCCTACGCAAGCAGCGGATTCACGCCCTTGGCGCCGCCAAGGGCGATCCGACCATCAACAGTGAGGCGGATTCACGCCCTTGGCGCCGCCAAGGGCGATCCGACTCTAGCGACCCGCGATCAATTCCGTGGGCGCAATGCTGAGGGTCGGCGTGGCGCAGACATCCATCGCCGGCATCTCGGCGGCGCGGCCATTGGCGAAGACGATGCGCACCGCGTTGCGGCCTGGCGTTGCCATCACAGCCCGGTCCCCGCCAGCCGGAATGGTGCCTGGCGCCAACAGGTCCCGCCCCCAATCGCCCGGGCCAGCCGGACTGAAATAGGCCTGCTCCACCGCCATAGGGCCGATGTTGCGCAGCCGCACCTCGCCCGAGCAGCCGATGGTGGAAGCCGGCCCTCCCCCATCGCCGGCGCAGGCCGCAAGCAAGGGAAGCAGGAAAAGGGCGCCCCACCTGGACATGCCGGCCCTCACCATTGCGGGTCGATCGGCGCGGGCGGCGTGCCGGCGGCCGCGATGGCCTCGCCGGCGGCCAGCAGAAGATCCTCGCGATAGCGCCCTGCCACCAGCTGCACGCCGAGGGGTGCCGTGCCAGAGAGCCCGGTGGCCACCGCCAACCCAGGCAGGCCCAGCAGGGGCAGACCGACCTGCGTCAGCTGCGCCTCGATGATGGCGCCAAAGGCCTCGGCCCCGCCCTGGTCCGCCTGGTCGGCGAAGGGCAATTCGCCCGAGACGGGCATGAGCACCACCGGATATCGTTCGAAGAACAGGTTCCAGGCCCGCAGGAAGCCGAGGCGGGCGGTCAGCGCATCCTGGTATTCGGGGAAGTTGGGCGGCGTGGTCAGCGCCTGCATGTGGCCATAGACCGCCAGCGAACGGGCCTCCGCCTCGCGCTCGGCCGCCGCCAGGCCGCCGCGCGGCAGCATGGAGAGCCAAAGCTGCGCCTGCAGCCGCGCCGGCTCACGCAGCGGCGGCAGGCTCGCCATTTCCTCCACCTCCCAGCCGGCGGCGCGCAGGCGGTCGGCCGCATCCCGCAGCGCGGCCGCGATCACGGGCGCCACCTTCATGCCGTCCGGCGCCACGCAGAGCGCGGCACGCTTCGGCGCGGGCGGGCCCTCCAGCGGTGCGGGGACATACCAGGGGTCGCGCGCATCGGGCGCGCTCATTGCCGCCAGCGAAAGGCGCAGGTCAGGAATGCTGCGGGCCAGCGGGCCGCTCACCGCCATCAGCTGCGCGCCGATGTCGCGCTCGGGCAGGCAGGGATTCCAGGCGGGAATGCGCCCCAGCGTGGGCCGCAGGCCATGGATGCCGCAGGCATAGGCCGGATAACGGATCGAGCCGCCGATATCCGTGCCATGGCCGATGGCGCCGATCCCCGCCGCCGTGGCCGAAGCGGCACCGCCGGAGGAACCGCCCGGCGTCAGCCCCTTGTCCCGCGGGTTGAAGGTGTGGCCGTGGATGTCGTTCGAGGTGAACCAGCGCAGCGAGAAGGCCGGCGTATTGGTCCGCCCGATGATGACGGCACCCGCGCGGCGGAAGTTGGAGACCAGCGGGTTGTCCTCGGTGGCCACGGCATTGGCCTGGATCTTCAGGCCGTTCGTGGTGGCGAAGCCGACCTGGTCGGTGTTGACCTTGATGGTGACGGGCACGCCGGCCAGCATCCCAGGCTCCTCGCCGCGGGCGATCTGGGCGTCCACCGCATCGGCGGCGGCCAGCGCCTCCTCCGGCATGAACTGGATGACGGCGTTGAGCTTGGGATTGACCGCGTCCAGCCGCGCAAGGGCCGAGACCGCGACCTCGCGCGCGGACACCTCCTTCGCATGGACCAGGGCGGCGACTTCCGTCGCATCCAGTCGCCAGAGATCGGTCATCGCGCACTCCTTGCCTGCCCCGCGATCCTTTCGCCGGAGCGCGCCGAGGTCAACCGCGCCGGCGCTCGATTCCCGTGGGCAAATGCGCGAGGCGGGCCATTTCGCCCTGCTGAAACAGGGCAGGATCGGCGAGATAGGCCTCCGCCATGGGCATGGCATCGGCGCCCCAGAACAGCTCCTCGTCGATGGCGAGCGTGGGCACGCCGAAGACGCCGGCCGCGATGGCGGCATCGGTCGCCGCGCGCAGCGTCTCCTTGGCGGCGAGCAGGGCTTCCTCGGTCACGGGTGGCAGGCGGGCGCGGAGGGCGACCGCTTCCTCATGCGGGTCCCTCCCCTCGCCCCAGACGAAGGCGAAGGCGGCCTGCACCGCCTTGGGTTCGCCGCCGAGCGCCGTCAGCAGGCGCAGCGCGTCGAGCGAGCGGAAGGGGTGGCGCGGCGGATAACGCATGGGGATGCCGGCCTGGTCCGCTGCGAACTGGGTCTGCCGATAGGTCTGCGCGCGCTTGGGCGCGATCTCGGCGGGGCCGAGCTGCCCCCAATGGCTGAGCACGGCGCCGAAGACGATGGGCCGAAGCTCAACCGACCGCCCCAGCGCCAGCACCCGCGGCAGCGCGAGATGGGCGAAGGGCGAGATCAGGTCGAAATACCAGGTGAGCTTCACCCGGGAAGCTCGAGCACGTTCTTCGAGATGATGTTGCGCTGGATCTCGTTGGTGCCGCCATAGATGCTGGTCGGCCGGGCCTGGATGTAGAGCGCGCCGGGGTTGAGGTTCCGGTTGCCCTCCATCGGGCCAAACAGGCCGGCATTCTCACCCGCCACTTCCAGCATCGTCTCGGTGATGCGCTGGAAGAGCTCGGACTGAATGACCTTCAACTGGCTGACATCGGCACCCAGCGGGCGGCCCTGCTTCAGCACCTCGACATAGCGGCCATAGAGCGCCTTCAGATCCTCGAGGTCGCAGCGATGGCGCGCATAGCGCTCGGCGAAGAGCGGGTCCTCCGCGACACCCATCCGCTCGGCGAGCTGCTTCAGGCGGGTCAGCGCATAGGCGCTCTGGCGGGGCGAGCCGAGATAGATGCGCTCGAAGCTCAGCAGCGCCTTGGCCATGTCCCAGCCCTTGTTGAGCTGGCCGACCAGGTTCTCCTTCGGCACCTTCACGTCATCGAAGAAGACCTCGCAGAACTCGTCATGCATCTCGAGGTTGATGATGGGCCGCACGGTGATGCCGGGCGTGTTCATGTCCACCAGCAGGAAGCTGATCCCCTCCTGCTTCTTGGCGCTCTTGTCGGTGCGGACGAGAAGAAAGATCCAGTTCGCGTCCTGCGCCAGCGTGGTCCAGATCTTCTGGCCGTTCACGACGTAATGGTCGCCCGCATCCACCGCCTCGGTGCGCAGGCTGGCCAGGTCGGAACCGCTGTTGGGCTCGGAATAGCCCTGGCACCAGATGTGCTCGCCGCTCAGGATCTTCGGCAGGAAATGCTGCTTCTGCGCCTCGGTGCCGTAGCGGATCACCAGGGGGCCCAGCATGATGATGCCGTGGTCGTTGCAGCGGGCGCAGCCATGGCGCTCCAACTCCTCGGTGAAGATGATCTGCTTCGCCGGCGCCAGGCCAAGCCCGCCATATTCGCGCGGCCAGCCGGGGCAGAGCCAGCCCTTCTCGGCCAGCTTGAAGTACCAGACCTTGTTCTCCTCCCAATGGAGGCGCTTCTCCGGATTGCGGATCTCGGCGGGGTAGTTGGCCTCGATCCAGGCGCGGATATGCGCGCGGAACATCTCGTCCGGCAGCGCGTTCAGATCGTCAGGCTCACGGCCGGTGATGGCGTTCATGCTGGGCCTCCATGGGATGGTTGGGGGTGCCTCAGGTGGCGCCTGGGAGGGCGCTGCCCTCCCAGACCCTCCCGCCGGGGAGTTTGGGTCCCCGGACCCCTTGATACGTTTGTTGGGTTTGGGGGGAGGGGCATCGAGGGCGCGCCCTGGATCACGGGCACGCCACGCCCCTCCCCCCAAGCCCAACCAAGTGCCTGGGTCCAGGGGCCCAGGCCCCTGGCGGATGGGGTTCGGGGAAGGCAGAGCCTTCCCCGAGAGCCACCCGTGACACCCTCACCGCCCCTGGAAGACCGGCTTGCGCTTGCCGAGGAAGGCGGCGCGGCCTTCCTTGTGGTCTTCGGTCACGAAGAGGGCGGCCTGGAAATCGGCTTCGCGGGCGAGCGCGCGTTCGAGGTCGTCCGCGAACCATTGCTTCGTGTAGGCGACGGGCAGCGGGGCTTCGGCGGCGAGGTGCTGCGCCTTCTCCAGCGCCACTTCCAGCGCCCGCCCCTTCGCGACGACATAATCCACCAGCCCGATCTTCAGCGCGTCGGGACCTAGATATTGCGTGTGGTGCAGCAGCATGTCCCGCGCGCGGCCGACACCGATGCGGGCGGGCAGCGTCGCGGGCATGCCCATGTCCGACATCAGGCCGATCTTGTGGAAGCCGGCCATGAAGCGCGCATCATCGGCGGCGACGATGGTGTCGCAGAGCAGCGCCATGGAAAGGCCCGCACCCACGGCCCAGCCCTCGACGGCCGCGACGATGGGGATGTTGCCGCGCGCCATGAGGCGCACCAGGCGATGCGTGCGGCGCATGCGGTCCCGCCCGTCAAAGGCGGTCTCGACATTCATGCCGGAGATGTCGCCGCCCGCCGAGAAGACGCCGCCGCTGCCGGTCAGCACGATGGCGCGTGTGGCGCCATCCACGCTGGCGCGTTCCAGGGCCTGCTCCAGCTTTTCGCGCAGCGGCACGGCGAGTGCGTTGCGGCGCGCGGGATAGTCGATGGTAAGCACCAGGACGGCGCCGTGGCGCTCCTCCAGGATGTTCATCTGGGGCATGTCGTTCATGCGTCTTCCAGCTCCGGCGAGAGTTCCATGAAGCGGCGGCGATGCAGGTTGGCGCCACCAAAGGCGGGCACCAGCACCATGGCCCGGCGCATGTGCAGGCCGACATCGTAGTCGTCGGTGTAGCCGATGCCGCCATGCAGCTGGACGCAGGCCTGCTGCACCAGCATCGCGGCCTCGCTCGCGCGCGCCTTGGCGCGGCTGACGGCGTGGGAGGGGGCGCCTCCATCCAGCGCGGCCGCGGCCTGTTCCACCGCGGCGCGGGTCAGCGCGATCTGCATCTTCGCATCCGCGGCCTTGTGCTGCAGCGCCTGGAAGGTGCCGATGATCTTGCCGAATTGCTGCCGCGTGCGGAGGAAATCCAGCGTCATCGCGAAAGCCGCTTCCATGCCGCCCAGCAGGGCAGCGGCGGTGGCCAGCGCCGCGCGGTCCAGCGCCTCGGTGAGCGGCACGTCATCGGCGATGTGCCGGCCGGGGCCATGGCCGCTATAGGCGAGCGGGCGGATGGTGCCGACATGGCCACCATCCTGCGTGGCCTCGGTCGTGATCTCCACCTGCGCGCGACCCAGCACATGCAGCGCCACGCGGCCGCCCTCGGCGACGGGCCAGAGGATATGCGTGGCGCCGGCCGCACCCAGCACGAAGCTGCGCGCGCCATCGGCGCTGGCGGCGAGGTCCAGGGTGTTCGCGCGGTCCTGCCAGGCGGTCAGCACCACGGCCTCGCCGGCCAGGAGCTGCGCCAGCAATTCGCCCTCGCCGGCGGCGGCCAGCAGATGCGCGGAGAGCGCACAGCCGATCAGCGGCTCGGCCGCACAGGCGCGGCCGAGTTCCTCAGCGAGTGCCACCATTTCCGCCATGCCGAGGCCGGTGCCGCCCGCATCTTCCGACACGGCGAGGCCGATCCAGCCCGCCTCGCCCATCTGGCGCAGCAGGGAGGGGTCGAAGCCCGGTTCGGTGAAGCGCAGCTTGCGCAGGCGGGCCATGTCGGCGCCGAGCAATCCGCGCGCGGAATCGCGGATCATCTCGATGCTCTCGGCACGGTCCCCGGTGAAGGGCGAGACGCCGCTCATGACCGCGTGTGCAGCTTGGCGCCACTCTTCGCCTGGAGCTCTTCCAGGCTCATCCCGGCCACAATGTCGCGCACGACGAAACCGAGCCCCTGCACCACATCCAGCACGGCGAGGCTCGTATAGACGCGGCTGACAGAGCCCAGCGAGGTCAGCGGATAGCCACAGCGCTCCACGATCTTGGGGCGGCCATCCTTGGTCGTGTGGTCCATCACCACCCAGAGCCGCTTGGCGCCAGCGCCGAGGTCCCTCGCCCCGCCCACGGCGGGTGCCGTGTCATTCTCGGAGGTCGCCCAATTGGCGAGATCGCCATTCTCGGCCACTTCGAAGCCGCCCAGCACGCAGAGGTCGATATGCCCGCCGCGGATCATGGCGAAGCTGTCGGCGTGGTGGCAGATGGAGCCACCCGGACGCAGGGTGACCATCTGCTTGCCGGCATTGATCAGCCAGGGGTTTTCCTTGCCCTTCTCCGGCGCGGGGCCCATGCCCAGCACGCCGTTCTCGGACTGGAAGATCACCTCGCGCTCCAGCGGCACTTCATTGGCGATGAGCGTCGGCATTCCGATGCCGAGGTTGACCACCCACCCCTCGGGGATATCGGCGGCGGCCTTCTGGGCCATGTCGGTCCGGCTGAAGCTTGGCATGACGTTTCTCCTCTTGATCCGAGCCTAAACCCAGCCTTCGCCGCGGTCCACACGGACCACGCGGTTCACGAAGATGCCGGGCGTCGCCACCTTCTCGGGGTCGATCGCGCCCAGCTCCACGATGTGCTGCACCTGCGCGATGGTGAGGTCCGCTGCCATCGCCATCACCGGGTTGAAGTTCCGGCCGGAGAGATTGTAGGTCAGGTTGCCCCAGCGATCCCCCTCCCAGGCCTCGATGAGCGCGACATCGGCCTTGAGTGCGCGCTCCATGACGTAATGGCGGCCGTCGAATTCGCGCTCCTCCTTGCCCTTGGCCAGCAGCGTGCCGTGCGAGGTGGCGGTGTAGAAGGCGGGGATGCCCGCACCGGCCGCGCGCATGCGCTCGGCCATGGTGCCCTGGGGGACGATCTCCAGCTCGATCTTGCCGTCGCGATACAGCTCCTCGAAGACCACGCTGCCGGCGCTGCGCGGGAAGGAGCAGATGATCTTGCGGACGCGGCCGAGTTCCATGAGGCGAGCGAGGCCGACGCGGCCCGTGCCGGCGTTGTTCGCCACACAGGTGAGGTCTGTCGCGCCCTGCTCGATCAGCGCCTCGATCAGCGCATCGGGCTGGCCCACGCTGCCGAAGCCGCCGATGAGGACGGTGCTGCCATCCTTCACGCCCGAGAGCGCCTCGGCCAGCGTGTTGACGATCTTGTTGATCATAGTTTCCTGCCCTCAGACGCCGGGCGCGCCCTCCGGGCGCTTGGCTTCGCGCCTCAGACAGGTGGTTCCCGGCATTGCGGTTGCGCACCGCGCGCCGCCGCTATTCGCGGCGGATACTGCGTTGTCAGGCGCGGTTCTGGAAGGGGGGTGCCGGGCGGCCGGCGGCGCTGGTCAGCCTTGCGGCGGCAGCAGCGCCGTGATCTCGGCGGAGGTCGGCGCGCCCGCGGCAAAGTCGAATTCGCCCGCCTTCAACCGCCGGGCCGCCGAAACCAGGCTGCCCATCGCATGTCGATACAGCACCGCGCCCAGCGAGACGCGTTTCACGCCCGCCGCTTCCAGCACACTGAGCGGCACCGGGCCGCTGCGCGGGCCGAAGACCACGTTCACCGGCTTGGGGGCGACGGCGCGCACCACCGCCTCGATCGCCGCCATGTCCGGCAGGCCGGGGGCGTAGAGGACATCGGCGCCCACCTCGGCGAAGGCCGTGAGGCGGCGGATGGTGTCGTCCAGGTCGGGCCGGCCATGCAGGAAATTGTCGGTCCGCGCCGTCAGCAGGATGCGACCCTTCGCGGCCTTCGCGGCGGCGGCGATGCGGGCGACAGCGTGGTCGAAATCATGGATCGGGCGGGCCGGGTCGGCCGTCGTGTCCTCGATCCCCAAGCCTGCCAGGCCGGCGGCGATGGAGGCCTCGACCGTCAGCGCGCAATCCTCGGGCGTGGGGCCGAAGCCATCCTCCAGATCGCCATTCACCGGCAGGCCGGAAAGGCGGGCGATCATCGCCGCATGCTGGATGGAAAGATCGCGCCCGAGCGCCGCCGCGCAATCGGGCCGCGCCAGGCCGAAGGCGAGGCCGGCGGAGGTGGAAGCCAGCGCGGCAAAGCCCTCGCGCTTGAGCAGCAGGGTGGAGGCGCCATCCCAGGGGTTGGGCATGACGAAGATGCTGCGATGCAGGTCGCGGAAGGTCTCAAAGGCGGCGGACATGGCGGCGGCTCCTGATGCGTGGCGGAGAGCCTAGGCGCGGAAGGTCAGGGGATGCTTCGGCCTTGTGCGAAGGGCTGGGTTGCGTGGGCTGGCAGGCGTTTGCCTCCCGCCAAGTTGCCGCAGGGGTTTGGGGAGCCCGTGGCTCCCCAATTTCCTTGACTTTTTCGCCAATTACGGCATATTTTCCTAGGATGAAACAGCGCATCCCCTTCACCCATCTCTCAGACCGCCAATGGGCCGCCTTGCGTCCCTATGTGGTCAAGGACCACCCCGCCGGCCGCCCCATGGCGGACCTCCGGCAGCGGATGGACGCCATCCTCTTCCTGCTCTCCACCGACGCGCCCTGGCGCGAACTCCCCGCGCAATACGGCGCCCATGGCACCGTCGCGCGCCATTTCCGCCGCCTCACCCATGCGGGCCTCTGGGAGAACCTGCTCATCGCGTTGAAGGAGCTCGGCCCCCGCCACCCGCTCCAGCAGCTGCGCCGCGTGATCTTCCGGGGCGCGCGCCGGGCCGCGCGGCTGCGCGGTTTGGGCATCATTGTGCTGGCGAGACGTCTGGGCCTTCTCGAAGCCCTGCCAGGGCCGTCCTGGATGGTGGCCGATCCGGATTTGTCCAAAAGCCTGATGGCGTGGCAATTGCGCGCCGCCCAAAATCCCGAGCCCGGCTATTTCCGCCGCTTCATCCTCCATTGGGGCAGGACGATCCGGAACCTGCTCACCATGGTGGGCGGGCGGCCCAACATGCCGCGCTCCGTCCGGCTGATGATGGCGTGAGGCGCTCAGTCCGCCTCTTCGGCATAGGGGTTTTCCGTGCCGCGCAATTGCAGGCGGATGGGCACGCCCGGCATGTCGAATTCCTCGCGGAAGCCGTTGAACAGATAGCGCTGGTAGTCCAGCGGCAGCTGCTCGGCCCGCGTGCCGAAGATGACGATGGTGGGCGGGCGCGCCTTCGGCATGGTGGCGTAGCGCAGCTTCAGGCGCTTGCCGTCCACCAGCGGCAACTGGTGCCGCTCCAGCATGGTGGCGAACCAGCGGTTCAGCGCGCCGGTGCCGATGCGGCGGTTCCAGCGCTCATGCGTGCGGCGCACGGCGGGGATCAGCTTGTCCACGCCCGCACCGGTGGCGGCTGAAATGGGCACCACCTCCACGCCGCGCAGCTGGTTGAGCGAGGTCTCGAGCGTGTCGGAGACGCGGGCGCGGGCGGCCGCGCGGTCCTCCACGGCGTCCCACTTGTTCAGCGCGATCACGACCGCGCGGCCCTCGCGCTCGGCCAGGCGCGCGATGCGGATATCCTGCTCCTCCAGCCCCAAGAGCGCGTCGAGGACGAGGATCACCACCTCCGCCTCGCGCAGCGCCGAGATGGAGGAAGCGACGGACATCTCCTCCAGCCGGTGGTTGATGCGGGCGCGCTTGCGCAT
>JAIYCD010000136.1 GCA_027488195.1 Acetobacteraceae bacterium | reverse complement strand
CATGCGGCCTGCCCCAGCGCCGCGGGCTGGGCACTCCGCACGAGATGCTGGATGGCCTGGCGGTTGAACTTGAAGGTCAGCAGCGCCGAGGCCTGGTAGCGCGTCATGCCGAGATCGGCCCGTGCCGCCGGTGGCAGAGGGATCAGCTGGCGATCGGTCGGCGGCTCGCGGAGCCAGCGCCGGCTCTTATGGGCGCTCTCGTCGGTCTCGTAGGTGTTCAGCCAGTCATCCGCCGCGGCCAGCGCCACCAGCCGTTCGCCGATGGACAGCAGGCGCGGCCGCTCCTCCTTCGCCCCGCCGACCGCGTGCCACGCCCCGTTCAGGAAGAAGATGCCGGCCCAGCCGTTGAAGCCATTGGCCAGCAGCGCGGCGTCGTCGCCGAACAGGTCGCACCACTGGAAGGCCGAGCGGCGGAGGAGATCGATCTCCGTCATGATGAAGTCGGTGAGCGGCGCCGTCTCGCGCCCGCGGGGTTCGAAGGCGTGGCCGAAGATCGGGCACTCCATGCCGGAGAGCGGGATCTCGGCCTCGCAGGACGGGCAGGTCTTGGTGGGCGGCTCGCCCTCGCCGGGCTGGCTGTCGAGATCGACATCCTGCTCCAGGCAGCCATGCATCTGCGAGGAGGTGCCGAAGTCGAGCACGATGCAGTCGCGCTTGACGATGCCGGGATGCTCGGTGGGATCCACGGTGCGCAGCCCGCGGCCGACCATCTGGATCATCGTGCATTTGAAGGAGCTGGGCCGCAGCAGGATGACGCAGGAGGTGGGCGGATGATCCCAGCCCTCGGTCAGCACCGCGACGTTGACGACGATGCGTGCCTCGCCCTTCGCATAGGCCGCCAGGACAGAGCGGCGCTCGGCCTCGGGCATGTCCCCGATGACCATGACGGTGGGCACGCCAGCCGCGTTGAAGGCGGCGGCGACATGTTCGGCGTGGGCGACGGTGGAGCAGAACACCACGGTCTGGCGGCCGCCGGCCTTCTCCTGCCAGTGCTTTACCACCGCGTCAGTGACCGGCACCGTGTCCATGACGCGAGCGACCTCGCCCATGTCGAAGTCATCGCCGCTGCGGCGCACGGCCCGGAGCTCATCCTGCACGCCGACATCGATGATGAAGGTGCGGGGCGGCACCAGATGGCCGGAGGCGATCAGTTCGCCGAGGCGGATCTGGTCCGCGACGTTGGAGAAGACCTGGCGCAGCCCGATTTTGTCGCCGCGGTTCGGCGTGGCGGTGAGGCCATAGATCCGGCAGTCGGGATTCCGCTGGCGTGCCTGGTCGATAATGCGCTGATAGCTGTCGGCGACGGCGTGATGCGCCTCGTCGATCACCAGCAGGTCCAGCGCCGGCATGGCGCCGAGGTTGGCCTGGCGCGTCAGCGTCGGCACCATGGCGAAAGTGACCTGGCCTGCCCACGACTTCTGCCCGGCATCCACAACCGAGGTGGTGATGCCCGGATTCACGCGGCGGAACTTCGCCAGGTTCTGCGCCGTCAGCTCATCCCGATGTGCGAGGACCGCGGCCTTGGCACCGCTGCCATGGATGTGTTCGCCCACCGCGGCCGACAGCATGATGGTCTTGCCGGCGCCGGTCGGGGCGACGCCGAGGGTGTTGCCGTGAGTGTCGAGCGCACGAAGGCTGCGCTCGACGAAGAGCTTCTGGCGGGGGCGGAGCATCATGCTGGTGCGGCCCTCCCTCAGCGCGCCCAGGTGGGACGAGGATCGGCGCCGGGGGCGGGCTGCTGCGCCGGGGCCGGGAAGGCGCCCTGGTGCATGGCCGGCGGGGGGGGAGGTGGCGTGTGCACGGGCGGCGCATAGGCCTGGGCCGGTGGGGCGTAGGCAGGCGGTGCGTATCCTGCCGGCGCGGTGGTGCGCCCCATAGCCTTCGCGTAATCCCGATGGTCCGGGGTCACCGCCATGCGGATTTCGTTCTTGGCCTCGCCGCCGGCATCCGTGCCGTGGTCGATCTTGGCCAGGAACTCCAAGCCCTCGAGATCCGCAAAGCCGCCGATGCGGCGCGCCGCCTGCGCCTGGGGCGAGACATCCTTATCGGAGATGCCTCGAGCGGAGTTCAGCATCCCGCGGAGGAAGCTGCGGCCCATCCCCGCCCATTCCGGCCCCTTGGGGCTGTAGAGGCCGATCAGCGTGAAGATTTTCCGCTTGGCGTAGGGCCCCTCCAGCACGGTGAACTCGCCATTGAGATAGATCGCGCCGGCGCTGCTGCGCGTGGCATAGCCGCCGATCCAGCCCTGGCTCGGATCGTCGAAGCCGCCGGGACGGATGGTCAGGCGCACCCGCACGATGGTGCCCTTGGGGATCAGGTTCGGGTTCGACTGGGCGTCGTTGTAATCGTTCCAGGAAGCCATGATGCTTCTCCTCCGGTCAGGTGTTGGGGGTGGGGGCAGGCAGAGCGAGCGGCGGGGATGGCAGCGCCAGGCGTTCGGCGATGGGGCGCGCAGGGCCTCGAATCTTTTCGAACAGGCGGCCCAGATGCGGCTCCTCGACGACGTCGAGCCGGCCGCTTCGATCCTTTGCGGGATAGCCCCAGGGATTGAGCGTCTGGCAGATGAGTGCACGCCGGAGCTGACCGGACTCATCTTTAATGGCCACCAGGGTCAGCACTTCATCGACGATGCCAGGCAGCTCGAGGCCGGTCTTGCTGCCATCGATCTGCGGCACGAAAACCTTGCGGTTGAAGTCGTCGAGCTTCTCGTCGAGGATTCCCACGAAGATGATGTTTTTGCCGCGCGTGTGCTGCAGGTGCGTGAGCCAAGCGATCATCTCACGGCCATGCAGCCCATAGGCGCCACGAATATCGGGCTTGCCGGTCTTGTCGGAATGCGCCTCCGGCTGACCGCGGCACCATTGAAAGCAGAGGCGGCCGGCGACCGTGATGCTGTCGACGAAGACAGATTCGTATCGATAGAGCAGCGCTGGGTCACCGAACTGCCGGCAGACCGTGTCGTAGTGAGTCTGGGAATAAGGCTGATCGTCGCGCAGGGCTGGGTTGGGCCCGCCGATGAAGGCCGCAAAGTCGCGACACTCCTGCCAGGTACGCGGCCGGATCGTATCGCCGGCCCATCCCTCAATGGCGAGATCACCCGCCTCCAGGTCCATAAAGAGCGTGGTGCTGGCCGGCAAAGTCCAGAGCAGACTGGTTTTGCCCTGGCCGCTGCCGCCGAAGATAGCCAATTTGAGCATGCGCTGTTCGGCAAGCCGTTCGTCTGCGGTGATGATGCGCAGGGTCATCAGCGGCCTCCCTGCGTCGTGCGAACGCCGGGACCATGTGGGCTGTCGCGCATGGCGACATCGGACATGATGGCGAGGCGATAGCTGGGCTTGCCGGTGCGCACCGTGCGCGCTGGCTCGAAGGCGAGGCGGATGCGCTCGGGCCAGGCGGTATAGGCCCGCTCCGAGACCTTGAAGCTGACCTCGACGTATTCGCCGGGATCCTCGCCGCCGGCGCGGATCTGCTCGGCGAGCGAGGCCAGCCGCGGCTGATCCCAATCCACCCGCTTAGGCAGATCGACGACCACCTCGACCGTGCCGTCCTGGAAGCGGACCGTGCCGGTGTCCTTGCCCGCGGCAGCGCGGGCGCCGACAGCGCGCTGCTCGTATCGCAGGGCAATGGTGCCCTCGATCCAGTCACGCATGCGGTTGGCGGCATCCAGCGCGACGCGGGCATCCTCCTGCAGGAGCGCGAGATGCTCGGCCGGCAGCGCCAGGAGGTCCGCCACCGGCATGCGGCGCGCCGCGTCGAGGCTGGGGCGGTTGGCAGCAATGGCGTTCATCATGCGGCCTCCGCAGTCAGGGCTGTGGGTGGGGCTTCCGCCGTGGCTGGCGCATCGGCCTCGGTCATGCCGGGTGGCATGGGCAGCCGGAGTGCACGGCAGACATCCGCCGGGATGGAGGTGTGCGGAATGCGTTGCAGGGCGCGGCGCTGGACAACATCAGGATCGATGTCGGCGGAATCGCACCAGGCCTCGCGCGAGCTGGCCCAGCCAGGCGCCGTGTCCAACAGGAAGCGCACGGCCTCCTCCCGATCACGCGGCTTGAGCCCTGCTGTGAAGCCGTGACGTGGCCCGGTGGGCGTGGTGATGACGCGCGGCCGGGCGAGCCGATTGTCGGGAGTGATTGCATCCTCCAGCGCGCGATGGATGACGGCGGCGGCCAGATCGATTTCGGCACTGGGCGGGCGAGCGGACAGCATTCGGCGATGCTCCGAGACGGGCGTTTCAGATCGGCAGGGGGGGAAGACAGAGGGGGTGGACGGGCTACCCGTCGTCGGCCCCGGCTTTGGGCGGCTCACCCGCGACATTGGCGGTACCGACCAGATCGGCCGCGGAGAGCGTCACCCCCTGGGCGGTGGCGAGCGCCAGCAGGCGCAGATGGTGTTTGGCCGGCACCAGCCCGCCGCTGCCGCCACGCGACTTGGGCAGCGCCCAGCGATGGACGGCGCTGCGGTCCAGGCCGAGCAATCGGGAGAGGGGTCCTGCTCCCCCGAAACGGGTGAGGACGGTGAGAGCGGGTTCGGGCATGGGGAGATGGGTAGAGGGTGCGGTGACGGAGAAGCAATGCACTATTTGCAGGATATTTTCTTGGCCTCACCCATGTTGCGTGTTACGCAACACCATCCCCGCTATCCACAGCCATACACACGGATAGCATGTCGAATTCCCTTGCAGAGGCGCTGGCCATGTCCGCAATCCCATCCGACTCCAATCCGAATCGAGCAGGCCGCCTTCCGTGTTGACCATCGACCAGATCCGCGAGGGGCTATCCCAACCGGGTAAGACGCAAAAAGGTCTCGCCGCGGCCCTCGGCGTGGACAACAGCCAGATCAGTCGGCTACTCGCCGGCAAGCGGCATATGCGGGCGCACGAAATCCCCATCATCCTGGGCTATCTGGAGATGGGCGGTGCGCCGGGTCCTGGCCGGACGCGCACCACCATCCCCGAGGTGGTGCAGATCGGCGGCGATCGATTCGCGATGCTGCCGGTCTATGAGGCCAGCGTCTCCGCAGGGCCAGGAATGGAGCCAGAAGACGGGGCTCCGGTGCATCGCATTGCGTTCCGCGCCGATTGGCTGCGCACGGTCACGCGCGGCAACATCAGCGATCTGGTGGTGCTGAATGTGGACGGCGATTCCATGGAGCCGACCCTGCGGCAGGGCGACACGGTGTTGGTCGACATGGGCCAGCAGCGTCCGCAGCAGAAGGACGGTATCTATGTGATCCGCACCGATGGCTGGCTGCAGGTGAAGCGCGTGGCGGCGCATCCGGTGACGGGTCGGATCACGATCATCTCCGACAATAAGGAGTACTACCCGCCCTTCGCCGATCTCCCTCCCGAGGATGTGGCGGTGATCGGACGCGTCTTGTGGCTGGGACGACATTTGGGGAACTGACGAACGCAGAATGGCTGCAATGAGTGCATTGCGCTCTGCGCGTTGATTCTGTCATCAGCGGGGTGTGCCCAACCCGCCCCGCTCCCCGATCAATCCGCACCTCCCACCGCACCTTCGCGAGGTCTGCGGCATCCTGGCCGGCGGCCTGGTGCGGCTGCGCAGCCGCGCTGTCGAGGATGATGCGCGCGATGCCGAGATAGCTCGGGGGGCGGGAGACTTTCGCCTACACT
>JAIYCD010000222.1 GCA_027488195.1 Acetobacteraceae bacterium | reverse complement strand
TTTCGGTGGAGGTGTAGGGGGAGGGCATCATCACCGCCCTCACCCGGTCCGGCCCCAGCGCATCGGCGGCGACGGCGGCCGAGATCGCGGAATCAATGCCGCCCGAAAGGCCCAGCACGATGCCCGGGAAGCGGTTCTTCTCCACATAGTCGCGCAGGCCCAGCATCATCGCGTGGTAGATCTGCGCCGGGCGGTTGAGGGGCTTCGCCAGTTCCTGCGGCGCGCAGACCCAGCTGTCGCCGGCCTTTTCCCAATCCGTCAGGATCAGCGTCTCGGCGAAGCTGGGCGCGCGCATGACGAGCTTGCGGTCGGCATTCAGCACGAAGCTGGCGCCGTCGAAGACCAGCTCATCCTGGCCGCAATTCTGGTTGAGGAAGACGAAGGGCAGCCCCGTCTCGACCACGCGCGCCACGGCGAGGTCAATCCGCGCCTCGGCCTTCTCCACCTCGAAGGGCGAGCCGTTGATGGAGAGCAGGATCTCGGCGCCGCTTTCGCTCAGCGTCTCGGAGACGGCGGGGAACCACCAATCCTCGCAGATCATCAGGCCGATGCGGATGCCGCGGAACACCACGGGGCCCGGCGCGGGGCCAGCGTCGAAAACGCGCTTGTCGTCGAAGACGCCGTAGTTGGGCAGCTCGTGCTTGGCGCGGCGCGTCACGATCCTGCCGCCATCCAGCAGAAAGGCCGCATTGTAGAGCTTTCCGCCATCCAGCCACGGCCCGCCGATGATCAGGCCCGGCCCCCCATCGGCCGTCTCGGCGGCCAGGGCGGCGATCTCCGCGTCGCACATGGCCTGGAAGGCAGGCTTGAGCACCAGGTCCTCGGGCGGGTAGCCGGCGATGCTGAATTCCGGCGTCACCAACAGGTCGGCGCCGGCGGCGGCTGCCTCGGCGCGGAGGGCGCGGATCTTCGCGGCATTGGCGCGCAACTCCCCCTCATGCGGGTTCATCTGCGCGAGGGCGATGCGGAGGCGTTTCGTCATCCTGTGGAAGTAGGCGCGCGGGGCGGCAGGGTCAACGCGCGCGGGCCGGGGCGAGCCCCGCGATCATCCCGCAGGTCACCACCAGCACCCCCGCCCAGCCGGCCAGCCCCAGCGTCTCGCCCAGCAGGAGCCAGGCGCCCAGCGCCACCAGCGCCGGCACCGCCGCCGTGATGGCCGAGGTCTGCGGCCCGCCCAGCAGCACCACCGCACGGGTGAAGAGGATGCCCGCCACCATCACCGAGAGCGTCCCATGCCAGGCCATCTGGAACACCGCCATGCCCAGCGACAACTCGCCGATGCGCGAGGGCAGGACCAGCCACCAGATCGGCAGGAAGATGGGAGCCGCGTAGAGGGCGACCGCCAGCGTCGCATCCACCGCGCCGATCCGCCATTTGCGGATGAGGTAGGTGTAGGCCGCCCAGCAGAGCACGGCGAAGACGAAGAGCAGGTCCCCCCGCCAGGCGCCCGGATGGCCGCCGAAGGTGTCCCGCGCCAGCAACGCGATGCCCAGCGCGACCAGAAGCAGGGAGAGCACGCGCCTGAGGCCCCAGGCCTCGCTGAAGGCCACCCACCAGGCGGCGGCGATGATGAAGGGCAGCAGCCCCGCCATGATCACCGCGCCATGCGCGGCGGGGGCGAACTGGAAGCCGCCATAGGCGCCGAGCGCGAAGCCGAACCCCGCTGTCGCGACCAGCGCCAGCGCCTGGTGCCAGGGAATGCGAGGTGGTCCGCGCCAGAGCAGGAAGGGCAGGGCCGTCAGGAAGGCGCCGCTGTAGCGAAGTGCCGCCACGTCCCAGGCGGTGACGGATTGCGTCGCGAGGAACCGGGACATGAGCTGGAAGCCGGTCCAGATGAGCAGGACGCCGAAGGCGCAGAGCAGCCCGATGCGGCGCTCGCTCAACCCGGCTGACCGCTCCGCCGCCGCCCCTCCTGCCGCAGCAGGAATTCGCGCCCGACCTTCACGCGTGGCGTGCCGTCATATTCGACGATATCAGCCGTGGCGTAGGTCTCGCTCCAGATGTCCGGGATGAAGCTGCCCGTGCCCACCACATCCACCGGCGCATGCGCCTCGGCCATCACGCGGCACTTGCCGACACTGAAGCCGGAGGAGGCGACGATGCGGACCTTGCCGAAGCCCGCCGCGTCCAGCGCCTCGCGAACACGCCAGACGGCGGCGGCCGAGACCCCGGTGCCGACCAGGTGGCGCAATTCGGAATCGCTGCGATAGCGGCGGATGGCATTGGGGGCGTGGCGTTCCAGCACGGCATAGCTCTCCGCCGGGTCCAGCCCCTCCAGGAAGCGCCCGCCATGGGTGTCGAGCCGCACCGCCATGCGGCCGGCGGCGGCGAGATCGGCGAAGCGGTGGCAGACCGCCAGCGCATCCGTCACCTCCTGGCCGAAATAATCCACGAGCACGGTCAGCCCGTCATCCGGGTAGGTCTCGTGGAACATCTCGGCGGCGCGCAGCGTGGAGCCGGCATAGCCGATCAGCGCATGCGGCATGGTGCCGCGCCCCGACGCCTCGCCGAACCAATGCGCCGTGCTGTCGGTCGCGGTGCCGACGAAGCCCGTGGCGCCCTCCAGCCGCGCCGCCGCGCTGCCGACCGAGGCGGCATAGGCCATCATCTCCTGCATCTCGAAGCCGGCGCAGTGCCGCGCCTCCATGGCCAGGAAGGCGGCTTTCGGCATCTCCAGGCTCATCTGGTAGGCGTTGTGGGCGGCGACACAGGCCGGGCCCAGCTTCTGCAGGTACAGCGTCTCCAGATCGGCCAGTGCGGCGAAGGAGCCGCTGAGGTAGAGCAGCGGGTCACCCGCGCCGACCCAGGCGCCCTCGGGGTATTTCACCTCGATCTCGAAGGGCGTGCCGCGTTCCTTCGCCACGCGCTCCAGCCACTGCACCGCGATCCGCGGCGCCGAGATCACGGGGCGGCGCAGGAACACCGCATAGGTGACGTGCACATCGCCGAATTTCTCGACGATGCGCCGGGTGCGGTTGAAGTAGCTGTCCGTCCGGGCCGTGATCTCACGGTCCAGCGGGGATCTTTCGCTCATTGCGCCGCGCGGACCAACTCGCGTTCCGGACGCGCTCGATGCGCCTTCAGCTCCTCGGCGATGAGGAAGGCCAGCTCCAGCGACTGCTCGGCATTGAGGCGCGGGTCGCAGAAGGTCGCGTAGTTCTCGGCGAGGTCGGCCGCGGTCAGCTTCTGCGCGCCGCCGATGCATTCCGTCACGTTGCGACCGGTCATCTCGACATGCACGCCGCCCGCGAGTGCGCCTTCGGCCGACATCACGTCGAAGAAGCCCTTCACCTCGTTCAGGATGGCGTCGAAATTGCGCGTCTTGTAGCCGCCCTGGGTCGTGGTGTTGCCGTGCATCGGGTCGCTCAGCCAGACCACCTTGCGGCCGGCCTCGGTCACCGTGCGCACGAGCGGGGCGAGCTTCGCCTCCACCTTGTCCGCACCCATGCGGGCGATCAGCGTCAGGCGCCCGGGCTCGTTCTTCGGATTCAGGATCTCGGTCAGGCGGAGCAATTCGCCCGCATCCATGCTGGGGCCGACCTTCATGCCGATCGGATTGGCGACGCCGCGGAGGAACTCCACATGCGCGCCATCGGGCTGGCGCGTGCGGTCGCCGATCCAGAGGAAATGGGCCGAGCAGGCATAGGTGCGCAGATGCGTGCTGCTCTCGCGCGTCAGCGCTTCCTCGTAGGGCAGCAGCAGCGATTCATGGCTGGTGTAGAAGGCCGTCTCGCGGATCTGCGGCGCGTTGTCGCTGTTCATGCCGCAGGCGGCCATGAAGCGCAGCGTCTCGTCGATGCGGGCGGCGAGGCCCTCATATTGCGCGGCGAGCGGGCTGCGCGCCACGAAATCGAGGTTCCAGCGATGCACCTGGTGCAGGTCGGCGAAGCCGCCGGTCGCGAAGGCGCGCAGCAGGTTCAGGGTCGCGGCCGATTGGAGGTAGGCGAACTCCATCCGCTTCGGATCGGGCACGCGCGCCTCGGAGGTGAATTCCGCGCCGTTGATGATGTCGCCCCGGTAGGAGGGGAGGGTCAGGTCGTCGATCTTCTCGACGTCGCTGCTGCGCGGCTTGGCGAATTGGCCGGCCATGCGACCCAGCTTCACCACCGGCATGCCGGCGCCGAAGGTCAGCACGACCGCCATCTGCAGCAGCACCTTGAAGGTGTCGCGGATGGTGTTCGCGTTGAAATCCGCGAAGCTTTCGGCGCAATCGCCGCCCTGGAGGACAAAGGCCCGGCCTTCGGAAGCCTCGGCGAGGGCCGCCTTCAACCGCTCGCACTCGCCGGCAAAAACCAGAGGCGGAAAGCTCGCGACCTTGGCTTCCATCGCGGCCAGCGCCGCGGGATCCAGGTATTCAGGCACCTGCCGGATCGGCATCTGCCGCCAGGAAGAGGGGCGCCAATCACGCGCCATGGCTGCGAACTCCCAAGAAATCGTGTTCCGGCGAGCCTAAATCAGCCGGCGGAGAAAGGCTACCGGGCCGCTATTCCGGCCCCCCGGCCACTCGGGTCCGCGTCCTCAGCGTCACGAATTCCTCAGCCGCCGTGGGGTGGATGCCGATGGTGCGGTCGAAATCCTGCTTGGTGGCGCCCATCACCACGGCGATGCCGATGCCCTGCATGATCTCGGCCGCATCCTCCCCGAGCATATGGGCGCCGAGGATGCGCTGGCTGGCCTGGTCCACCACCAGCTTCATCACGGTCTTCCGCCCCTCCCGCTTGCTGATGGTGTGGCGCATCGGGGTGAAGCGGGTCAGGTAGATATCCACCGGGCCGCGCGCCGCGGCCTCGGCCTCGGTCAGCCCCACCGTGCCGATCGGGGGTGAGGTGAAGACCGCGCTCGGCACATTCGCGTAGCTCGCCTTGCGGGGGCGGTTGCCGAACAGCGTATCTGCCAGGGCATGGCCGGTGGCGGTCGCCATGGGCGTCAGGTTCACCCGGTCCAGCACATCGCCGATGGCGAAGATGTGGGGCTGGCTGGTGGCATGCTCCTCATCCACCACGATCGCACCGGCCGGCGTGGTGGCGACGCCGGCCGCCTCCAGCCCGAGCCCCTTCGTGTAGGGCACGCGGCCGGTACAGAAGAAGACCGCATCCACCTCCCGCACGAAATTGGTCGAAAGGCCGAGCAGCAATTCATCCCCCGCCCGGGTGATGCGCGTCGGCGCCACATCGGGGTTG
>JAIYCD010000288.1 GCA_027488195.1 Acetobacteraceae bacterium | reverse complement strand
TATCTCGTGTGGATGCGGCGCCAATCCTTCAGCCGACTGAAGGTTCGCTCGATGGCATTTCGCGCGCGGTAGGCGGCGCGGCAAAGGGATGGAAGCGCTTGCGGGTGGGGTTGTTTGGAATGACCAGCAGGGTGCCCCGCGCGGCAAGGAACGCACGCAGGGCGTTGCTGTCATAGGCCGCGTCGGCCAGGAGCTTGGCTGACGGCGGCAAGCGGGCGAGCAGCCCATGAGCGGGGTGCATGTCGCCCACCTGGCCAGGTGTCACGACGAAGGTGAGAACGCGGCCCGTACCATCGGCTACGAGGTGGATCTCGGTCCCGCGACCGCCCCGGGAGCGGCCGATGGCCTGGAACTCGCCCCCCCTTTTCCGCCCGCCGCTGCACGCTGTGCCTTGGCTGTCGTGCTGTCGATCAACTGCAACCCGCCTGGCGTGGCCTGGACCAGTGCGGCCAGCATCCGCGTCCAAATGCCGCGCTGCGACCAGCGATGATAGCGATTGTAGATCGTCGCGGGTGGGCCGTAGAACCGAGGGCAATCCTGCCAACGCCCGCCGTACTTGAGCATGTGCACGATCCCGCTGGGCACAGGCCGGTCGTCCACGCGCCTTGCTCCAGGCTGGTTCTGTGGCAGTAGCGGCGCGATGGCCTCCCACTGCCGATCTGTCAGGCAAAACCCCTGCGACATCCCCGTCGTCCCCCTCAACGCAAAGAGCGAATCACACCGCCTCGCGTCAAAGCGAGAACTGATCGGGTTTGGAGCCTAGGGTAAACGTCCTCAGGCGCTAGCGCCAAATATGGCGTCGGTGAACACAGAGCGCGATCCCAGACGTCATGCGCGCGGGCCTGCGGCGTGCCAAGCGAGCAACGCGTCAACGATACGCGGGGCCGCACGCCCCTCGCCATAGGGAAACACGGCGCGTGCCGTCGCCCGGTACGCAGCATCATCATCGACAAGACGCAGGACCTCTCGGGCAATGGCGCTTGGATCAGTTCCCACGAGGCGCGCCACGCCGGTGGCGAGCGCCTCGGGCCGCTCCGTGACGTCGCGCATCACGAGCACGGGCTTGCCCAAAGCCGGCCCCTCTTCCTGGATGCCACCCGAATCGGTTAGGAGCACGTAAGCGCGGCGCATCAGCCAGACCATCTCCGCGTATTCCACCGGCTTGATCAAATGCACATGGTCAAGGCCGGAAAGTCTTTCGCGAACGGGCCCCAATACGTTTGGGTTCAGATGTGCAGGGTAGACGACCTCCACCGCCGGATGTTGCGCGATGCGTGCGATGCCGTCGCAAATCCCTGCTAATCCTGCGCCAAAGCTCTCGCGTCGATGTCCCGTCACGAGAACGAGCTTTCTCTCGCCTGAAAGGAAGGCGAAACGGCGGGCGGCACTACGCGCCAGATGGCCCCCCCCTGCGAGTTGCTGGCCAATGTAGAGGAGTGCATCGATACCGGTGTTGCCGGTCACTTGAACCTGACTGCGGTTGTTGTATTCACGCATGAGGTTGTCAGCCGCAGTTTGAGTGGGTGCGAATCGCAGTTGCGCGACGGCGTCGATAGCGACGCGATTAAACTCCTCGGGCCAGGGCCGCGCCAAGTCCTGCGAGCGAAGTCCCGCCTCGACGTGGCCAATTGCGCATCGCTCATAGAAGGCTGCCATCGCCGCGGCCATGGCGGTGGTTGTGTCGCCATGAACCAGCACGATATCGGGCCGCTTAGCGCGCAAGACAGGGACTAGGCCAGTCAGCACCCTGGCAGTTATATCGGCCAGACCCTGATCGGGAGTCATGATTGCTAGATCTATATCCGGAGGGGGGCATCCGAATACAGCGAGGGTACGACCAAGCATGTCCCGATGCTGACCGGTGGAGCATGTGGTAAAACGCACGCCATCGCGCGCGCGCAGCTCGCGTACGATAGGTAGCATTTTGATCGCCTCCGGCCTTGTCCCGAAAACGACAAGGACGTGCATGCTCATCCTTATTTTTCTAACGCATATTGAATCGCAACTCCATTGATATCGCATGAACCAGGCGGGGTCAAAATTGAACCATAGTTTATCTTGGCACGCTCTGCGCAAGGACGATGAACTCCTCAGCCGCCGCATAAGCCCGAGGATCGCTCAGCCGTGTGAAATTCCTTCGGCGCCCCCACTGCGACCCGGTCGTACCAAACGCGACTGGCGCTGAAGCTGCGGTCGCTCGCCAGAGAGCTGGGCAGCATCTGCGGCAGCATTTTCTTCTGCATCCGGGCGTGCTTCCTTGGTGGCTAGGTGAGCTAGGCACGGCCGCCCGATCGCGAGACCTGCAACGCCGAGCAAAGCCAGGCGGCCGGCCAAATTGAACGATGTGCCGCAACTCAGGCGAAATGCATGTCGCATCCTTCGCGAAGTAGGCCGCGGCATTTTAAAGGATGTCACACTCCGCCTCGAGCTTGGTGACCTCCCGCCGACGACGAACGAGTTCCTGCTGCTCGGGCTTCACCTGGCCATGGGCGGGAAAGGCATGCCGAGGGTCCGCCATGGTCTCCCGCATCCAGCGCCGCAGCGCACTCTCCGCAACCTCACGGCCGCGGCAGGGCTGAACCACCGTCACCCCTTGATCCCTGCCCAACTTCACCGCCTCAAGCTTGAACTCGCGGCTGAACACTCGTCGAAGCATGTCAAACCCCGATAGCGTTACAAAACTATATCTCGGGGTCCACCAAACCATTAGCAGATGAGCCGTGCGGTGCGCATTGAGGTGGGTGCTGTCGATCAACAGTCGCTCAGCCAGCCGCCCTCGGCAGCCGGCGCAGCGAGGATGCGGTCAAACACTCCCAGGCGGCTCCAACGGAAGAAGCGGTTGTAGAGCGTCGTGTGGGGGTCGTAGGCCGCGGGCGCGACGCCTCTCTGTATGCGCGCCATGGCGTAACCCGGTTGCGCTGGAAGATGGCAACACGCAGCATCGCCACGATATCGACGCCAACACACAAATCCTGCACCGTTGACTCCTACAACTCGTCGGGGTGGCCGTGCAGACTGAGAACCTCGTCGTCATTGAGGCGGATGGACCCGCCGCCACGCTTTGGCTCAACCGCGCCGACCGCGGCAATGCCCTGGGCCCGGCCCTGGTCGAGGCGCTGGGCACCGCGGTCGACACGGCGCTGGCGGCGGGTGCGCGTATGCTGATCCTGCGCGGCAAGGGACGGCATTTCTGCACCGGCCTTGATCTCGGCGACCTTGAGGCCTGCACGGATGGCGACCTTGCGCTGCGCATCCTTCGCATCGAGATCCTGCTTCAGAAGATCCACGCCCTGCCGGTGACGACGGTGGCGATCGCACAGGGACGGGTCTTCGGCGCGGGGGCTGATCTCTTCGCCGCTTGCGACCACCGCCTTGCCATGGCTGGCGCCAGCTTTGCTTTCCCCGGCCCCGCCTTTGGCCTGATCCTCGGTACCGGTCGCCTGGCGGGCCTGGTGGGCGGCGGCGCAGCGCGGCGCCTGCTGCTCGCGGGTGAGCCGGTGGACGCGGCAGCGGCGCTGGGGCTCGGCCTCGCTACTGGCATGGGCGAGGACGTCGCCGCCGCGACCGCGGCCGCCACGCGGCTCGACGCGGAAACCGTGTCCGCGCTGCACGGGCGCACCCGTCACGCCGATGATGCCGACGACCTGGCGGCGCTGGCGCGCTCGGTCGCGCGGCCGGGACTCAAGCAGCGCATCCGGGACTACCGCGCAAGGATGATGAAGGCATGACCCTCGCCGATGCCATCGCCCTCCAGACCCCGCTCGTGCAGCGCATGCTCGACGGCGTCGCCACCATCGGCGCCGACCCGCCAGGGATCACGCGCGACGCCTATGGCCGCGGCGAGAACCAGGCCCAGGCCTTGATCGCCGAGGCCGGCGCGGCGCTGGGCCTCATCGCCAGCACCGATGCGGGTGCCAACCTGAGCCTGCGTTGGGCTGCGCCCCGCCCACAGGCCGCGCCGGTGCTGATCGGCTCGCACCTCGACAGCATCGTGCAGGGCGGCAATTTCGATGGCGCGGCGGGCGTCATCGCGGGCATCGGCACCATCGCGGCACTTAAGGCCGCAGGCATCCAGCCGAAGCGCGACATCGAGGTGCTGGCGCTGCGCTGCGAGGAGGCGGTGTGGTTCGGCCTGGGCCTCATCGGCAGCCGCTGCATGCTGGCGCGCCTCCCGCAGGGCGCGCTGGACCTGCCGCATGTCCGAACCGGCCGCACCCTGGCCCAGAGCATTGCCGATTGCGGCGGCGACCCCGCGCGCCTGCGCGAAGCGACGCCCCTGCGCGACCCGCGCGCCATCGGCGCCTATCTCGAAATCCATATCGAGCAGGCGCCGCAACTGATCGAGGCCGACGAGCCGCTGGCCGTCTGCCTCGCCAATCCCGGCAATGTGCGCCACCCCTTCATCCGCATCACGGGCAAGGACGCTCATACCGGCCTGCCGCACCGCTTTCGCCGGGACGCGGCGCTGGCGGGAGCCGACCTCTCGCTCGCGCTGGAACGGCTTTGGCTGGACGAGGAAGCGCAGGGCCGCCCCATGGCGGTCACTATCGGCCGCTTCCACACGCCCGCCGCGCGGCACAGCCTCACGGCCATCTCGGGCGAGTTCGAGCTGAGCCTGGACCTGCGCGCCTACAACGCCACGCACCTGGCAGCGCTGGAGGCGCGCCTGCAAGCCATCACGGCCGAGGTCGCGGCGCGCCGCAACGTCACCATCGCGCTGGGCGAGCGCAGCGCCGCCGCACCCGGTCCCATGGACCCGGCGTTGATCGAAAGTCTGTCGACTGCCGCGCGACGCTGCGGCGTCGAGGCCCTGCGGCTGAACAGCCCGGGCAGCCATGATGCGAACAACTTCGCCGCGGCCCGCGTGCCGACGGGCATGCTGCTCGTCCGCAACCAGAATGGCAGCCACAATCCACATGAGGCAATGGACACGCCGGACCTGATGGCGGCCATCCATGTCCTCGCTGAATGGCTGGCGACCTGACAGCAGGGATCCGGTACGGCAACGCTGCCCCCAGGGACATCGAAGCCCTCCGCCGCCATGCCCGTCGCGTCCTGCGATCCGGCCATCACCGAGCTGCCGAAGCATGACTGACCTGGCGCGCGACATCATGGCGGGCAGCATTGACGCCGTGCTCATCACCTCTTCGTCCATCCGCCCGCCCGTCCAGGCGGCGCGCGTCCGGATCCCGGCAGTGACGAGCCTGTAGCGCATTACCTCCCTGCCGGATGTGCCGACCCTCGCGGAATCCGGCGTCCTCGGCTTGGAGCTGAGTGACTGGCCTCTTCGCCGCGACCGGCACGCCTGCCGCCATCATCACGCGGCTGGCGGCGGAAGTAATCCGCGCCACCGGCATCACCTGCGGCCATGGCACCTCCGGGATCTATCCGCGGAGCCTGCCATCGGTCCGCCATGTTCCCGTCACATGAGCAAACGGCCAGTCAGGGCAGCTGGCAAGGCCGGAGATTGCGGCCCCGCGCCTGGAGCCGGGCAAAGCCTGCGGAAGTCGGGGCCGAGCCCGCCTTGGCGGCATGGCGAAGCGCAAGGGTATGCCGCATAGTGAGCGTAAGGCGCCGCGCCAGGAAAGAACCTGGGTAGCCAGCGCCACGGAGGAAACTGATGGCGGCTTGCCGCGTGCGCCCATGAACGCGCCTGCGCCCGAACCTGGCCACGCGCCATCGCGAGCCTCCCGTGCAGGCACCTCCCCCTTCGGCCAGCGCAGCTTTCGCTTCCAGTGGCCCTCGGATCTCGCCGTGTCCTGGGCGTTCGAGATGGAAACGCTACTGCTCGCCTGGTTCGTGCTGGTCGAGACAGGCTCGGTCATCTGGCTCACCGCCTTCGGTGCGCTGCAATTCGTGGGCACTCTGATCTCACCGCTTTACGGCGTGGCCGGGGACAGGTTGGGGCAGCGGCGCGTGTTGTCGTCCATGCGGGCGGCCTATGTGGCGCAAGCGGCGTGCATTGCCTTCCTGGCGCTCACCGGCGAGTTGAGCGTGGCGGCTGTGTTGATCGTGGCGTTCGTCATGGGACTGGTCCGTCCCTCTGATATCGGGGTGCGCAACGCGCTGATCGCCGCCACCATGCCCGCCCCACTGCTGGCCAAGGCCATCGGCGTTGAGCGGGTCAGCATGGACGCTGCGCGCGTCGTGGGGGCGCTGACAGGCGCGGGCATCGTCGTCGTTCTTGGCATGGGCCCGGCTTACGTGGTGGTGGCGTCTCTCTATCTCATCAGCTTCGCGCTCACTTTCGGCATCCGAGAACCCTCCAGGGATACGAGCACCCTCGCGCCGGCCTCCGTCATCGCCATCTGGCAGGAACTGGGCGCCGGCGTCGCCTATGCGCGGAGGACGCCCACGCTGATGGCAGCCTTGTTCCTTGCGTGCCTCGCCAATTTCGCCGCCTATCCCCTGACGAGCGGATTGCTGCCGCATGTCGCGCGCGAGGTGTACCGGATTGATCAGACCGGCCTGGGCACGCTGTTCGCCTGTTTTTCGGGCGGCGCAGTCCTGGGTTCGCTCCTCGTCAGCCTCCGCGGCGTCGGGCCGCAGCCGGCCCGCGTGATGATCGCATCCGCCGCCATGTGGTTCGCGTTCCTGCTGGCCTTCGCAGGGGTGGAGAGCGTCGTCATCGGCATGGCGCTGCTGATGATCATGGGCTTCCTGCAAAGCCTGTGCATGGTTCCGATGTCGGTGCTGATTCTTCGGATCACCGCCGCGGCGTTTCGTGGACGCGTCATGGGCCTGCGCATGCTCGCCATCTATGGGCTGCCGGTCGGGCTTCTGCTGGCCGGGCTCGGGATCGCGAAGATCGGCTTCGCCGCAACCGCGACATTGTTCGCCGGCTTCGGCCTGCTGGCGACGCTGGCCATCGCCTGGCACTGGCGAAGGGACCTCTGGAGGATGCCGGCGGCGTGACCGCAACAACGCGTTTCAGCCAGTGACGGCCTGGCTATCGCATCCCTTGCGCCGCGCTGCCGGAGATGAGGCCGCGCAGGTGGCCCACGATATCGCCGAACTCGCGCTGCCGCCCGGTATCGATCGAGACCGTCGCCGTGATGCCCGCGCGCAGCGGCGGCTCATCCGGCCGCGGCAGGAGGCGGATGCGCACCGGCAGGCGCTGCACCACCTTCACCCAATTCCCAGAGGCATTCTGCGGCGGCAGGATCGCGAATTCCGCGCCGGTCGTCGGGCTGATGCTCTCCACCTCGCCCTGCCAGACCAGGCCTGGATAGAGGTCCAGCACCACCTCCACCCGCTGCCCGATGCCGACATGCGCGAGCGTCGTCTCCTTCAGATTGGCATCCACCCAGGGGCGGCGGTCCGAGACCAATGCAAAGAGCGGCGTGGCGGCACGCAACTGCTCGCCGCGCTGCACCCGCATGTTCACCACCGTGCCCGCGACCGGCGCCTTGATTTGCGTGCGCGCCAAATCGAGCGCCGCGCGGTCCCGCTCGACCAGGCGCTCGCGCACATTGGGGTGCTCATCCACCGGCAGGTTCGGGTCGCCCTTCAGCGTGGTCAGCAGCCGCACCAGGCGCTGGCGCACCACGTTGATCCGCTCGCGCGCCACATCGGCCTCGTTCTGCGTCTCCTCCAGCCGCGTGGCCGGCGAGACGCCGCGCGCCGCCAATTCCTGCTGACGCCGCGCCTGGCGCAGCAGGTGATCGGCGCGGGCCTGCAATTCACCCAGCTCGCTCTGCGTTTCGCGATAGGTGGCGCGGGCGACCTCGACCAGGGTGCGGGCCGCGTCCAGCTCGGCCTCGGCCTTCTCGACGGCGAGGCGGAAGGGCTCGGGATCGATCCGCAGGAGCACCGTGCCGGCTTCAACGCGCGCATGGTCGCGCACCAGCACCTCGACCACGCGGCCCGTCACCTCGGGGGAAATATGCACGATGTCGGTGCGGACATAGGCGTTTTCGCTTGTGATGTAGCGGCCGCCCTGCTGCCAGATGAGCAGCCCGGCCACCGCTGCCAGGGCCGGCACCACCAGCAGGAGAACGGCCCGCAGGCGGGACGCGCTCATGCGGCATCCCCCCGCGCCCCACGCGGGCCCATGGCTTGAAGCTGCAGCTTCACCCGCTCCATCATGGCGGTGAGTATGGCACGCTCCTCCTCGGTGAGGCCGCCCATCGCCTCGTCCAGGAATTCGGTGGCGATGCGACGCATCTCGGTCTGGATGCCATCAGCCTCGGCGGTCAGGTGCAGGCGGTTCACCCGCCGGTCGGCCGGGTCGGCGCTGCGGACCAGCCAGCCGCGCCGCTCCAGCCGGTCCAGCATGCGCCCGGCCGTGGCGCGCTCCATTTCCAGCATCTCGGCGAGTTCGGTCTGGGTGATGCCGGGATAGCGGTGCAGCCGGCTAAGGACCTGCCATTGGGGGCGCGTCAGGCCAATTTGCCGCGCGCGGCGGTCGAAAGCCGCGCGCATCATCCGCGCCACATCGGTGATGAGATAACCGATCTGGCGACGATCATCCTGCCGGGCGATCTGGTCGGGCGGCATCAACAGCCTCGCCTTGAATTGTTGTTTAGGTTATCATCACCTCAACAACCTTCGTCAAGTTTACAAGAGGAAAAGTGGCGCCGTGTCCGGAGTGAGCAGCGAGGACCTCTCCGTCCCGCGCCGGATCGCGATCCTGGCGGCGGTCGTGCTGGGCTCGACGCTCTACGCGACGACATTGCTGGTGGCCTCCTCTCTGCTGCCGCAGATGCAGGGCAGCTTCGCCGCGACGCCGGACGAAATCGCATGGACCACCACCTTCAACATCCTGGCGACGGCCATCGTCACGCCCACGACGGGCTTCCTGGTCGCGCGCTTCGGTCGGCGACGGGTGATGATCTTCTGCGTAGCGGGCTTCACCATCACCACCTGGCTCTGCGGCCAGGCGGAATCGCTAGAGGCCATGGTGCTCTGGCGCATCCTCCAGGGCGGGATCGGTGCGCCGGTCGTCCCGCTCTCCAATGCCATCGTGCTGGACAGCTTCCCCCGACACCAGGCGGGGCTGGTGAGCTCCATCTACGGGATGACCGTGGTCCTGGGCCCGGTGATCGGCCCCGTTTTCGGCGGTGTACTCGCCGAGACCTACAATTGGCGCTGGGCGTTCTACATGATCGTCCCGGCCGGCGCGCTCGCCGCAGTGGCGCTCCACTTCGCCCTCCCTCCCGACCGGCCCGAGGCGCGCCAACCCATGGATTGGCTGGGTTTCCCGCTGCTGGCCATCGCCATCGCCTGCGTGCAGCTCGTCCTCTCGCGCGGGCAGCGGCTGGACTGGTTTGAATCCACCGAGATCATCCTGGAGGCCAGCCTCGCGGTGCTCGCCCTCTACGCCTTCGTGGTGCATTGCCTGACCGCGGACCGGCCCTTCCTGAACCTGCGCCTGCTGCGGCACCGGAATTACGCGCTAGGACTTATCCTCGTCTTCATCTACGGCATGGTGAATTTCACGCCGATCGTGCTGCTGCCCACATTGTTGCAGCAGCATGCGGGCTATCCCGACAGCATCATCGGGATGATCGTCGGCTATCGCGGGCTGGGCGGCGTCGTCGGCTTCGGCCTCACACTGCTGATCGGCCGGTGGGACCCGCGCATCGGCATGAGCATCGGCTTCGGGCTGCTGGTCGTCTCCGGCCTCTGGCTGATGAGCCTCGACCTCAATGCGGGTGTGAATCTGCTGCTGGCCAATTCCGTGCTGCAGGGCATCGCGGTCGGCATCATCTGGGTGCCACTGACGGTGATGACCTTCGGCGATCTCGACAGCCGCGACACGCCCGAGGGCATGTCGGTCTTCCACCTGCTGCGCAACATCGGCTCCAGCCTCTTCATCTCGCTGAGCGTGACGGAGATCGTTCGTTCCAGCACCATGAACTACAGCCGGATGATGGAAATGCTCTCGCCCTATAACCGCGCGCTGCTTTGGCCCGACAGCATGGGCGGCTGGGAGATGGAGACGGCGCTGGGCCTAGCCCGCCTCTCGCGCGAGGTGGATCGCCAGGCAGCGATGATCGGGCACCTCAACGCGTTCGGGATGTACATGGCCGTCTCGGGCCTCGCCATCCTTTTCGTGCTGCTGGTGCGCGGGCGGCGGCACTGAACGGCGCACCGAAGCGGCCTCGATCGAGCCGCGGCAACGCCACATGCCGGAGCCTGTTCACACCATGATGCCTCGCGCCGCAGCGGCGGCAACCCTCTCGCTTCCCGGGCCAGTCAGTACGAAATGTTCCGCATGCCGAGACTGGCCGCTGCCCGCGCCTGGTAGGCCAGCAGTTCCGGCGTGACCTGCCTCCCCTTGAAGCCGCCCCGCACCGTGCCGGGCTCGACGCTCTTGTAGGCATCCTCCAGCGCCGCGCAGAGCGGGCGCCCGCCCGGTACCGCGAGCCAGAGCCGGAAGAGGTGCCGCTTGAGCTCCTCCTCCTCATGATCCTCGTAGTGGGTGCGGGAATGGTACAGCACATGGTTGTTCACCAGCTGCAGGTCGCCCGGCTCCAGCCACATGTCGAAGGAGAACGCCGCGCTGCTCGCCATCTCCTGCAGCCGGTCCAGCGCCTCGTGCTGCAAGGTTGTCAGCCGCGGCTCCCCCTCCATCAGTTGAGTGGAGCGGATGTGGTTGCGCAGATAACGGCTGGCGAAATGCCCGTCGCGCAGGCTGTAGACCGGCGCCATGTAGCTGGGCGGCTCATCGGGCGCGTGCTCGTTCTGCCGGCTGTGTGGGAAAAGGCCGTAGAGCGTCTCCACCAGGTCGGGCCGCTCCGCCAGCAGCGCATTGTGGATGGCAACGGAACTCGCAAGGCGACTCAGCCCGCCCGATCTGGCCGTGTTGCGGCACAGCAGCGCGACGATGTCGCTGCCATCGGTGTGGTAGTCCAGCTCCGCATTGGTGTTGTAGCCGCGCCCGCTGCCACCGCGGTAGGTACCGCCGGCGTCGCGCACGTCGGACATCAGCTGGCTCGCCTTGCCCTGCGGCCGCGCCACGCCGAGATGGGTTCCGATGGCCCATGCCATCAGGCGGTTCTTCTCCACACTCTGCCCATCCATGGGCAGTCCGCGCAGGACGGCGAAGCCGATGCCCTCCTCCAGCTCCGCCTCGGCCTCGGCCAGCACCGAAGTGAAGGCGCCGAGCGGCACGTCCGCGCGAGTGATCTCGAGCATGGGCCGGCCGGATGCCGCGAGGTCATCAATGGCGGCGCGCAGATCTGCCCTCTCGCGATCGGTTAGGATGCGGAGCCAGCGTCCGGAGCGCTCCAACTCCTCGGGACGCCAATCCGTCGGGCCGATGATCTTTTGTGTCATTCTCGTCCTCGCCTCGCTTCGCGCGGTTCTGTCCGTCACGTCTGGGTCAGACTTGCACGGACTTATCTTCGGGCCCAGCCTTGGATGCGGGCCGTGTAATGACTTTAGGTTCAAGAGGATCGCGTAGTCATCCGGACAAAGCAAGGCAGGCTGATTGACACTCCTCATTCCCGAGACCTACGCTTCCCCGCCAGCGTCAACAAAAACAAAGGCAGGAACGCCCACTTGGCCAGACATCACCTGAAGCGAGCAGAGCCAGTGCTGCCCGCCGACCGTCGCGCGCTGGAGGACCGGGTGCGCGCCATCCTTGACGACATCGCCACGAACGGCGACGACGCCGTCCGCCGCTACGCCCGCGAATTTGACCGCTGGACCGCGCCCGATTTCCGCGTCACGCCCGACCATATCCGCCGCGTGGAGCGCGCCCTGCCCGAGACCTTCAAAGAGGATTTCGCGTGGTGCCATGCCCGCGTGACCGACTTCGCGAAGGCCCAGCGCGACTCCATCGGCGAGTTCGAGACGGAGGTGGAGCCCGGCATCGTGCTCGGCCAGAAGCTCATCCCCGTGGCCCGGGCGGGCTGCTACATCCCGGGCGGGAAGTATCCGCTGATCTCAGCCGCCATCATGTCGGTGGCCACCGCCAAGGTGGCGGGCGTAGGCCATGTGATCGGCGCCGCACCGCCGCGCGACGCGGACGGCATCTACCCGCAGACGCTCTACGCGCTGCACGCCTCGGGCGCGGATGAGATCTACTGCATCGGCGGCGTGCAGGCCCTGGCCTCCATGGCCTATGGCCGCGTCGGCATGACACCGCGCGACATCATCACCGGCCCCGGCAATTCCTTTGTCGCGGAGGCGAAGCGGCAACTCTTCGGCACGGTCGGCATCGACCTGCTGGCCGGCCCGACCGAGATCATGGTCATCGCCGATGACAGCGCCGACCCCGCGCTGGTCGCGACCGACCTGCTGGGCCAGGCCGAGCACGGGCCGGACAGCCCGGCCTGGCTCGTCAC
>JAIYCD010000099.1 GCA_027488195.1 Acetobacteraceae bacterium | reverse complement strand
TGCGCGCGCTGGCCGCGCCGCGCGAGCAGCGCGTCTTCGTCGGCGCAACATTGGTGATGGGCCGCACGCGCGCCGAGGCCGAGGAGAAGCTCGCCGAATACCGCCGCCATTCCAGTGTGGAGGGCGCCCTGGCCCATGCCGCCGCCTCGCTCGGCATTGATTTCGGCCGATACGAGATGGATGAGCCGATCGAGGCCGGGCCGGGCAATGCGATCCAGTCCAATGTCTCCGCCATGAAGCGCGCGACGGGCCAGCGCTTCACCAGGCGGGGCCTGATCGACCAGTTCATCCTCGGCAGCCGGCAGAAGCCGATGGTGGGCAGCGTGGACGAGATCGCCGACCGGCTCGTCGCCTATGCGGGGGAGACGGGGGTGGATGGGTTCAACCTCTCCCGCACCGTGTTCCCGGAATGCCTGGTGGAGGTGGTGGAGCAGCTGGTTCCCGCCTTGCAGGAACG
Organism: Acetobacteraceae bacterium; assembly: GCA_027488195.1. GTDB lineage: Bacteria > Pseudomonadota > Alphaproteobacteria > Acetobacterales > Acetobacteraceae > Roseococcus. Next base: position 13,930 of record JAIYCD010000099.1, on the reverse strand, counting down.
TGGCGCCTACAAGACCGGATATGTGCCGGGCACCTATCGCGAGAAGCTGTTCGGCACGGCGCGGCTTGCGGATCCCCATCCGGCGGCGGCGTTGCGGCGGTAGTTTCTTGTGCCCTCAGACGCCATCGGAGCGCCTCAGAACCCCGCGCCGTCGCACAGCGCTTCGATCAGGAAATCCGCGAGGTAATGCGGGCCGGCCGGGTTTGGGGCTGAGAAGAGGCACATCTCGGCGGTGCCGAGCGCGGGTAGTCCCTCCAGCTCCACCAGCCCCTCCGGCAGGCCGGCCCGGCCCATCACGCTGAGTGCGAAGCCCGCCTGCGCCGCGGCGGCAATGCCCATCAGGCTGGGTGAGGTGTAGACCACCTCTGCCGCGAGGCCGGCGCGGGCCAGCGCGGTCAGGGCGCGGTCGCGGAACATGCAGCCCTGCGGCAGCATGGCGAGCGGCAAAGGCCGGTCCCGCGCCAATCCGAAATCCGGCGCCGCGACCCAGATCACCGCCTCGGTGAAGATGACCCGGCCTTCCGTCTCGCCATCGCGGCGCTTGCCGAGCACGAGGTCCAGTTCCTCCCGCGCCAGGGCGGCGCGGAGTTCGTGGCTGCGGCCCACCTCGACCTCGATCCGCAGCTCAGGCCAGGTGCGGGCGAAGCGGGCCAGCGCGGGCGCCAGGTGGCGCGGCACGAAGTGGTCGGCGACGCCCAGCCGCAGCTTGCCCGCGATGGGCGGGGCCACGAAGCGGCGCACCGCCTCTTCGTTCAGGGCGAGCATCCGCCGCGCATAGGTCAGCAGCGTCTCGCCCTCGCGCGTCAGGGTCACCTGCTTGGCGCCGCGGGTGAAGACCGGCTTGCCGAGCAATTCCTCCAGCCGCTTCACCTTCAGGCTGATGGCGGATTGCGTGAGGCCGAGCGCCTGCCCGGCCGCGGTGAAGCCACCGCGCTCAGCCACCGTGACGAAGCCGCGCAGCAGGTCGAGATCGAGGTCGGGGACGCGCATGCGCCCTTATCGGCTCGGTCGCGCATAAAAAAAAGGGCGGCCGAAGCCGCCCTTTTCCGCCGCGTGAGAGCTAAAGACCCTCAAACGTCCTCGTCGTAGCCGCCGCCGGCATCGTCATAGCTGCCGGCCGCGTCGTCATAGCCGCCGCCATTGTCGTAGCCACCGCCCGAGGCGTCATTGCCGCCCCAGCCGGAGTTCGACGCCGCCGCGCCCGGATCCGTCCAGGCGGAGGAGGTCGGCACCGCTTCCTGCCCGAAGGCGCCGCCGCCGGTGGCCGCCGCCGCCGAGCCACCGCCCGAGAAGGCGTTCATCAGCATGTTGCCCAGCACCAGGCCGCCGGCGACACCGGCCGCCGTCATCATGGCGGTGCCCAGAAAGCCCGGGCCCTGGCGCTGCGGCATCATGCCGCCCGGGGGCTGCATGGGCTGCGGGCGCGGCGGCATGGGCGCGGGGCGCGAGCCACCGAGGCCCAGGAAGCCGCGGCTGTTCGCCGCCTGCGCCTGGCGCGTCTGCGCCTCCAGCTCCCACTCCAGCTCCTGGATGCGGTTCTGCGCCTGGACCAGCGCGTGCTCCTGCACGAAGGCGGTCTGCGTCAGGCGGAAGCGGGCTTCCGGATACTTCGCGAAGAGCTCGGCAATATAGGCATCGGCGGCAGGCTCGACCGGCGGGAGGTTGGCCGATTGCGGCGCGCCCGTCTGCGGAACGCGGCCGCCCCAGGGGCTGCTGGAGGTGGCGGCGGCCTGCTGCACGCCGGCGACACGCATCACATAATCGCCGATGATCCGGCGTTCTTCGTCAGTCATGGGGTCCTTCCCTTCAGAAAGGGGCGATTCGGGCCGCCCTGAATGCCCAGTCAAATGGCCCGACGCCCGCGGCATTTCAAGAAGTTTAGCAAACCGTCATGTGGCGGAAATGCGATCCGGCAATCCGGCCGGTCGCCATTCGATGACGGGGCAGCGATCCATCACCACCGTGACGCCCTGCGCCCGGGCGCGCGCGGCGGCGGCCTCATCCACCACATCCAGCTGGAGCCAGACGGCGCGGGCGCCCAGCGCCACCGCCTCGTCCATCACGGCCCCCGCCTCCGCGCTGCGGCGGAACACGTCCACCAGGTCCAGCGGGCCGGCATCGGCCAGCCGCGCCACCACGGGCCGGCCCAGGATCTCCTGGCCCGCCAGGCCCGGATTGACCGGCGTCACCTCATAGCCACGCTCCAGCAGGAAGCGCATGACGCGAAAGGAGGCGCGGTCGGGCTTGTTGGAGGCGCCGACCAGCGCGATCCGGCGGGTGGTGAGCAGCAATTCGCGAATGTCCATGCCCTTCATATAGGCCTGGGCTTGTGCCGGCGCAGCAGGGGGGCACCTATGGGGGCATGTGGAATCCCTTCGCCCCTCGCCCACCCGTCGTCGCCCTCGTCCGGCTGGAGGGGCTGATCGCCGCCCGCACCGGCCCCTTCGGCGGGCTGAACGCCGCGGGCGTGGAGCCCATCCTGGCGCGCGCCTTCGGGCTGAAGCGGCTGGCGGCCGTGTTCCTGGCCATCAATTCGCCGGGTGGGTCGCCCGTGCAATCCTCGCTCATCGCCGGCCGCATCCGGCACTGGGCGACGGAGAAGAAGGTGCCGGTCATCGCCTTCTGCGAGGATGCGGCGGCCTCCGGCGGTTACTGGATCGCCTGCGCGGCGGATGAGATCCATGCCGACCCTGCTTCCATCCTGGGTTCGATCGGCGTCATCTCCTCGGGCTTCGGCTTCCCCGAGGCGATGCAGCGCCTGGGCGTGGAGCGCCGCATCCGCACCGCCGGCACCGACAAATCGAGCAACGACCCCTTCCGCCCGCAAGGCGAGGAGGAACTGGCGCGACTGGACGGCCTGCTGGCCGATCTGCATGTCGAGTTCAAGGACTGGGTCCGCTCGCGGCGCGGCGCGCGCCTCAAGGCGAGCGAGGAGGAGCTGTTCAACGGCCGCTACTGGATCGGCCGCCGCGCCCTTGAGCTTGGCCTCTGCGACGGCCTTGCGGATGCCCAGGGCGAGGCCCGGCGCCGCTTCGGCGAGAAGGTGCGGATCATCCCCATCGGCGCCCGCAAGCGCCGCTTCCCGATGAATCTCCTGCCCGGCGCAGGCGCCGCGCTCGTCCATGTGATGGAGGAACGTGCGGCCTGGGCCCGGCTGGGGCTCTGAGCCTCAGTCGAGGTGGGAGAGGTAATGCGCCAGCGCCGCGAGATCGGCGTTGGAGAGCCCCTGCACCGCGCCGTTCATCTGCGTGTCCGGCCCAGCGCGCAGGCCGTCGCGATACTGCGTCATCGCGTGCAGCAGGTAGTCCTCGCGCTGGGCGGCGACGCGCGGAATCTGCGCGCGGCCGCCATAGTCCGAGACATGGCAGGTGGCGCAATGGCGCGGCCCGCTGAGCGCCTGGCCGGCAGCGAAGAGGGCCTGGTCACGCGGGCGGCGATCATCCGGCGGCCCCGGTTGCAGTGTCGCGAAATAGGCGGCGATGTCCTGGATGTCCTGGTCCGACTTCCCGGCGGCGAAGGGCTGCATGGCAGGCGCGTTGCGCAGCCCCTCCCGCAGCAGGATCATCTGGATGGTGATGAATTCGGCCGGCTGACCCGCCAGCGACGGAATGTCGGGGATCTGGCTGCGGCCATTGGCCCCGTGGAATTGCGCACAGGGTTCGGCGAGTGGGGCGCCGCGTCGCGCATCCTGGGCAAGCGCGGCACCGGAGGTCGCGGCGGCCAACAGGGCCGCCGCCAGGGTCAGTCGAAGGCTCATCGGCGATAGGTGATGCGGTAGATCGCGCCCATCTGCTCGCCCGAGACCAGCATGGAGCCATCGCCCAGCACATGGATCTCGGCCGGACGATCGGCGAAGGTCTGGGCTGCGTCGTTGCGAAGGCCGGTCATGAATTCCTCGATGCGGGTGACGTTGCTGTTGGCGTCCAGATGGGCGACCACCACGTCATAACCGCTCAGGCGCTCGCGGTTCCAGGAACCACGCCGGGCGATGAAGATCTGGTTGCGATACTGCTCCGGGAACATGGTGCCCGTGTAGAAGCGCATCCCCAGCACGGCGGTGTGCGGGCCCAGCAGCGCGGCCGGCTGCGAGAACTCGCTGCAGGCGCGGCCGCGGTTGTATTGCGGGTCCGCCCAGGTGCCGAGGCAGTAGGGGAAGCCGAAATCCTCACCGGCGCGGCGGACGCGCAGCAGCGAATCCTCGGGCGTATCGTTGCCCACCCAGTCGCGGCCATGGTTGGTGGCCCAGAGCTCACGCGTCGTCGGATGGTGCGCGAAGCCGACGGAGTTGCGCACGCCGCGCGCCTCGATGCGGCGATCGCTGCCATCGGGGCGGAAGGAGACGAGGAGGGCGAACTTGTCGCGGTCCGTGTCGCACACGTTGCAGTTCACGCCGACATTTGTGTAGATCCGGCCATCCGGGCCGAGCGTCACGTATTTCCAGTGATGGTTGCCGCCATGTTCCTGCTCGGTCGGCAGGGCGAAGGCGGCGGTCATGTCCACCGGGGCCGGCGGGCTGTCCAGGTTCGCCTCGACATTGTCGTAGCGCAGCACGCGGTTGACCGCGAAGATATAAAGGCTGTTGCCGATCATCACGAGGCCGCTCGGCTGGGTCAGGCCCTGGGCGAAGATGCGCGTGCGCGTCGTGCCATCCGGGTTGCGCGTGATGGCATAGACGCGGCCAATGCCGCGCGTGCCGGCGAAGAGCGTGCCGCCCGGAGCTTCCGCGATGGCGCGTACGCCCGGGATGCCATGGGCGAAGACCTCGGCCTGGAAGCCCTGCGGCAGGCGGATCGCGGAGACCGGCACCTGGTCAAGCGGCGTCACCGTCAGGCGCGGCGCATGCGGCGCGAGGCGCGACCCCTCGGGGCGGCCGACGGCCCAGCCGGGCACGGGGGCCGGCGTGGCGGCAGGCGCCTGCGCGAAGGCCGGGCCGGCCATCAGCAGCGCGGCCATGCCGAGCAAATTGCGTCGGATTGTCATGAAGTTCTCTCCCTGCTCCCGGTTCGGGCGCCCTGTTGCGAGCGTTGCCAAGGTAGGGAAGGACGAAATCCGGTTGCTGGCAAGCCCTTGTTACGCGCGCCTCGCGAGCTGCTTGTTCTCGAGCTTGGAGAGCAGCCGCACCACCGGCCAGAGCAGGATGAAGTAGGCCACCGCGGCGGCCATGATGGGTGTGGCATTGAAGGTGACACTCTGCGCCTGGCGCGCCTGGAACAGCAGTTCCGGCATGGCGACGACGGCGGCGATGGAGGTGAGCTTCACCACCTCCAGCGTGTTCGAGATCAGGTCCGGCAGCACATTGCGCACCGCCTGGGGCAGGACCACGAGGCGCATGGTCTGCCAGCGGCTGAGGCCCATGGAGCGCGCGGCCTCGCTCTGGCCCGCCGGCACGCTGGCGATGCCGGCGCGCAGGATCTCGCCGTAATAGGCGCCGGTGTTGAGGAAGAAGCCGATGGCGACGGCGGCGAAGGCCGTCACCTCCAGCCCGGCGAAGGGCAGTCCGGCATAGACGAAAACGAGCAGCACCAGCGGTGGCAAGGCGCGGAACACATCCACCCAGGCCATGAGCGGCCAGCGCACCCAGCGGCTTTTCACCGTGGAGAGCAGCGCCAGGATCATCCCGCCCAGCAGGCCGAGCGGCACCACGACGGCCGAGAGCAGCAGCGTCTGGCCCAGCCCCTGCAGCAGGATGGGCCAGGCCTCCATCAGGATCTGGATGTTGAAGAAGGCGTCCAGGAAATCCTGCATGGCGCTATCGCTTCGCCTTGTAGTGCTGCTCGACCCAGCGGCCGGCGATCACCACGGGCAGGAAGAGGATCAGGTAGGCGATGGCGCCCAGCGTCAGCGGCGTCGGGTTGAAGGAGAAGGAGACGCCGGCCTGCGCGGCACCCAGAATCTCCGGCACTGCCACCACCGAGGCCAGCGCCGTGCCCTTGGTGATGGCGATGGTGCGGTTCACCAGGGGCGGGATGACCATCCGCACCGCCTGCGGCAGGATGACGAGCCCGAAGGTCACGAGGAAGCCGAGGCCGAGGCTGCGCGAGGCCTCCCACTGCCCGGTCGGGATGGCGGTGATGCCGGCCCAGAAGATCTCCTCGGCGAAGGCCATGAGCACGAGCGCCAGCGCCAGCCACGCGGCCACGAAGCCCGACATGGAAATGCCCGCGGCTGGCAGCCCGAAATAGAGCAGCACGATGATGACCAGCGGCGGCAGCGCGCGGAACAGGTCCACCGCGAAGATGATCAGCCAGTTCACCGGGCGCAGCCCCAAGGCGCGGATCACCGCCAGCAGCAGCCCCACGGCCACCCCGGTCACGATGATGCAGCCGGCCAGCGCCAGCGTCAGCCAGAGCCCCTCGATGATCTTCGGGGCGTATTCGGCGGCGATGCGGGCGTTGAGGAAACTATCGGCGAAGCGGTCCCATCCGCTCATGGGTCAAGCCCATGAGCGGTGACATGCGGCATCAACCGCAAGTCGGGTTCTGCGGCGTCGCGTCGTAGCCGGGCAGGCCGGGCACGCCATAGCCCGGGAACTCCACGCGCTCCGCCTGGTCAGGCCCGGGCGCATTGCCGAACCAGCGCTCGCTGAGGCGGGCGATGGTGCCGTCGCGCTTCATGCACACGATCACATCCTCCACCTGGTTGCGCAGCGCGCCGCTGTCCTGGCGGAAGGGCGTGCCCCAATGCAGGCGCGAGCCGGGCACCACGAAATCGGCGATGTATTGCGGCGTGCGGGAGGCTGAGAAGCGCACCACGGTATTGCCGGAGAGGTTGGCATAGGCGCGGCCCTGGATCACCGCCTGCACTGCGTCGGGCTGGGTGTCGAAGGCCAGCAGCGTCAGGTTCAGCCGCTCGGCGTTGCGCGTCACCCATTGCTCATAGGGCGTGCCCTTGTTCACGCTGATCGTCTTGCCGCGCAGGTCCTCTTCCGAGCGGATGGGTGCCGTGCCGCGGCGGATGCCGAATTGCAGCTCGGTCCAGAGATAGCCCTCGGTGAAGAGCAGGTTCGCCGCGCGCTCGGGCGTCACCGTCGTCGGCGCGCAGAGGAAGTCGTAGCGGCCGGCATTCATCGCGGGGATGAGGCCGGAAAAGGAGGCGCTGTCGATCACGATCTCGCGGCCCATGCGGCGCGCCACCTCGCGGAAGAGGTCGATCTGAAAGCCCTGCACGCCGCCCTGCAGCGAGGGGAAGGCATGCGGCGCGAAGGTGCCGTCCACGGCGCAGCGCAGCGGCGGCTGGGCGGCGGGGGCCTGGGCGAGGGCGAGGCCCGGCAGGGCGGCGGCCGCGACGGCGGCGGCGAGGAAAAGGCGGCGCATGGGAAACCTCATCATTCGGATCGAAACCGAAGCTTCCACCCGTTTTCGGCATCACGCAACTTGCGCTCCGCACGCAGCGACCTGCCCACGGCCTGGGCAGCGCTGCCTCGAAATAGCCTCTCTTCCTCCCTTTTGCCGCCAGATGGCGGCGGCACAAGAGCCTCCAGGAGATCATCGCCATGCAACGCTTCGGCTTCGGCTTCGTCCTTTTCGGCCTCATCCTCATCCTGACCGTGGTCGGTATCCTGCTGACCGACGGTCTGGCGCCGGGCCGCGTCGCGCCAGGCTTCGCGGCCATGGGCGCCGCGCTGGGTGGGCTCTGCCTCGTGGTGGGCCTCTATGGCCTCGAGCGCGGGCGGGACATGACCCGGCATATCGGCTGAGGCACACGAAACCCGTCACGCCCGACCAGGTCGGGCCGGATTACGGATTGTCGCGCGTTTCGCTTGATCGGCGCCTGAGGGTCAGGCCTTTTCGGGATACATTGCCAGGAGCGCGCCCTCATTCGCGGCGCAACGCCCACGCTCCGTGATCAGGCCGGTGACGAGGCGCGCGGGCGTCACGTCGAAGGCGGGGTTGGCCGCCGCGCTCCCGCCGGCCACCACGCGCACCGTCTCGATCCGGCCATCGGCGGTGCGGCCGGTCATTTCCGTCACCTCCGCGCCGCTGCGCTCCTCGATCGGGATTTCCGCCACACCGTCGCGCACGCGCATGTCCAGTGTGGAATGCGGCAGCGCCACCCAGAAGGGCACGCCGTTGTCGTGGGCCGCGAGCGCCTTGAGGTAGGTGCCGATCTTGTTCGCGACATCGCCCGTGCGCGTCACGCGGTCGGTGCCGACAATGACGATGTCCACCTCGCCATGCTGCATGTAGTGGCCGCCGGCATTGTCGGCGATGACCGTGTGCTTCACGCCATGCGCGCCGAGCTCGAAGGCGGTGAGTGCGGCGCCCTGGTTGCGCGGCCGCGTCTCATCCACCCAGACATGGATATCGAGGCCCGCATCATGCGCCATGTAGATGGGGGCGAGTGCCGTGCCCCAATCCACGGTGGCGAGCCAGCCGGCGTTGCAATGCGTCAGCACGTTCACGCGGCCCTTCTTCGCCGCGATCTCCTGGAGCAGTGGCAGGCCGTTCTCGCCGATGCGGCGGCAGGTCTCGGCATCGTCATCGGCGATATGCGCGGCCTCGGCATAGGCGGCGGCGGCGCGGGCTTCGATGGGCAGGTTGTGCAGGCGGGCGCGCTGGCGGTCGAGCGCCCAGCGCAGGTTGATGGCGGTGGGGCGGGTTTCGTTCAGCGCCTCCAGCACGGCGTCCAGCGCTTCGGGCGCCGTCCGCATGGCGAGTGCTACGCCATAGGCGGCGACGGCGCCGATCAGCGGCGCGCCGCGCACCTGCATGGAGCGGATGGCGTGCGCGGCCTCCTGCCAGGTGGTCAGGCGGATCTGCTCGACGAGCCAGGGGAGCCTGGTCTGATCGAAGATGCGGACGGACCATTGGTCTTCGTCGAGCCAGACGGAACGGTAGGCGATCCCGTTGATTTTCATATTCGGTCCTGACTATCCGGAGGTGCGGGAACCTGAGGTTCCTGCCGGGGCAAGGGGCGGAGCCCCTGTTACACGCGCTGATGCAGCGCCGCGATCAACGTGAACAACCTGCGCGCCGTCTCGAAATCCACCGCGATGCGGCCTTCCAAGCGGGTGGTGAGCAACTCCGCAGCCTCGTTGTGCAGGCCGCGGCGGCCCATGTCGATCGCCTGGACGCGGGCATCCATGGCGCCAGTGGTGACCGCTTGCTCGTGGTTTTCCACCAGCATCAGGTAATCCTTGATGAGGCGCCGGAAAGGGCCGAGGACGAGGATGATCGCACGCAGCGGCGCGTCCTGCTGGTCGCGGATGTCGAGGATCAGGCGGCCTTCGCGCACCATCAGGTGCAGCGCGAAGGGCCCGGGGCCGAGGCCCTCGGGGTCGAAGCGGTTGCCGCGCAACAGGTCATCGATGGCCTGGCGGCGATCCGCCTCGGCATAGGCGGAGGGCGGCGGCGGCGCCTCGGGCAATTCGATGCGGATAAGGTGGCGGTCGGGCACGGGTTCAGCCGGTGGTCTCGTTGCCGAAGCCGAAGCGGCTCATCAGCCCGACGGTGGCGCCCTTCACGGGGCGCAGCAGCAGGGTCGTCGTGATGGCGAAGACCGGAATCCAGACGGCCATCTGGATCCACATCTCCGGCGAATAGGCCTTCTCGATCCAAAGCACGGGCGGCAGCAGCAGGTGCCCCACGAGGAAGATGGTGAAATAGGGCGGCGCGTCATCGGCGCGGAGCTTGCCGAGGGGCGCGTGGCACACCTCGCACTCCTCCGCCACGCGGAGGTAGCCCTGGAACACATGCCCCTCGCCGCAGACCGGGCAACGGTTGCGCGCACCCCGCCAGAGCGAGACGCGCAGCGGCGGCAATTCGGGGGCGGCACCGGGGGACGCTCGGTCCGGTTGCCAAAGGGTGGGGGTGGCTGTTTCGGGCATGTTGCACCGCACGAATGAACTGTTGCGGCCAGTGTGGCAAGAAAAACCGGTTCCTGCCATGCTGCCGTCATGCATGGCAGAATCCTCATCATCAATCCGAACTCCAGCCAGGCCTGCACGGCCGGCATCCGCGAGGCCGTGGCGCCCTTCGCGGGCCCCGGCCTGCCGCGCATCGACGTGACGCAGCTCGATGAGGGGCCACCCGCCATCGTCACCTGGCGGGACTGGTTCGGCGTGGCCGAGCCGCTCTGCCGCCGGATCGAGGCGGAGGCCCCAGCGGACGCCTATGTCATCGGCTGCGTGAGCGATCCGGGGCTGGAGGCCGCGCGGGGTGTCACCGACAAGCCCGTGATCGGCATGTTCCGCTCGGCCGTGGCGGCGGCGCTGACCCGGGCCGAGCGCTTCGGCATCATCGGCTTTACGGAAAAATCCCTGCCGCGCCAGCGCCGCGCCCTGCAATCCATGGGTGTCGAGGGCAACATGGCCGGCTGGATTCCGCTGAACCTGCCCATGCATGTGCTGACCGACCCCGTGGCGCCCCAGGCGCGCATCGCCCAGGCAGCGCGCCAACTGGCCGACCAGGGGGCCGAGGTCATCATCCTCGGCTGCGCCGGCATGGCGGGCCATGTGGGCGTGACCATGGAAGCGAGCGACCTGCCGGTGATCGAACCCTGCCAGGCGGGTGCGGCCGCGGCCCTGCTGGCCGTGGTGGGTGCGCGCATGCCGGCGCTGCTCAGCGCGTGAGCGCCGAACTGCTGCGGCGCTACTACGCCGCCTTCAATGCCGCCGACTGGAACGGCATGCTGGATTGCCTGACCGAGGATGTGGCGCATGACGTCAACCAGGGCGGGCGGGAGACCGGCCGCCCCGCCTTCGCCGCCTTCCTGGCCCGCATGGAGCGTTGCTACCGCGAGCGGGTGGAGGATCTGGTGGTGATGGTCAGCGCGGACGGCACGCGCGGGGCGGCGGAGTTCACGATCCACGGCACCTATCTCGTGGCGGATGAGGGCCTGCCGGCGGCCACGGGGCAGGCCTATGTGCTGCCCGTCGGCGCCTTCTTCGACATCCGGGATGGCCGCATCGCGCGCGTGACGAACTACTACAACCTGCAGGATTGGCTGCGGCAGGTGGGCGGCTGAGGCCGGGATGTTCCGTCGCGTGATGGTCTATGTCCTGGCCGCGCTGCCGCTTCTGCTCATCGCCGCCGTCTGGTGGCTCTACACGCCCGACAAGCCGCGCGCGGCGCTGGAGGCGCGCTACGCCACCGCCCCCTCGCAATTCCTGGAACTGGACGGCGTCCGCCTGCATCTGCGCGACACCGGGCCCCGCACCGCGCCGCCCGTGCTGTTCCTGCACGGCTTCGGCTCCTCGCTCCACACCTGGGAGGAGGTGGCGGCGGGGCTGGATCGCGACTTCCGCGTCCTCCGCCTCGACTTGCCGGGCTTCGGCCTGACCGGCGCCGATGCCACGGGCGACTACAGCGACGCCCGCAGCCACGCCGTGATCCTGGCGCTGATGGGACGCCTCGGGCTGCAGCGCGTGGCGCTGGTGGGCTCCTCCATGGGCGGTCGCATCGCCTGGAGCTTCGCCGCCGCGCACCCCGACCGCGTCACCCGCCTGGTGCTGATGGCGCCCGATGGCTTCGCGAGCCCCGGGATCGGCTATGACCAGCCGCCCCGCGTGCCGGCGCTGATGCGCGTGCTGCCCTACACCCTGCCCGAGGGCATGCTGCGCGGCTCGCTCCGCCCCGCCTATGGCAACCCCGCGGTGCTGACCGAGGCGATCTTCGAACGCTACCGCGCCATGATGCTGGCCCCTGGCGTGCGCAAGGCCATCCTCGACCGGATGGGCCAGCATGTGCTGCCGCGGCCCGAGCCGCTCTTGGCGCGCATCCGGCTTCCGGTGCTGCTGCTGTGGGGGGACCGGGATGCGATGGTGCCGGTGACCAATGCACAGGATTACCTGCGCGCGCTGCCCGATGCCCGGCTGGTGACGCTGCCCGGCATCGGCCATGTGCCGATGGAGGAATCACCCGGCGAGGTGGCGCGGGTGCTGCGGGACTTCCTCGCCGCGCCCTGAGGGCTGGCCCCTGATCTGAGAGGATGATTCACCGCTTCGGTGATTCTACCTCACCGGATCATGCTCTACAGCCGGAAATAGGCCGTCATCACCAGCGCGAACCCGACCAGGGCGGTCAGCACCGGGATGAAGAGGCTCGGCATGGGCTCGTCGGGGTCGGCCAGGGCGATGAGGCCCGCGCTGCGGCCGCCACCGGCGAAGCCCAGGCCCAGGCCCAGCAGCGCCATGGCCACGGTGATCAGGCTGGCATGCTCCGCATTGTAGGCGATCAGCGCGTCGCGCGCGGCCTCGGCCGCGGCCAGCATGTCCACCGTCATGAACAGGTGACCCAGCAGCCAGAGCACGGAGGCGGAGAAGACCAGCGGCAGCACGATGCTCATCACGCCGCCTTGTTGGCCGGTCAGCTTGCGCGTCTCGGCCAGGACCAGGGATGCGGCGAGGAGGCCGAGCGGTATCCAGATCGTCACGCTATTCTCCGAGTGATGAGGTCGGATGCTGAGCACCACACCCGGGCGCTTTTGGCAAGCGCGTTCAGGCGCGCATGCGCCCTGGATTGAGCAGCCCCAGGGGGTCCAGCGTCGCCTTCACCCGCCGCGCGATGGCAGCGAGCGGCGGCGGCTCCTCCGGCAGCACCGGCACATGGGCCGAGAGCGAAGCCGGGCCACGAAACAGGGTGAAGCTGCCATGCGCCGCCGCGGCGGCCTGCATCACAGCGCCATGCGCGCGCTCCTCCGCGGGGCCGGCCACCCAGATCAGCCCGCCCCCCCAGTCGAGCAGCAGCTTCGCCTCGAAGGCCGCGCGCAGCGCCGCCACCGCGCCAGGCGCGGCGGAAGGCGCGACCGAGAGGCGCCAGATGGCATCCTCGGGCGTCGCACCCAGCGGTTCGGCATCGCGGATGGCGCGCCAGAGGCCGTGGGAGGCCTCGGTCTCCAACAGGCTGGCCTCGCCCAGGCTGGCCAATTCGGCGCGCAGCTTGGCCATGCGGTAGGTCACGCTCTCGCGGAAATCCTCGATGCGGGCGAGGGCCACAATGCCGGAGAGGCCCATCGCCGCATGGCCGTCCAGCAGCAGCGCGGCACCGCTGACGCCATAGGGCGAGCCAAGAGCGGCGCTCAGCGACGCAACCCCGCGCGCTACGTCGGGCACGCGGATGGCGAGCGTGCCAGTGGCCTCGGCGCGGGGCAGGACCTTCAGCGTCACCTCGGTCAGCACGCCGAGCGTGCCATGCGCGCCGGTGAGCAGCTTGCAGAGATCGAGCCCCGTCACGTTCTTCAGCACGCGTCCGCCGGACCGGAACACCTCGCCCTCGCCGGTCACGGCGCGGATGCCCAGCACATGGTCGCGCATGGCGCCCCACATGATGCGGCGCGGGCCCGAGAGGTTGGTGGAGACCATGCCGCCAAGGGTGGCCGGCTCGCTCGCGGAAAACATGGCGGTGAGGTCGGGCGGCTCGGCGATGATCTGCTGGTTGTTCTCGGCCAGCGCCGCCTCGATCTCGGGGATGGGCGTGCCGGCGCGGGCGCGGATCATCAGCTCCGTCGGGCGATAGAGCACGATGCCGGTGAGGTTGCGGGTGGAGAGGGTGCGCGCCGCCTGGACCGGGCGCAGCATGGCGCGCTTGGTGCCGCGGCCTTCGATGCAAAGCGGCTCGCGCGCCGCATGGGCGCGCGTCACCTCGGCGGCCAGCGCCTCTTCCGTATCCGGGGCGGTCACGCTCATGCGGCGATCTTCGGGTTGTCGGCCAGCGGGAAGACCTTGGCGGTGTTCAGCAGCCAGTCGGCGTCGAAGGCGCTCTTGATGGCGCGCTGGAGGTCGAGTTCGCGCGTGGTGAATTGCGCGGTCATCAGGTCCCGCTTTTCCACGCCCACGCCGTGCTCGCCCGTCAGGCCGCCACCGACCTCTACGCAGAGCTTCAGGATGTCGCCGCCGAATTCCTCGGCCTTGCGGAAGCTCTCGGGGTCATTCGCGTCGAACATGATGAGCGGGTGGAGATTGCCGTCGCCCGCGTGGAACACATTCGCGACC
>JAIYCD010000299.1 GCA_027488195.1 Acetobacteraceae bacterium | reverse complement strand
CGCACGGGCGACATATTGAGCCGCATGACGGCCGACATCGCGCTGCTGCAGGCGCTGATCGGCTCGGCCATCTCCATGGGGCTGCGGACCGCGCTGACGGCGACGGGCGCGCTGGGCTTGCTGATCATGACCAGCCCGAAGCTGGCCGGCATCGTGGTCGTGGTGGTGCCGCTGGTGGTGGTGCCGCTCGTGCTGTTCGGAAGGCGCGAGCGCAAGCTCTCCAAGGCCGCGCAGGAGCGCGTGGCGGACCTGGCGGCGACCGCGGAGGAGACGCTGAACGGCTTGCGCATCGTCCAGGCCTTCACCCATGAGGCGGAAGACCGCAGGCGCTTCGCGGCCGAGGTCGAGCAATCCGTGGGTGCGGCGCTCAGGCGCGTGGCGTCCCGCGCCTTCCTGATCCTGATCGTGATCCTGCTGTGCTTCGGCGCCATCACCTTCAGCCTCTGGGTGGGCGGGCAGGATGTGATCGCGGGGCGGATGACGGGGGGGCAGCTTTCCGCCTTCGTCTTCTATGCCGTTTTGCTGGCCAGCAGTGGTGCGACCATCAGCGAGCTCTGGGGCGAGATCCAGCGCGCGGCGGCGGCGGCCGACCGGCTGGTGGAGGTGACGCAGACGCGGCCCGACATCGCGGCACCCACCAACCCCCTGCCCCTGCCCTCGCCGCCCCAGGGCCGCTTCGCCTTCGAGGATGTGACCTTCCGCTACCCCACGCGCCCCGATGCGGCGGCGCTGCACGGCTTCTCGCTGGCGGTCGAGCCGGGCGAGACGGTGGCGCTGGTGGGCCCCTCGGGCGCGGGCAAGACCAGCGTGCTGCAATTGCTGCTGCGCTTCTATGACCCGGAAGCCGGGCGCATCACGGTGGATGGGGTGGATCTGCGGGCACTCGATCCCGCCGCGCTGCGTGGGCGGCTTGCGCTGGTCCCGCAGGACCCGGTGATCTTCAGCCTGAGTGCAGCCGAGAACATCCGCTATGGCCGGCCCGGCGCCACCGATGCCGAGGTGGAGCAGGCCGCCCGCGCCGCCGCCGCGCATGATTTCATCATGGCGCTGCCGCGGGGCTATGCCAGTTCGCTTGGCGCACGGGGCGTCATGCTTTCGGGTGGGCAGCGGCAGCGCATCGCCATTGCGCGCGCCATCCTGCGCGACCCGCCCATCCTGCTGCTGGACGAAGCGACGAGCGCGCTGGATGCGGAGTCGGAGCAGGCGGTGCAGCAGGCCCTCGCCCGGCTGGCGCAGGGGCGGACGACGCTGGTGGTGGCGCACCGCCTGGCGACGGTGCGGCGGGCGGACCGGATCGTGGTGATGGAGGGCGGGCGGATCTCTGCCATCGGCACGCATGACGAACTGGTGGCCGAGGGCGGATTATACGCGCGCCTCGCCGCCCTGCAGTTCAACCAGGACTGAGCGACCTTGTCTCGGGGCGCAGGGGACCAGTCCCCCTGCCGCGGGAGCGCGAGGGGGCAAGGCCCCCTCGCAAACCTGCCATGGACAATCCCGCCCGCCGCATGACAGCCTCCGCGCAAATCCTGGGAGGACCCACATGAACCGCCGCGCCGTGATCCTGGCTGCCCCTGCGCTCGCCTTCGGTGGCGGGTTGGCAAAGGCGCAGGCCTGGCCCAGCCGGCCCGTGCGCTTCGTCGTCGGCTTCGCGGCGGGGGGTGCCAATGACATCGTCGCGCGGTTGCTGGCGCAGAAGCTGGCCGAGCGGATTCCCGGCAGCAGCTTCATCGTGGAGAACCGGCCCGGCGCCAGCACGGTGGTGGCGGCCGACCATGTCGCGCGTTCGGCACCGGATGGGACGACGTTCTTCTACACCTCGCCCTCGACGCAGATCGCGATCCTGGTGAACCGCACCGCGACGATCGACCCGATGCAGGCGCTGGTGCCGGTGGTGATGGCGCAATCGGCGCCGCTGGCGCTGATCTGCCGCCCGGATTTCCCGGCGCGGACGGTGCAGGAATTCATCGCCCTCGCGCGGGAGCGGGGGCCGCGCCTGACGATCTCCAACCCGGGCACAGGCGCGGTGAACCACCTGGCCATGGCGCTGCTGATGCGCCGCACCGGCATCGAGCCGACGCTGGTGCCCTATTCCGGCAACCAGCCCTCCATCACCGCGCTGATCCGCGGCGAGGTGGATCTGGCGCATGACGGGCTGTTCACGCCGCGCGCGCAGTTGCAGGAGCGCACGCTGCGCGCCATCGCCGTCACCACCGCCGAACGCTCTCCCCTCTACCCCGATGTGCCGAGCTTCGCCGAGACGCTGCCCGGCTATGATGTCGGCTTCTGGGGCGGGTTGCTGGCACCGCGCGGCACGCCGGATGCGATCCTGGACCGGCTGGCGGAGGAGGTGGGCGTGCTGCTCGGCCAGCCCGACGTCATCGCCCGCATCCGCAGCTTCGGCGCGGAGCCCGCAAGCGGTGGGCGTGCCGCCTTTGCCCGCGTCTATGCGGCGGATTGGGAGAAATGGGGCCAGGTGGTGCGCGAGAACGACATCCGCCCCAGCTAGGCCGGGTGGGAGGGGGCCAGAACCCCCTCCCCCAGCGCTCAGCGCCGCATGCGGACGCCGCGCAGCTCCAGATCCTCGGAGACGCGCATCTGGAAATCGGCCACCGTCTCGCGCACGCCGAACATCTGCGGCTCCTGGTGCAGCGGGATCATCGGCACCAGCTCGCGGAAGCGGGCCCAATAGGCGCGGGCCAGTTCCTGGCGGCGCGTCTGGTTGGATTCCACGCCGATCTCGCCCAGCAGGCGGGCCATCTCGGCATCCTGGAAGCCGCCCCAGTTGAAGCTGCCCTCGCCCAGCAGTTCACGGCCCGGGTTGGTGATGTCGAAATTGCCCGGCGTCCAGCCCAGCAGCCAGAACTGGAATTCCTTGTTCGCCCCGCGCTGGAGGAAGCGGCCGAAGGGCATGGAATCCAGCCGCGCCTGGATGCCCGCGCGCTGCAGCATGGCCACGACGGACTGGCAGATCGCCTCGTCATTCACATAGCGGTTGTTGGGGCAGCCGAGTGCGACGCGGAAATTCGTCGCACCCGCCTCGGCCAGCAGCCGGCGCGAGGCCTCCACATCGAAGGGAAAACGCTGATTGGCCTCGGCGTCGAAGCCGCCCACCGGCGGCGCGATGGGGATGCCCGCGGCCGTGGTGGAGTTGCGCAGCACGACGCGGCGGATCGTCTCCATGTCGATCGCCTGGTACATGGCGCGGCGCACGCGCACGTCGCGCATCACGTTCGGCGTGCCGGGCGCCTCCAGGCTCTCGGGGCGCGAGGTGTCCATCGCGAGGTAGATGGTGCGCGCCGTCGGGCCCTGGATCAGGCGGATGCCCTGGGCCTGCTGCACGCGCGGGATGTCCTGCAGCGGCACATGGTACATCAGGTCCAGCTCGCGGCTCAGCAGGGCCGCCACACGCGTGGGCGCGCTGGCCACGGGGCGGAAGACGGCGCGGGTGATGCCGTGCTCCAGCCGCTCGCGGTATTCGGGGTTGGGGACAAGCACGGTTCGCTCATCGGCCAGGCGCTCGACCAGGCGGAAGGGGCCGGTGCCATTGGCGTTGAGCTGGACGAAGCTGTTGGTCGCACCCGCCTGGCCGGCGCGGGCGACCGCGAAGGCGTTGTTCTGCTCGATCCAGGCGCGGTTCATGATGAAGAACAGCGTGAGGTCCTGCAGCAGGATGGGGTTCGGCCCGCGCGTGTCGAATTCCACCGTGTGGTCGTCGATCGCCCGCGCCGCGGTGATGGAGGCGACGGTATAGGCCATGTCGTTCTGCCGCACGCGCTCCAGGCTGTGGAGCACATCGGCCGCGGTGAAGGGCTGGCCGCCATGGAAGCGCACGCCGCGCACCAGGTGGAAGCGCCAGGTGGTGGGGCTCGGCGTCTCCCAGCGCTCGGCCAGGGCCGGGCGCAGCGAGCCATCGGCCTCGCGCCGGACCAGCGGCTCATACATGTTGGCCTTCATGGCGTTGGTCACGCCATGGTTGTTGGCGTGGGGGTCGAGGCCCAGGATGTCGTTCGCGGTGGCCCAGGTGAAGGTGGTGGCACGCGCCCCCGGAAGGGTGGCGAGGGCGAGGACGCCGCCGAGCAGGGCGGCGCGCCAGGACAGCTTGCGCATGGTGGGTTCTCCCAGATGACAGGAAGGCAACATGCGGGGGCGCCGCGCTGATGTCCAGCAGCCGTCTTCACAGCTTGGGCCTGAGCGTCTTGAGTAACGGGCTGGAGGGCCCCTGATGATCCTGTTCGAGAATGCGCGCCTGTGGGACGGCCTGGCCGAGGAATCGCGCCCGGGCATGTCTGTCCTGGTCGAGGGCGAAACGATCCGCGAGGTGTCGGACCGGCCCATCACGTCCAGCGCGACGCGGATGGACCTCGGCGGGCGGACGCTGATGCCGGGGTTGATCGACGCGCATGTGCATGTGGTGGCGTCGCTCGCCAACATCGCCGCCAATGCCATGCTGCCCGATGCGGTGGTGGCGTTCCGCGCGGGCCGGCTGATGCAGGAGATGCTGATGCGCGGCTTCACCACCGTGCGGGACCTGGGCGGCGCCACGCTCGGTCTGCGCATGGCCTGGGAGGAAGGGCTGATCACCGGCTCCCGGCTTTCGATGTGCGGCAAGGCGCTGTCCCAGACCGGCGGGCATTGCGACTTCCGCGGCCGCGCCGATACGCGCGACTTCGGCTTCTTCGCGGCACGCCTGGGTTCGCTCGGGCGGCTGGTGGATGGCGTGGACGAGGTGCGCCGCGCAGCCCGCGAGGAGATCAAGGGCGGCGCGGACTACATCAAGCTCATGGCCAATGGCGGCGTGGCCTCGCCTTCCGATCCCATCGCCTTCTTCGGCTTCTCCGAGAGCGAATTGCGCGCGGCGGTGGAGGAGGCCGAGATGGCGCAGACCTATGTGGCGGCACACCTCTACACCGATGCCGCCATCGCGCGCGCCGTGCGGTGCGGGGTGCTGAGCCTGGAGCATTGCAACCTGATCACCGAATCCACGGCGCGCGAGGCCGCGGCGGCGGGCGCCATCGCCTGCCCGACGCTCGTCACCTACCAGGCGCTGAAGGAGGAAGGGGCCTCGCTCGGCCTCGGGCCCGAGAGTGTGGCCAAGATCGATGATGTGCGCCTGGCCGGGCTGGAATCGCTGGAGCGGATGCGCAACGCCGGGCTGCCCATGGCCTTCGGGACCGACCTGCTGGGACCCATGCATCGCCGCCAGTCCGAGGAATTCCTGATCCGGCGCGAGGTGCTGCCGGTGGCTGAGATCCTGCGCAGCGCCACCAGCATCGCGGCCAAGCTGCTGCGACAGGAAGGGCGGCTGGGTGTGGTGGCCCCCGGCGCGCTGGCCGACCTGATCGTGGTGGAGGGCGACCCGCTGGCGGACCTGGCACTGCTGACGGAACAGGGTGCCCATCTGCCGGCGATCATGCAGGGCGGGCGCTTCGTGAAGAACCAGCTCGCATGAAGCTGCTCTTCATCAACGGGCCGAATGCGAACCTGTATGGCCTCGACCCTTCGGGCACCTATGGGCATGAGAATTTCGCCGATATCGGGGCGCGCTGCCATCGCAAGGCGGCCTCGCTCGATGCCGAGCTGGATTTCCGCCAGAGCCAGGATGAGGGCGAGATCATCACCTGGATCCAGCAGGCGCGCGGCGTGATGGACGGGCTGGTCATCAATGCGGCGGGGCTGTCCTACACCTCCATCGCCGTGATGGATGCGCTGCTGACCTTCGACGGGCCGGTGATCGAGGTGCACATGTCCAACATCCACCGGCGCGAGCCCTTCCGGAACAAGACCTACACCTCCAAGGCGGCGGTGGGGAGCATCTGCGGGCTGGGGCCGCTCGGCTACGAACTCGCGATCCAGGCGATGGTGGACCTATGCCGCAGGTGATCCCCGTCGCCTTCTACAGCGAGCATGACGACCCCGTGGCCTGGGAGCGTGCGCTGCGCGCGCATCTGCCGGAGTTGGAATGGCGCGTGGACGGGCCGCCCGGGGGCGTGGTGGCCGCCATGGCCTGGAAGCCGCCGCCGGGCTATTTCGCGGGCTTCCGCGACCTTCGCCTGGTGATCAATCTGGGCGCCGGCGTGGATGCGCTGGTGGCGCGGGATGACCTGCCGCCGCTGCCGATCTCGCGCCTGAATGATCCGGGCATGGTGCAGCTGATGTGCAGCTACGTGACCTATGCCGTGACGCGCTATGCGCGCGACTTCCACCTGTTCGAGCGGGCGCAGCGGGCGGGGGAATGGCGCTACATCCATCCCCGCGCACTGGGCACGCATCGCGTCTCGGTGCTGGGGCTGGGCGAGCTGGGCGGGGCCGCGGCGGCGGCACTGGCGGCGATGGGCTATGCGGTGACGGGCTGGGCGCGCTCGGAGAAATCCATCCCCGGCGTGCGCTGCCTGCATGGCGAGGCGGGCTTCGCCACCGCCCTGGCCGAGGCCGATACGCTGGTGATGCTGCTGCCGCTGACGACCGCCACGCGCGGGCTGATCGGCGCCGCCGAGCTGGCGCGGATGCCGCGCGGCGCCAACCTCATCAACGTCGCGCGTGGCGCGCTGCTGAATGAGGATGCGCTGCTGGACGCACTCCGCTCGGGGCAGATCGCGGAGGCAACGCTGGATGTCTTTGCCACCGCGCCCCTCCCCGCCGGCCATCCTTTCTGGACGATGGAGAATGTGCGGCTGACGCCCCACCTCGCTTCCATCACCATCCCAGAGGCGGCGGCGGCCGATGTCGCCGAAAGCATCCGCCGCGTGCTGCGCGGCGAGGCGCCTTTGCATCAGGTGGACCCGGCGCGGGGATATTGAGGGTCGAAGACGCCGCCCTGGGCGAAGGCGGCCTCGATGTAGCGCGCCAGCGCCCGCACGGCAGGGCGGCTGGCGGGGCCGGGGGCCGCGGCCAGCACCAGGCGCACGGCGGGCAGGCCGGCATCGAGCGGGAGTGAGGTGATGCGCGTGCCGTCGATCGCATAGGGGCTCTCGGGCTGCACATTCTGGATGGTCCAGCCCAGCCCATTCCCCACCAGTCCCCGCAGCAATTCCTGGCTGCGCGAGCGGAAGGCGATGCGCGGCGTGAGGCCGGCCGCACGGAAGATGCTGGCGAAATAGTCGCGCGAATGCGGCAGGTCGAGCAGGAGGAAGGGCTCCTCCATGAGGTCGGCCAGGCGCACGCGGGCGCCGCGCGCGAGCCGATGCCGCGCGGGCAGCACCGCCACCGGCGCCAGCTGCGCGATGGGTGTCACCGTCAGGCCCGGCGGCATGTCGAAATCATAGGTGAGCGCGATCTCCGTGCGGCCGGCCTCCAGCCCCGCCAGCATCTCGCCGTGGTCGCCCTCCTCCACGCGGACCGAAAGGCCCGGGATGTCGCGGCCGAGGCCGGCCAGCAGCGCGGGCAGATAGCGCGGGGCAAGCGTCAGGAAGCAGCCCATCGAGACCTCGCCCACGGCTTCCGCGCCCAGCGAGGCGGCGGCGTGCAGGAAATCCTCGGCGTGGCGAAGCAGCAGGCGCGCCTCCGCCACCACGCGGGCGCCGGCCGGCGTCAGCGTCACGCCGCGGGCGTGGTGGCGCAGCAGCAGGGCGACGCCGAGTTCGGCCTCCAACGCCGCCACCGCCTCGGAGATGGAGGGCTGCGAGACATGCATCCGCCGCGCGGCACCCGTGACGGAGCCAGCATCGGCGACCGCCACCAGGTAGCGCAGGGAGCGGAGCGAGAGGCTGGCGATCTGCATCGGATATCCCTATGCCAAAGCTCGGAACAAGATATTTCCCCGATGCCTCCCCTTGCCGCAAGGTGAATGCCGCACAGGAGAGCAGATTCATGATCCGCACCGGCAATCAGTATCGCGAAGGGCTGCGCGACGGCCGCGAGGTCTGGATCGATGGCGAGCGCGTCAAGGATGTGACGACGCACCCGGCGCTGAAGCCCATCGTGGATGTGAAGGCGCGCATGTATGACATGCAGCATGAGGAGCAGCACCAGGACACGCTGACCTATGTCGAGAACAATGAGCGCCACAGCGTGTTCCAGCAGCCTCCCACCACGCAGGAGGACTGGCACCGCAAATGGGCGAGCGTGGACCTGCTGCTGAAGGATATCGGCGGCGTCGCCACGCGCCTGGGTGACGAGACGGTGGGCGAGATGTGGTCGCTCCAGGATGGGCGGGACGTGCTGGCGCAGATCGATCCGCGCTTCGCCGACAATATCGACCGCCATATTCGCGGCGTCGTGGAGAAGGACATCTTCCACGTCTCCGCCAACACGGACCCGAAGGGCGACCGCTCGGTCCCCGTGGATCAGCGCGACCCGGACATGATGATCCGCGTGGTGCGCGAGACGGATGCCGGCATCATCATCCGCGGCGCCAAGTTCGAGACGGCCTCACCCTATGCGGACCAGGCCTATCTGAAGCCGACCGTCGGCGCCTGGACCGATGAGAAGGAGAGCATCCACGCCGTCGGCTGCATCGTGAAGATGGGGGCGCCGGGCGTGAAGCATATCTGCCGCGCGCCCTTCGCCACCCGGGGCAACCCGGCCGATATTCCGCTGGCCTCGCGCTTCGACGAGGTGGAGGCGCTCTGCGTCTTCGACGACGTGCTGATCCCGTGGGAGGATGTGTTCTTCTACCGCCACACGGCGGCCGCCCAGCAGGTGCGCGCCACGCTGCACCGCTACAGCGCCTTCCCCTATGTGCTGCGCGTTCTCTACACGGCCGACATGATGATCGGTGCCGCCATGTGGAACGCGAAGCAGACCGGCCTCGAGAAGCTGCAATCCGTGCAGGAGAAGCTGGCCGACCTCGTCTGCTACCGCGAGGGCATTCGCGCGCACCTCATCGCCTCCATCGCGACGGCCGAGCGTTCGCCGGCGGGGCTGCTCATGCCGAACCAGTCCATCCTCTATGCCGGGCGCGTGCTGGCCTGCAGCCAGTTGCCCGTGATGATGCACACGGCGCGCGAATTGATCGGCGGGCAGATCTGCGTGACGCCCGATGCGGCGCAGTTCAATGGCGGCGCGGGCAACTGGCTGCAGAAATTCTACACGCTGAACAAGGAATGGGGCGCCGAGGATCGCCGCAAGCTGCTCGCCTTCGCGCGGGATTTGCTGAACAGCGATTATGCAGGCCACCGCCTCGCATTCGTGCAGTTCGCGCAGGCGCCGCACTTCAACCACCTGGCCGCCGTCTATAAGAGCTTCGATTTCTCGGGCCCGCTCGACTTCGTGCGCAACAGCGCGAAGCTCTCCGACCGCGTGCTGGGCGGGAAGACCCACTGATGCCGACGCACACCCGCATCCGCCCCTTCAACACGAAGGAGGCGTACCCCGAGCAGTCGCTCGACAATGACGTGTGCATGGCGGTGCGCGCCGGCAACACCGTCTATCTGCGCGGGCAGACGGCGATGGACCTGGACGGGAAGCTGGTGGGCGTGGGCGACGCGGCCGCCCAGGCCGAAAATGCCATGCGCTGCGCCGAAATCCTGTTGCGCGAGGCGGGCTCGGACCTCAGCCATGTCTGCAAGATCGTGATCTACATCACCGATCGCGCCTATCGCGAGCCGGTGTATCGCGTGATCGGCAAGTGGCTGAAGGGCGTCTATCCCGTCAGCACCGGCATCATCGTGAACGGGTTGGCCAAGCCCGAATACATGATGGAAATCGACATCATCGCGGAGATCCCCGCCTCCCCGTGACGGGATGGCGTTGAGACCTGGCCATGCATCCCATCGGCGGCATGGCACTTGCTTAACCCACCTCGCATACGGACAAGGAGACGGACCATGGTTCAGATCACCCGCCGGCAATCGGCCCTTCTGGGGGCTGGAATCCTGGCCGCGCCCGCCATCGCCAATGCCCAGGCCAACCGCATTTCCGTCTCGGTCTGGGGCGGTTCCTGGCGGGACATGGTGCAGAACATCATCGCGCGGAAATTCACCGCCGATACCGGCGCCACCGTCGAGTTCCAGACGGGCGGCACGATCGATCGCCTGAACCGCGCGCGCCTCGCCCGCGGCAATCCCGAGAGCGACCTGAACTTCACCACCTCGCATATCGGCTGGCTCTACCAGAACGACAATCTGTTCGAGACGCTGGACATGTCGCGCATCCCCAATGCGCGGAACCTGGTGGACCAGGCGCGCATCAGCCCGGGCCATATCGGCACCTGGGCCTATGTCTACACCATCGGCTACCGGCCGGATTTGCTGCCGGGCGTGAACTTCGCCTCATGGGCGGATCTCTGGTCGCCGGCGCTGGCGAACAAGCTGGCCGCGCCGGATTTCGATCCTTCGCACATCATCGTCGTCGCCGCCCTGCTGGAAGGTGGCGATGCCGCGACCTGGGAGCGCGGCCAGGCACGTCTGCGCGCGCTGCGCCCGAATTTCCGCGCCTTCTACACCAATGACGCGAACAGCCAGCAGCTGATCGCGAGCGGTGAGACGCCGGTGCAGGTCATCCTCTCGATGAACGCGCACCACATGGTGACGCAGGGCGTGAATGTGCGCCTCGCCATCCCGCGCGAGGGCGCGGTGCTGGGGGTGGACTGCGTCTCCATCATGCGCGGCTCCCGCCGGCAGGAGCTGGCCTATCAGTTCATCAACACCTGCCTCGATCCGCAGATCCAGGCGGCGATCGCGGCCGACAAGAAGGGCAGCCCGACCGTGACGAACGCGGTGCTGGACCCGGCTGTGGCGGCACTCCCCGGCGTCTTCACCACGCCCGAGCAGTGGCGCACCCAGGCGCTGATCATCGACCACCGCCTGCGCGCCGAGAAGACCAATGAATGGCGCCGCTGGTTCCAGGAAAACATCATCGCGCGCTGATGCGCCCCTTCCTGAAGCTGTTCGTCACCCCCGCCGCGCTGGTCGCGGCGGGCTTCCTGCTCGCCATGGCGGCGGTGCTGCAATACGCCTTCCTGGCCTTCATCCCCGGCGAATTGCAGCCGGGCGGATTCACCTTCCAGAACTTCCGCGAGATGATGAAGCCGCTTTATGCGGGCGTCTTCTACGACACGGTGAAGCTGTGTTTCCTGACGGCCGTGCTGGCGCTGCTGGCCGGCTACCCCTTGGCGCTGGCGCTGGTGCGCGCGCGCAACCCTTACGTGAAGTCGGCCATCCTCATCATCTCGGTGACGCCGCTGTTTCTCGGCGAAGTGATCCGCACCTATGCCTGGATCATCGTGCTCGGCAATCGCGGCTTCGTGAACGGCACGCTGATGGCCTTGGGCGTGATCGATGCGCCGATCCCGCTGCTCTTCACGCGGCTCGGCGTCGTCGTGGCGCTGGTGCATGTGACGCTGCCGGTGGTGGTGATCATGCTGGCCGCCGCCATCGCGCATATCGATCGCGACCTGGAGCGCGCGGCGGCCGCGCTCGGCGCCAAGCCGCTGCGCGTGTTCTGGACGGTCACGCTGCCGCTCTCCATGCCCGGCATCATCGCGGGGCTGACCACGGGCTTCGCCTGGACCTTCTCCGCCTTCGCCACGCCCCAGCTGATCGGCGGCGGGCGGGTGAACATGGTCTCCAACCTCGTCTATTCGCTGGGCTTCTCGTCGTTCAATTTCCCCTTCGCCGCCGCCCTCTCCGTCGCGGGGCTGGTGCTGACGGCCTTGGCGCTGGCCGGCTTCCGGCTGCTGCTGCGGCCCCTGCACAAGGTGGGCCTCACGTGATCCT
>JAIYCD010000050.1 GCA_027488195.1 Acetobacteraceae bacterium | reverse complement strand
TGATGGGCAGCCCTGCAAAACGCGCGGTGAAGATGCGGTGATGCTGGCGCGCCAGCAGCGTGGTGGGCACCACCACCGCCACCTGTGAGCCGGACATCGCCACGGTGAAGGCGGCGCGCAACGCCACCTCCGTCTTGCCGAAGCCGACATCGCCGCAGATCAGGCGGTCCATCGGGCGGCCGGAGGCGAGGTCCTCCAGCACATCGGCGATGGCGCGTGCCTGGTCGTCGGTCTCGACATAGGGGAACCGGGCGCAGAACTCGTCCCAGGCGCCCTCGGGCGGCGCCAGCATGGGCGCCTCGCGCGTCTGGCGCTCCGCGGCGATGCGGATGAGCGCGCCCGCCATGTCGGCGATGCGCTGCTTGGCCTTGGATTTGCGCGCCTGCCAGGAGGCGCCGCCCAGCTTGTCGAGGGCCACACCGCCGGTCTCGCTGCCGAAGCGGCTGAGGATTTCGATATTCTCGACGGGCACGAACAGCTTGTCATTGCCGTCATAAATCATGCGCAGGCAGTCATGCGGGGCGCCACTCACCTCGATGGTGGCGAGCCCGTCATAGCGGCCGATGCCGTGATCCTGATGGACCAGCAAATCCCCCACCTCGATCTGCGTGGCGTCGGCGATGAACTGGTCGGCGCGCCTCTTGCGCCGCGCGGGGCGGGCGATGCGCTCGCCCAGCAGATCCTGCTCGGCCGTGATGGAGAGTTTCTCGGCGGTGAAGCCACGCTCGAGGCCGAGGATTCCGACGCCGATGGTGCCCGGCGAAAGTCGCTGGAAAGCGTAGTAATCCTCGACCGGCTCGGCCGCCACGCGGTTCTCGCGCAGCAGCGTCACCAGCCGCTCGCGTGAGCCGCGGGTCCAGGCGGCCAGCATGGGTTGCCGGCCGCGGCCGCGCTCCGTCTCGGCATGGGCGGCATAGGCAGAGAACAGGTTCTCGCCGGCCTGGCGGATTTCGGTGAAGAGGCGCCCGGCCCTGCCGCCGGCGTCAAAGCCCTCGGCGCCGTCCGGCTTGTGGAAGGGGGAGAAGTTGAATTGCTTTCCGGTCGCCAGCATGGCGTCCCAGCCGGCGCGGTCGAGGTAAAGGCGGGCGGGCGGCGCCGGGCGATAGGGCACCTCGCCCTCGCTGAGGCGGGCTGGAATGCGACGGGCCTCGTAATGGTCCTGGATCATCTCCAGCCGGGCGTTGAGCGCTTCCTCAGCCTGGCCGTCCAGGCTGACCGAGGCGCCGGGCAGATAGTCCAGCAGCGTTTCCATCGTGGCGTGGAACAGGCCGGCCCAATGCTCCATGCCCGGATGCCGCCGCCCGGCACTGACCGAGACATAGAGTGGGTCCTCGGCCGCCGCATTGCCGAAGAGCTCCCGGTAGCCGGTGCGGAAGCGCTCGATCGAGGCCGGGTCGAGGAAGACCTCACCCACCGGGCGCAAGGTCAGGCGGTCCACATGGGCGCCGCTGCGCTGGGTGCCGGTGTCGAGCCGACGGATGCTCTCGATCTCGTCGCCGAACAGGTCGAGCCGCAGAGGGTCCGCCTCGCCCGAGGGGAAAAGATCCAGGATGCCGCCACGCACGGCGTATTCGCCCGGCTCCATCACGGTACCGGTGCGGTTGTAGCCATTGGTCTCGAGGAAGGCGGTGATCTGCTCGATGCTGGTGCGGCCGCCCTTGCGCAGCAGCAGGGCCGAATTGGCAAAGGCGGTGCGGGGGGGCACGCGCTGGACCAGCGCGTTCACCGTGGTCAGCACAATTCTCGGCCTGGTCGCGGGCGCGGTGAGTTCGGCCAGCGTGGCCACGCGCTCGGCGATCAGCTCCGGATTGGGCGAGACGCGGTCATAGGGCAGGCAATCCCAGGCCGGCAGGCGCAGGATCTCGGCCTCGGGCATGAAGAAGCCGAGCGCATCGGCCATGCGGGCCATGCGGGCATCGTCGCGGCAGACATGGAGCACCGGCTCCTGCGTTTCGGCCCGGCGCTGCCGCAGCAGCAGCGCGTCATAGCCCTCGGGCGCGCCATAGACGTTGAGCGTCACTTGAGGTGGTCCGGCATGCCGGCCCCGGGTGCCGCGCTTTCGGCCACGATGCGGTCGAAGAGCGGTCCGCGCACGTCGGCGGGGATGGGGCGGCGACCGGAGAACCAGTCGGCCAGGTCCACATCCGGCAATTCCATGATGGTTTCCAGCTCATCCAGTTCCGCGGGCGTGAGCGCGCCGATATGCCGGCGGACGAAGCCGCCCAGCATCAGGTCGCATTCCTTGGTCCCGCGATGCAGCGCCCGGAAAAGCAGGCGGCGTTGGCGGTGGGGAAGTTCGGGGGTTTCGTCAGGACTCGTCACGGGTGGCATATAGGCCCGTGTGAGCCAGAGTGTCAGCCTCCAGAGCCTGCTTGATCCGCTTGAATCCCTCACGGGGGTCGGGCCCAAAAGGGCTGCGCTCATCTCCAAGGCCTGCGGCGGGCCACGCGTGCTGGACCTTGTGTTCCATTTGCCCGACCGCATCGCGGCCCGGATGCGGGTCAGCCATCCCGCGGAAGCACAGCCCGAGACGGATGCCGTGCTGCGCGTCACCGCCATTGCGACTCGCAGCGCGGTGAGCCGCGCCACCCGCCGCCGCTATGTCGAGGTCCGCACCGCCGAGGAAGTGACGCTGCGCTTCATGCAATCCAACCTCGGCTGGATCGAGCGCCTGCTGCCGCAGGGCGAGCCGCGCTGGATCTCGGGCCGCATCCGGCCGGAGGGCGATGGCTGGTCCTGCATCAGCCCTGATGTGGCCGCCGACGAAGCCGGCTTCCCGAGCCTGGAAGCCATTTGGCCGCTGACCGAGGGGCTGAAGCGCGGCCATATGGCGCCCGCCATCATGGCGGCGCTGAAACGCCTGCCCGAGCTCCCCGAATGGCAGGACGGGCCCCTGCTGGCGCGCGAGCGCTGGCCGGGCTTCGCCGAAGCCTTGCAGGCCCTGCACGCACCCCAGACCCGCCCGGATGAAAAGCCCTGGGAGCGGCTGGCCTATGACGAAGCGCTGGCCGGGCAATTGGCGCTGGCCCTGCTGCGCCGCCGCAACCGGGACGCGCCCGGCCGGGCCCTGCCGGGCGATGGCCGCCTGCGCGCCCATGCGCTCGCCGCCTTCGGCCACGCGCCGACACCCGACCAGGCCCAGGCCCTGGCCGAAATCTCGCGCGATCTCGCCGCACCCCGCCGCATGCTGCGCCTGCTGCAGGGCGATGTCGGCTCGGGCAAGACGCTGGTGGCGATCCTCGCCATGCTCCAGGCGGTGGAAGCCGGCGCCCAGGCGGCCATCATGGCGCCCACGGAAATCCTGGCCCGACAGCATTTGCGCACCCTGGAAAAGCTCTCCCCCGTGCCGGTGGCATTGCTGGCCGGCTCGGTGAAGGGAGCCGAGAGGCGGCGGGTGCTCAAAGGCTTCGCCGATGGCTCCATCCCCATCGCCATCGGCACGCATGCCCTGTTCCAGCAGGGGGTGGAGTTCCACGACCTCGCACTCGCCGTGGTGGATGAGCAGCACCGCTTCGGCGTGGCCCAGCGGCTGGAGCTGGCCGGCAAGGGCGAGCAGGCGGACATGCTGGTGATGACGGCGACGCCCATCCCGCGGACCCTGCAACTCACGCAATGGGGCGAGATGCAGGTGAGCCGCATCGCGGGCAAGCCGCGTGGCCGGCAGCCCATCGCGACGCGCATCGCCAGCGCCGCCCGCCTGCCCGAGATCATCGCGCGCATGGCCCAGGCGCTGGCGCGCGGCGAGCGCGCCTATTGGGTGGTCCGCGCCATTGAGGGCAGCGAGCATGATGACAGCATCGCCGCCGTCGCTCGCTTCGCCGAACTCTCCGAGCTGTTTCCCGGCCGCGTCGGCCTGGCCCATGGCGAGCTGGAGATGGAGCTCCGCGAGGGCGCGCTGCGCGACTTCGCGGAGGGCCGGACGCAGATCCTGGTGGCGACCACCGTCATCGAGGTCGGCGTGGACGTGCCGGAGGCGACCATCATCCTGATCGAGCAGGCCGAGCGCTTCGGCCTCTCCGCCCTGCACCAGCTGCGCGGGCGCGTGGGCCGCGGAGCCAAGCCCTCCTCCTGCCTCTTGGTCCATTCCGAATCCCTCTCGGAACGCGAGCGGGAGCGCCTGCTGATCCTGCGCGACACGGAAGACGGCTTCGTGATCGCCGAGGAGGATCTGCGGCTGCGAGGCGGCGGAGAGGCGCTGGGCACCCGCCAGGCTGGCCAGGTCCAGTTCCGCCTGGGCCTGCGCGGCGAGGATGAGGCGGCCGCACAGCGCGCCGCCACCCGCCAGAACGCCCTGGTCGAGATGGCGGCCCAGGATGCCGAGGTGCTGCTGACCATCGACCCCCGCCTCGCCTCCCCCCGCGGGGAAGCCGCCCGGCTCCTCCTGCGGTTGTTTGACAAGCAGGACGCCGTGGGGCTCCTGGCGGCCGGGTGACTTGAATTCCCTGCCAGGTTTTTTAAATCGGCTGGCCGAACCGGGAGACCATCGGGTGACTGCCCTGATCGAAATCGAAGGCCTGACCAAGCGCTTTGGCGGATTCACCGCCGTGGACCAGGTGAGCTTCTCCGTCTCGCGTGGGGAAGTCGTTGGCTTCCTCGGTCCCAATGGCGCGGGCAAGTCCACCACCATGCGCATGCTGGCGGGCTTCATGCTGCCGAGCGTGGGCACGGCCCGCATCTGCGGCGAGGATGTGGTGAAGCGCCCCGTGGCGGCCAAGCGGAACCTCGGCTTCCTGCCCGAGGGCGCGCCCACCTACCCCGAGATGAGCGTCGCAGACTTCCTCGGTTTCTGCGCCCGCATCCGTGGCTTCGGCGGCGGCGAGCGCGCGGAGCGCGTGGCCCATGCCATGGCGTTGACGCAGCTCGAGGGCGTGCGCCTGCAGCCGATCGAGACGCTCTCCAAGGGCTTCAAGCGCCGCGTGGGCCTGGCCCAGGCGCTGCTGCACTCGCCCCCCGTGCTGGTGCTGGACGAGCCGACCGATGGCCTGGACCCCAACCAGAAGCATGAGGTGCGCGAATTGATCCGCGCCATGGCGCCCGAGAAGGCCATCATCATCTCGACCCATATCCTGGAGGAGGTGGCGGCCGTCTGCACCCGCGCCATCGTCATCGCGCGTGGCCGTGTGCTGGCGGATGCGACACCGGCGGCGCTCGTGGCCGATGGGCGCAGCATGGAGGAGGTCTTCCGCTCCCTCACCCTGGGGACCGCCGCATGAACGCCGCCGTCACCGTCGCGCGCCGGGAATTCGCGGCCTATTTCGCGACCCCCGTCGCCACCGTCTTCATCGTGATCTTCCTGGTGCTCTCGGGCGCGCTCACCTTCACGCTGGGCGGCTTCTTCGGGCGCGGCCAAGCGGACCTGATCCCCTTCTTCAGCTTCATCCCCTGGCTCTTCCTCTTCCTCGTGCCCGCGCTGACCATGCGCCTCTGGGCTGAGGAACGGCGCCTTGGCACCATCGAATTGCTGCTGACACTGCCGATCACGGCGGGCCAGGCGGTGATGGGCAAATTCCTCGCCGCCTGGGCCTTCTGCGGGGTGGCGCTGATGCTCACCTTCCCGCTCGTCATCACCGTGAACCTGCTGGGCGAGCCGGATAATGGCGTGATCCTCACCGGCTATCTCGGCTGTTTCCTGGTGGCTGGCGCCTATCTCGCGGTGGGGGCCGCCATCTCGGCCGTCACACGCAACCAGGTCATCGCCTTCGTCCTGGCCGTCGCCGGCTGTTTCCTCTTTGCCGCGGCCGGCTCGCCTGTCGTGACGGAGTTCCTCTCCTCGCAATTCCCCGTCCTGGCCGAGGTGGCGCGCGGCATGAGTGTCAGCGAGCGGATCAACGGCTTCACCCGCGGCGTGATCTCGGCGCGGGATTTCGTGTTCTTCGCGAGCTTCATCGGCTTCTGGCTCTTCGTGAATACCGTCATCCTCGAGCACAAGAAGGCGGATTGAGACCATGCGCAATTCCCGCCTCGCCTATTCCTCGCTCGGCGTCCTGGCCGCCCTGCTGCTGGCCATCGGGCTCAACATGCTGGCGGACCGGCTGCTCGCCTCCGCCCGCCTGGACCTGACGGAGAACCGCATCTACACGCTCTCGCCCGGCACGCGGCAGGTACTGGAAGGCCTCAAGGACCCGATCACGCTGCGCTTCTTCTACTCGCGCAAGCTGGGTGCCGAGGCCCCGCAATTCGGCGCCTATGCCGAGCGCGTGCGCGAGATGCTGCGTGAATATGTCGCGGCCAGCCGGGGCAAGTTGCGCCTCGAGATCTTCGACCCCGAGCCCTTCTCCGCAGTCGAGGATCGCGCCGTGGCGCTCGGCATTCAGGGCGTGCCGCTCGACCAGGGCGGCGAGCAGGTCTATTTCGGCCTCGCCGGCACCAACCAGGTGGATGAGGAGCGCAACATCCCCTTCTTCCAGCCGGATCGCGAGCGCTTCCTGGAGGCCGATCTCACGCGCCTCATCTTCGAGCTGTCGAACCCGGTAAAGCCAGTGCTGGGTGTCATGTCGCCCTTGCCGCTGAATGGCGACCCGCGTGCCATGATGATGCGCCAGCCGGCACTCGCCCAGCCGCAGGTGGTAATGCGCCAGCTGCGCGAGGGCTTCACCGTGCGCGACCTCGGCTTCGACGTGCAGGCCATCCCCGCCGATGTGCAAATCCTGCTGCTGGCCCACCCGCAGGACCTGCCAGAGGCCGCGCAATACGCGGTGGACCAGTTCGTCATGCGCGGCGGGCGCCTCTTCCTGATGATCGACCCGCATAGCGAGTTCCAGGCCTCCCGCCCCGGCCCCGGCGGGCGGCCACCCACCAACACGGCGTCCGTCCTGCCGCGCCTGCTCGAAGCCTGGGGCGTGGAAGCCCCGGCCGACCAGGTCGTGCTGGACCTGCGCGGCGCATGGCGCGTGCGCGCGGCCCCCACCGAGCGCGTCCAGGCGGTGGATTATATCGCCTGGTTCAACCTGCAGGGCGACAGCGTGAACCGCCAGGAAGTGGCCACCGCGCTGATCGAGCAGGTCACGGTCGCCTCGTCGGGCTACCTCGCCCCGCGCCCCAATGCGGGGATTGAGTTCATCCCGCTGCTGACCAGCTCGTCGCAATCCATGCTGGTGGATGCGGTGCGCGTGAGGAATGATCCCTCGCCCACGCGGATCCTCGCCGAATTCCGCGCCGATGGTCAGCGCCGCGTGATCGCGGCGCGCATCCGCGGCAACCTCCGCAGCGCCTTCCAGGAGGGCGCACCCGCCCCGGCCGAGGGCGTGGAGCGGCCGGCCGACTTCCCGGCGCATCTCGCCCGCAGCGCGGGCCCGGCCAACATCGTCGTCGTCCATGACACGGATATCCTGGAGGACCGCTTCTGGGTTCGCGTGCAGGAATTCTTCGGCCAGCCCGTCGCCACCCCCTTCTCGGGCAATGGCAGCTTCGTCGTGAACATCGCCGATACGCTGGCGGGGTCGGACGCCATGATCAGCCTGCGCTCGCGCGGCGAATCCCAGCGGCCCTTCGAATGGGTGGAGGATATCCGCCGCCAGGCCGATGCCCAGTTCCGCCAGAGCGAGCAGCAGCTGACCGAGCGCCTGCAAGCCACCGAACGCCGCCTGCGCGAATTGCGCCAAGGCACCGGGGGCCCAGGGGGCGAAGCTGGCGCACGAAACACCAGCCAGACCGTCATCACGCCCGAGCAGCGCGCCGAGATCGACCGCGCGCGGGAGGAGATCGCCAACACCCGGCGCCAGTTGCGCGCCGTACAGCTCGAGCTGCGGCGCGACATCGAGGCGCTGGAGACCGGGCTGCGGATCTTCAACATCGCCTTCGTGCCGGTGCTGCTGACCATCCTCGCCGTCGTCATCGGCGTGTTGCGCGCGCGCCGCCGCGCCCGGGCCCGCGCATGATCGGCAAGCGTGGCCTGATTGCCCTCGGCGGCGCCGCGGTGGCGAGCCTCGGCGCCGCCCTGCTGCTGCGGCCGGAGGGCGAGGTGGAAGGGCGCATCGCCGAGGGCAGCCTCGCCTTCCCCGGCCTCGCTGCACGGCTCGCCGGCGCGCAGCGGATTGAGCTCCGGCGCGGCGCGCAGGGCACCACCCTGATCCGCGACGGCGAAACCTGGCGCATCGCGGAACAGCAAGGCTATCCCGCCCGCCCCGAGCGCGTGCGCGAGACGCTGAGCGGCCTCACCGAGTTGCGCCTCGTCGAGGAACGCAGCAGCGATCCGGCGCAATGGCCACGCCTCGGCGTGGAAGACCCGGCCGCCCCGGGCAGCGGCGCCACCC
Source organism: Acetobacteraceae bacterium (assembly GCA_027488195.1). GTDB lineage: Bacteria > Pseudomonadota > Alphaproteobacteria > Acetobacterales > Acetobacteraceae > Roseococcus. The sequence continues at coordinate 7,391 of JAIYCD010000050.1, read as the reverse complement.
TCCTGCGCGTCTTCGATGCCGAGGGCCGGCCGCTCGCCGAGATGATCCTGGGCCGCCGCCGCATGCGCACCCAGGGCAACCAGCCCGAGGCCATCTATGCCCGCCGCCCCGGCGAGAGTCGCGCCTGGCTGGCCGAAGGCCGCCTCGGCGCCGATGCCGACCCCTCGCTCTGGATCGACCGTGACCTGGCGAACCTGGCCCCAGCCCGGCTGCGCCGCGTGGAGGTGACGCGCACCGGCCATCCGCCGCTGATCCTCGCCCGCGCTGGCGAGGTGGATGCGCCGCTCGATATCGTGACGCCCGCCGATGCCCCCGTCGCGGACCGCATCGCCCTCGACGAGGTGGGCCGCGCCTTCGACGGCCTCACCTTCATCGAGGTCCGCGCCGAGGCACCAGGCGAGGCAATGGGCGAGGCGCGCTTCCATTACACGGACGACCTGACCATCGCCCTTCTCCCCCACCGCGAGGGCGAGTTGTTCTGGGTGCGCCTCAACGCCGAGGGCGGCGAGGAAGCAGAGCGCCTCAACGCCCGCTTCCGGGGCTGGGCCTTCCAGCTTGGCCTCTGGAAGGAAAAGGCGATGATCCCGCGCCTGGAAGACCTGGTGGTGTCGTGAGCCCCGTCCGATCGCGGCGCGCAGCGGCGCGTGAATCGGCCGGTCAGCCATGACCCGCGAGTATCCCGACCGCCCCTGGATCGGCATCGGCGTCATCGTCTTCCGCGGCGAGGAGGTGCTGCTGGTCCAGCGCGGCAAGCCGCCCCGTATCGGCTCATGGTCGCTCCCCGGCGGCGCGCAGCATGTGGGCGAGGGCGCGCAGGAGGCGGCACGCCGCGAATTGGTGGAGGAGACGGGCATCACCGTCGGCCCGCTGCTGCTCGCCGATGTGATCGATTCCGTGACGCGCGATGAGGCGGGCGCCATCCGCTACCACTACACCATCGTGGATTACTGCGCCGAATGGGCGGCGGGCGAGGCGCGGCCAGGCGATGATGTCAGCGCCACCGCCTGGGTCCGACCGGAAGACCTGGAAAAATATGCGCTGACACGCGAAGCGGAGGCGGTGATCGCCCTTTCGCGGATGCGGCTTGCGGAAAAGGCAACGTAAGCCGCAGTCTCTCCGCGCAAATCCGGGAGAGACCGTCCATGACCCACCGACGCAGCGTGATCCTGGGCGCCGCTGCCCTGCCGCTGGCGGCCCCGGCCCTGGCCCAGGCGCGGCCGCTTCGGATCATCGTCCCCTTCCCGCCGGGCGGCGCGGTGGATCTGCTGGGCCGCATCCTGGCCGAGCGCCTGCCACCAGCGCTCGGCACTGGCGTCGTCGTCGAGAATCGCGGTGGCGCGGGCGGCATGATCGGCGCCGATGCCCTGGCCAAGGGCGACCGCGACGGCACCATGGTCGGGCTGCTGGGCGTGGCCATCCTCTGCGCCTTCCCCTTCATGACGCAGCGCCTGCCCTTCAACCCGCGCACCGATTTCACGCCGGTCACGCAGATCACGGACGGCGCCCTGCTGTGCGTGGTGAACGCCGAGACCGCGCGCCGCAACGGCTGGACGGATTTGCGCAGCCTGGTCGCCTGGAGCAAGCGCAACCCGGACCAGGTGAAGATGGGCAGCAGCGGCACCGGCACCACCAGCCATATCAACATCGAGGCGATCAACGCGGCCTCGGGCGCCAAGATCCTGCATGTGCCCTATCGCGGCGGCGGCCCCGCCATCACGGACATGCTCTCGGGCACGATCGACATGATGTTCGACGTGATGCCGGCCCTGATGCCGCATGTCGCCTCCGGCCGGGTGCTGCCCTTCGCGGTCAGTTCCGCCCAGCGCCTGGCCATCCTGCCGGAGGTGCCAGGCATGGCGGATTTCGCGGATCTCGGCCTCGGGCAGCACAATGTGGTGACCTGGAATGCCATCCTGGCCCCGGGCGGCACGCCCGCCGAGCACATCACCCGCATCCACAACGCGGTGAAGACCATCAGCGTGGTGCCGGAATTCATCGAACGGCTGAAACCGCTGGGCTTCGGCACGGTGGTGAGCCCCACACCGGCCGATCTGAGCGCGCTGGTGGAACGCGAGACGCCGGCCTGGCAGCGGTTGGTGCAAGTTTCGGGGGCGCGGTTGGAGTAGGGGTTGATGCTCCGCCTCAAACTCCGCTGGGGTCCGTGGCGGACCCCAGACCCCGCCGTCACTCGGCGTGCGTTGGTGCTGGGGGGCCTCGCCTCGCCGGCTGCGGCGCAGCGGATGGTGCCGCAGGACGTCGCCACCTCCGACCTGATGCCACGGCTGCGGGCGGGTGGCCTCGTCCTCTTCTTTCGCCATGCCGACACATTGGGCGAACCCTGCGACCGCAGCTTCCGCGTGGGAGATCGCGCGGGCCAGCGCAACATCTCGCCGCGCGGGCGGGAGCAGTCCCGCCGGATCGCGGCGCGCATGGCGGAACTTGGGATCCCCGTGCAATTCCCTGTGCTGGCCGGGCCGGTCTATCGCGCGCGCGACACGGCGGAGGAAGCCTGGAGCCCCGGGCGTGTGCAGGTGACGGACGGCCTGCTGGCCGATGACTTCTCCGGCCCCCGCCTGGATTGGGTGCTGGCCGAGCATCGGCGGCTGTTCTCGGCGCCCGTGCCGCCCGGCGTGAACCGCGTGCTCGTGGGCCACCGCACGCCCGCCATCATGATCTTCGGCGACCCGGTGGCCGGGCGCGCCTTCCCGGAGGGCGCGGCGCTGGTGATCGAGCCGGGGGCCGCGTTGCCACTGGGCATCCTCGAATTCGCGCCCCTGCCGGGCGGCGGCTTCCACGGCTGCTGAGCCGCAGCCTCAGACGGGAAGATTGTCGATCAGCCGCACCTGGCCGAGCCAGGCCGCACCCAGCACGCGGCCTGGTTCGTCGAGCCGCGGCATCTCGGCGAAATCGCGCGCGCGGCGCAACGCCACGTAGTCCACCTGCCGGAAACCCGCCTCGCGCAGCCGGGCCTCGGCCTCGCCGCCGGCCTCAGCCGCCATGGCCCCGGCCTTCAGCCGCGCCGCCGCGTGTTGCAGCGCCGCATGCAGGGCGGTCGCCTGCTGCCTGCCGGCCGAGTCGAGATAGGCATTGCGGGAGGAGAGCGCCAAGCCATCCAGCGCGCGGATGGTCGGCACGGTCTCGATCTCCAGCGGCAAGGCGAGGTCGCGCGCGACCTGCCGCACCACCATCACCTGCTGCCAGTCCTTCTCGCCGAACACGGCAACATCGGCGGCGCAGAGCCCGAACAACCGGGTGCAGACCAGCGCCACGCCACCGAACATCTGCGGCCGATGCGTGCCTTCCAGCCCTGCGGCCGGCCCGCACATCGTGATGCTGGTGGCGAAGCCGGGCGGATAGACCGTCTCCACCGCGGGCGCGAAAAGCAGATCGCAGCCCGCCGCCTCCAGCTTGGCGATGTCACCCGCCTCGTCACGCGGATAGCGGCCGAGATCCTCATGCGGCGCGAATTGCGTGGGGTTGACGAAGATGGTCGTGATCACGTGCGGGGCGAGCTGCCGCGCGCGCGCCACGAGGGCCAGATGTCCGTTATGGAGGTAGCCCATGGTCGGAACCAGGGCGATGCGCTCGCCCTGGCCTTTCCAACCCTGGGTGGCGGCCCGGAGCTGGGCCGCGTCCCGGCTGACGCGCATCAAACCGTGAGCGACATCCCGATCGGCGGCTCCGCATCGGCCGGCAGCGGGCACACATAGGGCCCGCCCGCCCGCGCCGCGTGGTCGGCCTTGGCGGCGGCGATGATCTCGGGCTTCTGCAGCGCCTCGACCGCCGTGGCCGCCATCACCTTGGCCACATGCACCATGCCCTTATGCGCGTGCGGCAGCTTGCCCTGCGCGGTCGCCTGCCAGGAATGCAGCGGCGTGCCGATGGCGTGCGTGGCACCGCGGGCCTGCACCGTCGGCACCTTCCAGGAGACGTCGCCCACATCCGTGCTGCCGATCATCGGCGCACGCTTGGAATCGAGCGGGACGATGCTGTCGGGCAGCGGGTTGTCGGTGCGCGGCATGCCGACCTTGCGGAAGGCGGCGGCGATGTCCTCCTCCGAGAGGGTCGCCTGGAATTCGGCGGCGCGCTTGCGGTCCTCGTCGTCGAAGGGCGGCGGGCCCAGATGGTCCAGCGCGTCCTGCATCAGCTTCTCGAGCGGCGTATTGCCCAGCAGGTTGGACACGGCCGAGATCACCTGCGTCTCGACGCGCGTCTCCGTCATCAAAGCGGCACCATCTGCGATCTTGCGCACGCGGGCGACAAGGCTGTTGAGGTCCTTCACATCGGCCGCCCGGATCAGGTAGCGCACCTTGGCCTTGGCCTGGACCACGTTGGGGGCCACGCCGCCGGCATCGAGATAGGCGTAGTGAATGCGGCTCTCGGACGGGATGTGCTCGCGCAGGTAGTTCACGCCGACCGACATGAGCTCGACCGCATCCAGCGCGCTGCGCCCCAGATGTGGACTCGCGGCGGCATGGCTCGCGCGGCCATGGAAGGTGAAGTCGATGCGGGTATTGGCGAGCGAGAGCGGTTCGTTCACGGACGCGAAGCTGCCGGGATGCCAGGAGATGGCGATGTCCACATCGTCAAAGAGGCCGGCGCGGGCCATGAAGCCCTTGGCGGCGCCGCCCTCCTCGGCCGGGCAGCCGTAATAGCGCACGCGGCCCTCGATGCCGTTGGCCTTGAGGTAATCCTTCACCGCCGTGGCCGCGAGCAGCGAGGCCGCGCCCAGCAGGTTATGGCCGCAGGCATGGCCGTTGCCATCGCCGGGGACCGGGCTGTGGGTGGTCGCACCCGCCTCGTTGGAGAGGCCGGGCAGCGCGTCGAACTCGCCGAGGATGGCGATGAGCGGCCCGCCCTCGCCCGCCTCGCCCATCATGGCGGTGGGGATGCCGGCCAGGCGCTCGGTCACGCGGAAGCCCTCGGCGTGCAGGTAGGCGGTGTGCTCGGCGGCGGACTTATGCTCGTTATAGGCGAGTTCCGGCATGCCCCAGACGCGGTCGCTGAGCTCAATGGCGGGCTGGGCCTTCTGATCCACATGGCGCCAGACGGGTTCGCTGTTCTGCATGTTCAAATTCCGGAAACGGGTGGGACGGTCTCGGCAAAGGCGGGCCGGGCGATCATCGAATCATACCACAGCGCGAGCGCTTGGCGCCCCTCCCGCCAGGCGAAAACCGTATGCCGGCGTTCGCAATAACCGAGGCCGCAGGCCAACGCGATGGCCTCGACCGAATGGGGCTGATGCGCGGCGAGGTCGAGCGCGTCCAGGATGCGGTTGGCGCGCACCCGCTCCAGCGCCTGGAAGCCGGGCGAGCGCTCATGCTCGGGCCGGCGCAGGTCGCGGTTCCAGACGGCGATGCCGTCGATCAAGGCGAGCGCCTGGCCGAGGCGGGAGAGCGCGGCCGGTTCCTGCGGCAGCCAGCCGAGATGTGAGAGGATCAGCGGCGTCTCGCAGATCAGCGTCTCGCCATCCAGCAGCGCGGGCACGCGCCCGGCCGGGTTATGCGCGAGTTGCCGCGCGGCGGGGTCGCGCAGCGGCGTCTCCACCTCGGTCAGCGCCATGCCGCGCTCGCGCGCCAGGATGCGCAGGATGCGCGCGAAGGGGCTGCCCGGGGCGATGTAGAGGATCATCGGCCGGCAGGAATGATTCGGGGCAGGGGCAGCGAATGTCTCGTCATGTCCGGATCCTCCGGGCGCGATGCTGTCCCCAAAGGGCCGTCCCGGCAACGGGCGGCGTCAATCGAGCCGGAGCGCGGCCCGCCGCTCGGCCAGCCCCACCGGGTCGCTCACCGCGGCGAGGCGCGTGGCGGCGAGGCTCGCGAAGCGGTGCAGCAGGGCCTTCCGCCGGGCCGGGGCGAGCGGATGCGCGGGGGCGGCGCGCAGGGCGGCCGCCTCGAAGCCGTCGCAGACCAGCAGGCCCACATCATCGGGCAGCAGCCCTTGCGGGAAGTCGAGGTCGACGGCGAAGTGCAACTCGTCGGAGAAGGCGCGGTAATCCTGCCACTTGCCGTCGCTGAGAAAATCCCGCGCGCAGGATTTCACCTCGATGATGACGAAGCCGCCATCGGGGCGGAGCGCCAGGATATCGGCGCGCCTGCCATCGGGCAGCGGCGCCTCGGCCAACGGCGACCAGGCCGAGGCGAGGCAGAAGCGCATGGCCGAGCGCGTCACAGCCTGCGTGCGCTGGGCCGCGTCCAGGCTCACAGCGCGTCGATGGCCAAGGCGAGCCGCAGGTCGCGCGTCGACAGCCCGCCCGCGTCATGCGTGGTCAGGGTGATTTCCACGCGGTTGTAGACGTTGGACCATTCAGGGTGGTGGTCCTGCGCCTCGGCCAGCAGGGCCACGCGGCTCATGAAGCCCCAGGCCGCGCTGAAATCCTTGAAGCGGAATTTCCGCCGGATGGCGTGGTACTCCGCCAGCACCTCCCATTCCGGCAAGCGCACTGCCAGTTCCGCCCGCGCCCCCGCATCCAGCCGTTCAACCATTCGCCCCTCCCCTTTCCGGCCCCCGCATGGCACAAGCCCCCATGCGCCCGACCACGCCCCCGAGCCTCGAAGACCTGCTGGAAATGGCCGAGGATGCCCTCGCCGCCATCCCGCGTGCCCTGCGCGACATGGTGCGCGGAACCGCCATCATCGTGGAAGAGGTCCCGGAGGATGAGGTGGTGGCCGAACTCGGCCTGGAAAGCCCCTGGGAGCTGACGGGCCTCTATCGCGGCACGCCGCTCACCCACAAATCCGCGCTGGACACGCCGGGCGAGCCCGACACCATCCTGCTCTACCGCGAGCCCATCCTGCTCGAATGGATCGAAACGGGGGAAGATCTGTTCCGCCTCGTCCGCAACGTGCTGCTGCACGAGGTCGGCCACCATTTCGGCCTCTCGGATGAGGATATCGAGCGCCTCGAGAACGAGGACTGAGCTCCGGCCGCCACGGGCGGCCGAGGCCACGAATTGCGGCCCGCCGCTGATGGGGCGAAGCCAAGCGGCCGGAGGCCGCGCCCGGCGTTTGAGGGAGCTAAATCGGATTGATGGCGTCCCCCGGCCGGATCACGCCGCCCTTGGTGATCATGCAGTTCAGCCCCGAGCGGTTGGTGAGCGGGCCAAACAGCGGCTTGCCCAGGAGCTTGTCGAGATAGACGCAGGGCACGTTCAGCCGCCCGCCGAAGAGCTCCACATCGCCCACGCGGAAGGCCTTGCCCACCAGGTGGTTCAGCGGCACGCCGCGCGTCAGCAGGTTGCGGCGGGTGTCCTGCGGCGGCAACTCGATCTGGTGGTCGCGCTGGATGGCCTCCAGCGTCTCGATCTCGATCAGCGTCACCTGGCGCTCGGGCTGCGGCTTCTTGCTGTAGGTGCCGCGGCCGGTGGCGTAGCGGTCGCCCTCGATGCCGAC
>JAIYCD010000202.1 GCA_027488195.1 Acetobacteraceae bacterium | reverse complement strand
TGCGCGGAGGATGCGGGCGATGTCGTTGCGCGTGGGGCGGAACAGATGCGGGTCCACCCCCTCGCCGATCAGCGTCTCGGTGGTGATCGCGCTGCCGCCCACGCCGCGCACGAGGTCGCCGATCATGCCGGTGGTGGCGAGCGCCACGGGGCGGGCCGCCTGCCCTTGCACCTGGGCCTGGGCCGTGCCCACCAGGGCCGGCAGGGCCAGCAAAAGCCGGCGGGGGATGGCTGAATAGCTATTCACCTGTTCATTCATCCAGTTAAATCAGTGACTTGCCCTTTTAACTTGCCTCACCATCCCGCCACGTCAAGGCTGCACGAAGCCGCTTGTCTTGCTTGGCGATGCGGCGGAAGCTGTAACGATGGCAACAGGCGTCCGCATCAACGAGGATGAGGTGTTCGAGCTGGCGGAGATGTTCCGCCTGATGAGCGACCCCACGCGCCTCAAGATCATCCTCGCCTGCCTGGACCAGCCGGTCTCGGTCGGCGCCACGGCGGAGATGCTCTCCATCTCGCCGAGCCTCGTGTCCCACCATCTTCGCCTGCTGCGCGCGGCCCGGCTGCTGACGGCGGACCGGCGGGGGCGGCAGGTCTTCTACATGGTGGGGGACCCGCATATCCGCTCCATGCTGACGGATATGGTGGATCACGTGGCCGAGGGCGGCGCCGAAGGGGCTGAAACAGAGATCATCGAGGGCGGGTGAGCGCGCCGGTTCGGGGCCTCCCTCGTCCAAAAAACCCGGATGTTGCAGTGCCGCGAGGCTTGTCGCGCCGCCGCCCGGAGCCTATGGTCCGGCCGCGGCGCCGGGCCGGCCCCTTCAAGAGGGCATGCCATGCTGCGCCTGCAGGTGGCCGATGTGGTCACCGGGCGATGGCCCTGGGCCGTCGCTTCAGGTTTTGGGGCAAGGTGCGGCGCGTGATCGGGCGTATCGGACGAATTCTCGGAATGGCATTCCTGGGGCTGGTGGCGGCGGGCGGCTTGGCCTTCGCGCAAACCCAGGCTCCGATGGTGGGCGCGCCAGTGCCCTGGGCCATGGGGCTGCAGGAATCGGGCGGTCCCATCAAGGACGCCATCTCCAGCTTCAACACGCTGGTCTTCTGGCTGATGGTGGCGGTCACGATCTTCGTGGCCATCCTGCTGGCCTGGGTGATGTGGCGCTACAACGAGAAGGCGAACCCCGTCCCCTCGCAGAACAGCCACAACACCACGCTGGAAATCGCCTGGACGGTGATCCCGGTGCTGATCCTGCTGGTCATCGCGGTGCCGTCCTTCCGCCTGATCTACTACCAGGACCGCGCCCGTGACGCCGATCTCACGATCAACGTGACCGGCCACCAGTGGTACTGGAACTATCGCTTCCCGGACCACGGCAACTTCGCCTTCGACAGCCGCCCCATCCAGGACGAGGACATCCGCGCCGGCCAGCTCCGCAGCCTGGAAGTGGATGAGCCGCTGATCGTCCCCGTGGGCCGCACCATCCGCGTCATGACCAATGGCGCCGATGTGATCCACAGCTTCTTCGTCCCCAGCCTCGGCGTGCAGCGCTACACCATCCCCGGCCGCACGCTGGAGACCTGGATGCGCGCCGACCGCGTCGGCACCTTCTACGGCCAGTGCAACCAGATCTGCGGGGTGAACCACTGGTTCATGCCGATCGTGGTGAAGGCCGTGCCGCAGGCCGAGTTCGACGCCTGGGTGGCCAGCGCCCGCACGCGCTTCGCCCGCCAGGATGCTCCTGCCGCGCCCGCCCTTGCGGAAGCCGCGGACGACACCATTCGAATCGCTGCGGCGCGTCAGTAACGCAGCCGCGCAAGGTTAAGGAAAGGCACCGGGACATGGCACACGCGGATGCGCATGGGCATGACGACCACAAGCCGAGCTTCGTGAATCGCTGGCTGTTCAGCACGAATCACAAGGATATCGGCACCCTCTACATCATCTTCTCGCTGTTCGCGGCGATCATCGGCATCGGGCTCTCCGTGCTGATGCGCATGGAATTGCAGCAGCCTGGCCTGCAGATCTTCTCCGATGGGCAGATGTGGAACGCCTATGTCTCGGCCCATGGGCTGATCATGGTGTTCTTCGTGATCATGCCCGCGCTGATCGGCGGCTTCGGCAACTGGTTCGTGCCGATCATGATCGGCGCGCCGGACATGGCCTTCCCGCGGCTGAACAACATCTCCTTCTGGCTGCTGGTGCCGGCCTTCCTGCTGCTCGGCGGCTCGCTCTTCGTGGGCGGTGGCGCGGGCGCGGGCTGGACGATCTACCCGCCGCTCTCGGACGACACCTACCAGTCGGGCCCCGCCATGGACATGGCGCTCTTCGCCCTGCACCTGGCCGGCGCCTCGTCCATCCTGGGTGCGGCCAACTTCATCACCACCATCTTCAACATGCGCGCCCCGGGCATGACGCTGCACAAGATGCCGCTCTTCGTCTGGTCCATGCTGGTCACGGCCTTCCTGCTGCTGCTGGCGGTGCCGGTGCTGGGTGGCGCCATCACCATGCTGATCACCGACCGCAACTTCGGCACGGCCTTCTTCGACCCGGCCGGCGGTGGTGACCCGGTGCTGTTCCAGCACCTCTTCTGGTTCTTCGGCCACCCCGAAGTCTACATCATGATCCTGCCGGCCTTCGGCATCGTCAGCCACGTGATCTCGACCTTCTCCAAGAAGCCGGTCTTCGGCTACCTGGGCATGGCCTACGCGATGGTCGCCATCGGCGTGGTGGGCTTCGTGGTCTGGGCGCACCATATGTATACCTCGGGCATGGACGTCGACACGCGCGCCTACTTCATGGCGGCCACGATGGTCATCGCCGTGCCGACGGGCGTGAAGATCTTCTCCTGGATCGCCACCATGTGGGGCGGCTCGATGAAGTTCGACACGCCGATGCTCTTCGCCATCGGCTTCATCTTCCTCTTCACCATGGGTGGCGTGACCGGCGTCGTGCTGGCCAATGCCGGCATCACGCAGATCCTGCACAACACCTATTACGTGGTGGCCCACTTCCACTACGTGCTGAGCCTGGGCGCGGTGTTCGGCATCTATGCCGGCATCTACTACTGGATCGGCAAGATGTCCGGCCGCCAATATCCGGAGAAGCTGGGCAAGATCCACTTCTGGATGACCTTCGTGGGCGTGAACATCCTGTTCTTCCCGATGCACTTCCTGGGCAACCAGGGCATGCCGCGCCGCTACCCGGATTATCCGGACGCTTTTTGGGGCTGGAACTTCGTCGCCTCGATGGGCGCCTATATCTCGGTCGCGGGCTTCATCTTCTTCTTCTACGTGATGTACGTGACCTTCAAGCGCGGCGCGACCGTCCCGGCGAATTACTGGGGTGAGGGGGCGACCACGCTGGAATGGCAGGTCAGCAGCCCGCCGCCCTTCCACAGCTTCGACGAGCTGCCGAAGATCCGTTAAGCGACTTGAGGGGGCTTTGCCCCCTCGTTGTCTCCCCTTCGGGGCCAACCCCCCAACAGGGAACCAGTTCCCTGCACCCTGATTTATCGGAGGTGAAGGAACCTGAGGTTCCTTCTGGGGAGTTTGAGGGGCAAGGCCCCTCAATTGAGGAACCCAAATGAGTGACGTGACCACCACTGAGATCGCCGGCGCCTCCGAGGTGCGCGACTGGATCACGCTGCTCAAGCCGCGGGTGCTGACGCTCGTCGTCTACACCGGCATCATCGGCCTGCTGGTCGCACCCGGCCCCATGCACCCGGTGCTGGCCGTCACCGCCATTCTCTGCATCACCATCGCGGCCGGTGCGGCGGGTGCCATGAACATGTGGTACGACCGCGACATCGACGCGATCATGCGCCGCACCGTCAAGCGCCCCATCCCGACCGGCCGCATCAGCGCCGATGCCGCGCTGACCTATGGCGTGGTGCTGGCGGTAGGCTCGGTCGCGCTGATGGGCCTGGCCACCAACTGGCTGGCGGCGGGCGTGCTGGCCTTCTCGATCTTCTTCTACGTCGTGATCTACACCATGTGGCTGAAGCGCCGCACGCCGCAGAACATCGTGATCGGCGGGGCCGCCGGCGCTTTCCCACCGCTCATCGGCTGGGTGGCGGTCACGGGCAGCATGGAAGCCCTGCCGCTGGTGCTGTTCGCCATCATCTTCATGTGGACGCCGCCGCATTTCTGGGCGCTCTCGCTCTGGGCCCACCAGGATTACGAGCGCGCGGGCGTGCCCATGCTGCCGGTCACGCATGGCGCGCGCGAGACGCGCAAGCAGGTGGTGATCTACACCGTGCTGCTGGTGCCGCTCACGCTCGCCCCGTGGTTGATGGGCTTCAACACCTGGGTCTATGGCGCGGTGGCCGCGGCACTTGGCGCCAATTTCCTGCGCCACGCCTGGTTGACCTGGCGCGACGAGCAGGATGAGGCGGGCGTCTCGCTCACCAAGGACATGCCGGCCAAGCGCTGCTTCAAATACAGCATCTCCTACCTCTTCCTGCTGTTCGGCGCGCTGGCGCTCGACCGTCTGCTGCTCGCATGACGCCCGAGGAAAAGACGATCTTCGAGCGGCGCCGCCGCGCGCGGAACTGGGCCATCCTTGCGGCACTCGCGGGGCTTTCGGTGCTGTTCTACTTCATCTCGATCGCGCGCTTGCTGCGGGACTGAGGCGGCCGGCCCAATCAGGGCCGGGCCGAGTTGTGGAACTGGGCCATCTTCCAGACCCCGCCCCGCCGCGTCACCGCCGCACTCACCCGCAAGGGCCGGATCGTCCCCTCCGCGCCGGACAGGATCTGCCACGCGCCCGAGACCAGCACCGCCTCCTCGGACAGGGCCCGCGCCGCGCCGCTGATCCAGGTCGCCACTCGCGCCCCAGGCGCATGCGCCGAGAGGCTGCTGAAATAGCCCCGGACCCCGCTCGCTTCGGTGGCGAGCGCGGTCATGGTGGTGCCCCAGAACAGCGCGTCGGGCCAGAAGCAGTCGAGCACGGCTTCGACATCGGCGTCGGTGAAGCGGGCCAGGAAGCGGTCAAACACGGCCTGGGCCTCCGCCTCCGGGCGGGCATGTTCGGTGGCGGCGGGCGGCGATGGCATGGAGGGCGTGGCCTTGTCGGTGCTGCGGGACTCTCTGGCCAGGGCCGCAGGCAAGTCAATCGCGCGGGGCGCCATTGGCCAGGCTTTGCGCGAAGAACGCGTCCCGCAGCGCGTGGCGCGAATCGCCCGGCACCGCCCGCACCAGCACGAGTTCCAGCCGTGCGCCCGCCGCCACGCGGCAGAGATGCGTCCAGACGCCGTCCGCCTGATGCAGCACCAGGTAGAATTCGGCCCAGCCGGAGCGGCCGGTGGCGTCCGTCCAGGCGCGGCCGCCCAGGTGCTGCGCCTCATCGCCGGGGGCGAGCCAGGGGGTGAGGTCGTGCGGGGCGGTCAACATAAGCGGTCTCCTCGGTGCGCGAGGGACGGCGCTTGTCGTGGAAGGCCCGCTTGGTTGCCGGGACGGCCACATCCTCCCCCGAAGGGAAGCGCCACCTTGCCCGGGAAGGCAGGTTGGCGTTGGGCGCCGGCCCAACTCTTGATGCCCCTCCCGAATAGCAACCGCGCCATGACGCGGCAAGAGGCTTGCGCGCCAAGCCAACCGGGGCCATTTCACGGCCATGACCCCGCAAGAGGACCTCGCCCGGAAGAATCGCCGCCTTGGCATCGCCGCCTTCGGCTTTGTCGGCTTCATGGTGGGCGTCAGCTTCGCGGCCGTGCCGCTCTATGACCTCTTCTGCCGCGTGACCGGCTTCGGCGGCACGCCGATGATCGGCCAGGCGGCCCCGGCCACGCCGGGCACCGCCATGGTCACCGTGCGCTTCAACGCGCAGACCCACCCGAACCTCCCCTGGCGCTTCGAGGCGCAGCAGCCTGCCATGCAGATGCGCGTGGGCGAGGAGGCGCTGGCTTTCTACGTGGCCCGCAACACGGGCGCCACGCCCGTCACCGGCATCTCGACCTACAATGTGACGCCCGACATCGTGGCCAAGTATTTCCACAAGACCGCCTGCTTCTGCTTCGAGGAGCAGACGCTGGAGCCCGGCCAGTCGGTGGACATGCCGCTCGCCTTCTGGGTGGATCCGCGCATCGCCGAGGATCCCGCCACGCGCGATATCCGCACCATCAGCATCAACTACACCTTCTTCCGCAGCCTGAACGACGCCGAGCGTGCGGGTGCGCTCGCCAATGCCGGGCCGCATGTGGGGGCGCGCCGCTAGAGCATGATCCGCTGAGGTGGAATCACCGAAGCGGTGCATCATCCTCTCAGCAAGACAGGACCGTGATCCCGCTCTGGCGGAGCACGGTCCGGCGGATTCCACCGCTTTCGCGCCCGCCCACCCTTGATCCGCGCTCCGTTTTCCGGGATTGTGCGCCGCAACGCCCGGGGGCCTTCTCGCGTCCCGGGGGACAAAGACGCAGGACGAGCGATGGCCAGCAACGCCGAGGGCGCAAGCCCCTACAAGCACCCCTACCACCTGGTGGAGCCCTCCGCCTGGCCGATCCTTTCCGCCTTCGCGGCCGGCCTGATGCTGACCGGGATCATCGTGCTGGCGCATGGCGGGACGAAGTGGGTGCTGGGCGCCGGTGCCGTCGGCGTGCTGGCCTGCATGTTCGGCTGGTGGCGCGACGTGCTGAAGGAAAGCCGCACGGCCGGGCTGCACTCGCCTGTCGTCCGCCTCGGCCTGCGCTACGGCATGATCCTCTTCATCGCCTCCGAGGTGATGTTCTTCGTGGCCTTCTTCTGGGCCTATTTCCACTTCGCCCTTTACCCCGAGCATGTCTCGGGCGCCGCCTCGGCCATCTGGCCGCCGGCCGGGGTCAAGACCTTCGACCCCTGGAGCCTGCCCTTCCTGAACACCATGATCCTGCTGCTCTCGGGCTGCACGGTCACCTGGGCGCACCACTCGCTGATGGTGAATGACCGCAAGGGCCTCATCCTCGGCCTCGCCATCACGGTGGTGCTCGGCCTCGCCTTCACCGGGTTGCAGGCCTGGGAATACGCGATCGCGCCCTTCGCCTTCACCGGCGGCGTCTACCCCTCGGTCTTCTTCCTGGCGACGGGCTTCCACGGCTTCCACGTGATCGTCGGCACGATCTTCCTCGCGGTCTGCCTGTTCCGCGCCATCGCCGGCCATTTCACGCCGGAGAAGCATTTCGGCTTCGAGGCCGCCGCCTGGTACTGGCACTTCGTGGACGTGGTGTGGCTCTTCCTCTTCGTGTCCATCTACATCTTCGGCGCGGGCGAGATCGCCCACCACTGAGGATGACCGGCGGGGGGCATCCCCCATCCCTCCCTTTCGGAGTTGAGATGCCCCGTCCTGTCGCGTTGATCTTCGGCATCACCGGCCAGGACGGCCCATTGGCCGAGCGCCCCGGGGATGAGCACGCGGCCCTGGCCAGCCAGGCGCTCTGACCATGCCCTGGCGCGCAGGCGGGCGGCGCGGATGACGCTTCGCGGACGCATTGACGGGGTGTTCGAGGGGACGCTCCGCGGCTGGCTCTGGGACCCCGACGACCCCACCCGCCGCCTCTCCGCCGAGATCTGGCTGGATGGGCAAAGCCTCGGCCAGGTTCGCGCCGAGCACGGCCGGCCCGATCTGGAGGCGATCGGCTTCGGCGAGGGCGGCGCCGGCTTCGAATATCCGCTGCCGATCGAAGCGCAGGACGGCGCCACGCATGAGGTGCGGCTGGTCGCGGAAAAGCTCTGGATCCCGATCGAGGTGGATCGCCTCTCGCTTCCCGTGCCGCCCCGCCTGCACATGTTGCGCGGCCGGGTGGAAGGCATCCGCGGTGGCTGCTGCATCGGCTGGGCCTGGGACGCCGCGCGCCCGCTGGGGCGGGTGGCGGTGGAACTGGTCGAGGGGGAGCGCGTCCTGGCGCGGCACATCGCCGGGCTCCGGCGTCCCGCGCTGGCGAGGGCGGGCATCGGCGATGGCGCGCATGGCTTCTCCTTCAATCTCGCGCGGATCTTGCCGTCGCCCCGGGCCGGGGCCTTGCTGCAGCTTCGCGCCGTCGGCAGCCATGGCGAGTGGCCGATCGGGACGGTGACCGTGCCGGCCGGCGAGGTGGCCGCCCCCCCTGAACCGAAACCCGCGCCAAGCCCGGCTTTTGGCCCAGCGCTGGGCCAGGCGCCTGGCATGAGCCGCCGCCAATACCTGGTGGCGGCACGAAAGGCTGAAGCCGAGCAGGACCACGCAACGGCGGCGCGCCTGCTGGACGCCGCCCTGCTCGGCCACCCCGACGACCTGGATCTCCTGTCGATCCGCGCGCGCGTCCACCTGGCCCAGCAGGAGCTGGAACCTGCCGAGCGCGTGGCGCGTGCGGTGCTGCAACGCGATCCGGGCCATGAGCGCGCCGCCCTGGTGCTGGCGCGTGCCACCGCGGCGCTCGGCCGCCATGCCGAGGCGGTCGAGGCGTGGCTCGCGATCGGCCCGCGCGAGCCTGCCTTCCGGGAGCGTGTGCAGAAGCGCGTGCGCAGCCTGATCGCGCTTGGCCGCCGGGCCGAAGCCCAGCAGGAGGCGGCGCTGGGCGTCCGCACCCATCCCGACGCCCCGGAGATGCTGCGCCTGATGGCGCTCACCGCCGATGCCGCGGATGCGCCGCGCGCCGCCCTCGCGCATTGGCGCCGTCTTCTCGCGCGCGTGCCGGAGGATGCAACCGCCCGCGAGCGGCTTCGCGCGCTCGAGCACGCGCTGGACCCGGCGCCCTCGCTGGCCCTGCCCTCGCCGCTGGTCAATCCCGATCTGCGGCAATGGCAGGCGCCGCTCGAAGCCTCGACGGGCCAGGATTCGGTCTGGCCCACGCCCGGGCTGCGGCTGCGCGCCCTGGGCGGCCGCGCCTGGGCCACCCCGGTGAACCCGCAGCGCCTGCGCCCGGATGACCCGCCCGGCTACGGCCTGTTGCTGCGCGCCGAGTCCGGCGGCGCCGAGCTGGGCTTCGCCCTGGCCAGGGTGGAGCCGCTCCGCATGGGCGTGGAGATCGGCGCGGAGGCGTCCGGTCCCGAAGTGGTGCTCACGCTCCGCCGCAGCGGCACGCCCGGCGCCGGGCGGGTGCTGGGC
Source organism: Acetobacteraceae bacterium (assembly GCA_027488195.1). Taxonomy (GTDB): domain Bacteria; phylum Pseudomonadota; class Alphaproteobacteria; order Acetobacterales; family Acetobacteraceae; genus Roseococcus. The sequence continues at coordinate 2,797 of JAIYCD010000202.1, read as the reverse complement.
CGCATCCATGCCGGGCGCCGCACCCGGCTGCATCGCTTCGACCTCATCCCGACGGCCGAGGAGGCGGCGGCGGCAGGGCTGGAGCTCGTCCTCCGCTTCGAGGGGCCGCACGCCATCTGCCTCCAGCCGCCGCGCGCCCTCTCAAGGCTGCGGGCGGCGCCCGTGTTGCAGGCGGGCGAATCGGGGTTCGAGGCCGCGGATCTGGCCTTGCCGCTTCCCAGCGGGGGAGGGGACCGCGCGGCCGAGCCGCTGATGGATCTGGCGAGCCCCTTCACCACCATCATCATCGCGGCGCCGCCCGAGGCGCTTTCGGCCACCCTCCAGCGCGTGCTGGGCGGCACGGCGGCGCCCTTCGAATGCCTCCTGGCGCTCCAGCCCGATTGGCCCGGGACGCTGGTGGCCGCGCTGCGTGCCCTGGCGGCGCTCGACCCCCGGGTGCGGGTCTTGCCGGCCGATGCGCCGGACGCGACGGGCTGGGTGGCGCTCCTGGAGGCACCGCCCGGTGGCGGGCCGGAATGGTTGACGGAGCTGCACCACCGCGCCGCGGTCGAAGGCCAGGCCGAGGCCACAGGCGTGCTGCTCGCGCGCCGCGGCTGAGGGGAGCCCGCTCAGTTCAGGCCGCGCAGCCGTTCCTCGACGATGTTGCGCCAGGGGGCATCGGCCGGCGCATCGGCCAGCAGCTGGGTCCAGATGGCGCGCGCGGTCGGGTTGCGGCCGGCCCGCGCCTCGGCCAGCCCCGCCAGGAAGCGCAGCCGCGCATCCTGCGGCTGCATGGACAGCGCGCGGGTGATCCAGCGCAGCGCGTTCTCCGGGTTGTTCAGCTCAATCTCGATCTCGGCGACGTCGCCCGCCAGGCCCACATCGAATCCGCCGCCCAGCGCCTTTTCCCAGGCGGCGACGGCCTCCGCCAGGCGGCCGCGGTTGCGCTCGGCATTGCCCAGCAGGATGAAGCCCTGGCGGCCCACCTGCGTGTTCGGGTCGGCGGTGGCGAGGCGGGAGCGCAGCTGCGTCAGCATCGCCTCGTCCTGCGCATCGGCCTCCAGCCGGACGGCGAGCGTGGCCGAGGGCATGTCGGGGAAGCCGCGCTCGACATAGAGCATCACGCCCACCGCCGGCACCAGCACCAGGGCCGCCAGCAGCAGCAGGGAGGGGCGGTTCGGCGCGTTCAGCGATTCCGGCGAGGGGGCGGCGAGCAGGCGGCGCTGCACCTCCACCGTGGCCGATTTGAAGGCGGCCTCATCCAGCCGGCCTTCGGCGCGCTGGGCTTCCAGCTCGGCCAATTGCGCGTGGAACAGCGCCACATCGGCCTCGCCCCGGCCGCGCGGGCGGGGCGGCCGCAGCAGCGTATAGGCGAGCGGCGAGAGAATGAGTGCGGCCACCAGGCCCAAAGCCAACCACATCACGCCTTTGGTTCACCCTGCAATGCGGCGAGTCGCTGGCGCTCGGCCTCGGTCAATTCGGTAGGGCCGATCCCCGTGGGGTTCGCATGCCGGCGCCCGCGCCAGATGACGAAAAGCCCGCCCAGCAGGGCGAGGGCCGGGGTGGCCCAGAGCAGCAGCGTGCTCCATTTGAAGGGCGGTCGGAGCAGCACGAAATCCCCGTAGCGTTCGTGCACGAAGCGCATCACCTGCTCGTTGCTCGCACCCTGCTCCACCTGCTCGCGCACGATGCGGCGCAGGTCGCGCGCCAGCGAGGCGTCGCTGTCCTCGATGGACTGGTTCTGGCAGACGAGGCAGCGCAGCTCCTTGCCGATCTCGCGCGCGCGGGTTTCCTGCGCGGGGTCGGGCAGGCGGTAGGTGGTGTCGCCGATCTGGGCGAAAGCCGGGAAAGCACACAGAAGAAACACCATGAGAGGGCTTTGCCCTCTCATACTCTCCCACCAGGAGGCTGGCCTCCTGGACCTCTTGAACAGGACCAACATCTTCATCCCCGGAGGCGGGCCAGCAAGGGCAAGACATCCTGGCTCATCAACTCGGGCGTCAGCGGGCCGGCGAAGCGCCAGCGGACGATGCCGCCGCGATCCAGGATATAGGTCTCGGGCACGCCATAGACGCCCCAGTCGATGGAGACGCGGCCGGGCTCGTCCACGCCGAGGCGGGCGAAGGGGTTGCCGTGGCGCGTCAGGAAGCCCTGCGCGTCGCGCGGGCGGTCCTTGTAGTTCACGCCCCAGACGGGCACCCCCTGGCGCTGCAAGGCCATGAGATGCGGATGCTCGATGATGCAGGGCGCGCACCAGCTGGCCCAGAAATTCACGACGACCGGGCCGGGCAGCCCGCGGAAATCCGCCGCGGCCAGCGCCGGCAGGCCGGAGCTGTCCAGGGCCGGCAAGGTGAAGTCCGGCGGCGGCTTGCCGAGCAGCACGGAAGGCACGCCGCGCGGGTTGAAGCTGCCATCCTGCAGGCCGCGCAGCATCGCCCAGAAACCGACGCCCGCCGCCGCCGCCACGCCGAGCGGCGCATAGACCAGCAGCTTGCGGCGCGAGGGTTTCGCCACGGGCTTCACCACATCGCTCATGCCGCCGCCTCCGCCTCCTTCCGACGCCGGGCCGGGGCGGCGATGCGGATGCGACGGTCGCTGAGCGAAAGTGCGGCGCCCAGCGCCATGATGCCGGCACCGATCCAGATCCAGGGCGCCAGCGGGTTGTTGTGCAGGCGCAGCACCGCCTCGTTCACGCCGGCGTCATTGGCGCGCTCCTCGCCCAGCACGGCATAGAGGTCGCCGCCCACGCTGGTGCGGATCGCGGCCTCGGTCGTCGTCATGCGGCCGGTGGGGAAGTAGCGCTTGCTGGGCTCCATCA
>JAIYCD010000135.1 GCA_027488195.1 Acetobacteraceae bacterium | reverse complement strand
TGGTCATCGGCGGCACGATCACGCGCAGCGCCTGGGGCAGCACGATCTTCTTCAGGATCTCGCCGCGCCGCATGCCCAGCGCCTCCGCCGCCTCCCATTGCCCCTGGCTCACCGCCTGGATGCCGGCGCGCACGATCTCGGCGATGAAGCCCGCCGTGTAGAGTGTCAGGCCCAGCAGCAGGGCGAAGAATTCGGGGCTGACATCGATGCCGCCGCGGAAGTTGAAGCCGCGCAGCGCCGGCACATCCGGCGTGAAGGGCGCGCCCATCGCCGCCCAGACCGCCAGCGGCGCACCCAGCATGAAGGCCACGCCCGCCGGCCAGACCGCGCGAATCTGCCCATCCTGGTACTGCTTCGCCCGTGCCCAGCGCCGGTAGAAGATGGTGGCGGCAATCCCGGCGACGAAGGCCAGCAGCGCCCAGCTATGCGCCGATTCCCAGATGAAGAAGGGCACCTTCAGCCCGCGATTGGATACGAACACGCCCTCGATCGGGTTGAAGGCCTGGCGCGGCCCGGGCAGGCCCTGCAGCAGCGCGTACCAGAACAGCAATTGCAGCAGCAGCGGCAGGTCACGCACGAGCTCGACATAGGCGGCGGCGAACTTGTTCAGCATCCAGTTCTTCGACAGCCGCGCGATGCCGAGCAGCGTGCCCAGGATCGTCGCCAGCACGATGCCGATGATGGCCACCTTCAGCGTGTTCAGCACGCCCACCTGGAGCGCCCGCAAGTAGGACATGGAGGGGTCGTAGTCGATCAGGCTCTCGCCGATCGGCAGCCCCGCCTCGCGCCAGAGGAAGTCCCATCCGGTCGCGATGCGCCGGACCTCGAGATTGTAGCGCGTGTTGGACCACAACCAGTAGATGACGCCCGCCACGGCGCCCACCACCAGGATCTGCCAGATGATGTTGCGGAAGCGCTCATCCGCCCAGGAGAGGCGGATAGGCCGCGGCGGCGCCTTGCGCAGCAGGCGGGGATCAGTGACGCCGGACATGGATGCCCTACCCTTCAAGTATATGACCCGCGCCGGGCTTGCGGGGTGAAGCACCCCGGAAAGGACACCCCGATCCCGGCCGAAACCGCGACGCTTGCCCACAGTGTCTCAGAACAACCGGCCCGTGAAACATGAAGGAATCTCCACCCAGGAGGGCTGGAGCCGAAGCTGCCTTCCCCGGAGGCATTCGCCCGCCGGGGAAGGCCGGTTTCACGTCAGCGGAAGGGGGGCGCGTATTGCAGGCCACCCGGCGTGGTCCAGAGCGCGTTGCGGCCGCGCTGCAGGCCGATCGGCGCCAGGTTGCGCTCGAAGATCTCGCCGTAATTGCCCACGCCGCGGATCACGTTCAGCATCCAGGCATTGTCCACGCCCAGCATGCGGCCGAGCTCCGCCGTGCGGCCCAGGATGCGCTGCACCTCGGGGCGGGGGTCGCTCGCCAGCATCTGCTGCGCATTCGCCGCGGTGATGCCGAATTCCTCGGCGCCGATCAGGCCGAAATGCAGCCAGCGCACCAGGTCACCGAAGCGCTGGTCGCCATGGCGATACAGCGGGCCCAGCGGCTCCTTGCTGATCACGTCGGGCAGGATGACGTGGTCATTGGGGTTCTGCTGCGTGGCGCGGATGGCGGCGAGGCCGGAGACGTCCGTCGTATAGGCATCGCATCGCCCGGCATTATAGGCGGCGACATTGTCCTCCAGGCGCTCGATGACGACTGGGCGGATGTTGACCCGGGCGCCGCGCGCCCAGTCGGCCAGGTTCTGCTCGGTGGTGGTGCCCGGCTGCACGCAGATCGTGGCGCCATCCAGTTGGCGAGCATTCTGCACGTTGAGGCTGCGCTTCACCATGAAGCCCTGGCCGTCGTAGAAATTCGTGGCGGCGAAATCGAAGCCGAGCGAGGTGTCGCGGCTCAGCGTCCAGGTCGTGTTGCGGCTCAGGATGTCCACCTCGCCCGATTGCAGCGCGGTGAAGCGCACCTGGGCGGTGGTGGGCACGAAGCGCACCTTGGTCGGGTCATTGAAGATGGCGATGGCCAGCGCGCGGCAATAATCCACGTCGAAGCCGCGCCAGTTGCCCTGGCTGTCCGGCAGCGCGAAGCCGGCGAGGCCGGTGCTTACGCCGCAGACGAGCGTACCGCGGGCGCGGATCGCATCGAGCGTGCTGGCCGCGGCGGGCGCGGCCGCCGGCGCGGCGGCGGGCGCCTGGGCCTGGGCCGGCAAGCTGGCCGCGAAGAAAGTGGAGGCCACACCGAACAGTGTGGCAAGGCTGCGCCGCATTGGCTTCATCATGGACTCCCGGTCATCATGCCACCACTCGGGGCGGCTCGTTGCTGAACCGATGCTGCGCTAGGAAGCGCCCGGGATCAATCACACATTCGACGGGAACCATGCGGTGCTACAGCTTGACAAGGCCGAGATCGCCGCCCGCCTGCCCTGGCCCGCGCTGATCGATGCGATCCGCGACATTTTCGCCACCGGCTGCCAGGCGCCGCTGCGCCACGCGCATCCGCTGCCGGAATCGGGCACGCTGCTGCTCATGCCCGCCACCAACGCCACCCATTCGGGCGTGAAGATCGTGCATGTCTCGCCCGGGAACGGTGCGCGCGGATTGCCAGCCATCCATGCGGCCTACCTCCTGTCCGACGCCGTCACCGGCCAGCCGATCGCCCTGCTGGATGGCGGCGAGCTGACCGACCGCCGCACTGCCGCCACCTCCGTCCTCGCCGCGCGATACCTCGCCCGCCCCGAATCCAGCCGCCTGCTTCTGCTGGGCTCCGGCCGCGTCGCCGCCGCGCTGGCCGAGGCCTATGCGGCGAGCTTCCCGCTGACCGAGATCGCCATCTGGTCGCCCCGCGCGGCCAATGCCGCGGCGCTGGCGCAGCGCCTCGCGGCGCATGGCCTGCCCGCGCATGCCGTGGCGCGGCCCGAGCCGCGGGGCTTCGACATCATCTCCGCCGCCACCCTCTCGGCCGTACCGCTGGTGCGTGGCGCCGATCTCTCGCCGGGGACGCATCTCGACCTGGTCGGTGCCTACCGGGCGGACCTGCGCGAGGTGGATGGCGCGGCCGTGGCGCGCGCGCTGGTGGTGGTGGACACCCATGCCGGCGGATTGGCCGAGGCGGGGGACGTGGTGCAGGCCATCGCCGAGGGGCACATCACGCGCGAGCATGTGGTGGCCGACCTCGCGGAGCTCTGCCGCGGCGCCCATCCCGGCCGCAGCCGACCCGAGGAAGTGACGGTGTTCAAATCCGTCGGATG
>JAIYCD010000010.1 GCA_027488195.1 Acetobacteraceae bacterium | reverse complement strand
TCGCCGACATTCCGGACCTGCGCCGCGCCGATGCGGTCCCTTTGCGCGTCGCCGGCGCCCTGAACGCTCTCGCGCTCTCCGGACGTGATCCCGCGCTCGCCGCCCAGTACCCACCGCAGCGCCGGGCATGGGACATTGCCGAACTCGTCCCCCTGGCCCTGGCCGCCATGGTGCTGGCGCCGGATTGGCGCTGGGCGGCCGGCTTCGCCCTGCCCGGCTTCGTCCTTGTCCTGGCCGCCATGCTGCGCGTCCTGACGGGCGAGGAGCGCGCGGCGCTGAAGCCGCTGCTGCGCCGGCCTTGGCAGGCCCGCGCCCTGCTGCGATCAGGCGCCGCATGATCGCGATCAATGGCCGATTCCTGACGCAGGGCCTGACCGGCGTGCAGCGCTATGCGCGGGAGATGACGCGCGCGCTGGATGGTCTCGCGGCAGCCGGCGAAGTGCCACCTCTGCGCCTCATCGCGCCGCCCGGCGCCGAGGGGCTGGAGGATTTCCCCCACCTCACGCCCAGCATCGTGGGCACACGGGGGGGGCAGCTCTGGGAACAGCTCGACCTGCCGCGCGCGGCGGGTGGCGATTTCCTGCTGAACCTCGGCAACACGGCGCCCGTGGCCCAGGGCCGCAACCAGGCGGTCGTGATCCATGATGCCGGCGTCTTCGACACGCCCGAGAGCTACTCGTGGAAGTTCCGCAGCTGGTATCGCGGGCTGCAGCGCATGCTGGTGGTGCGCGGCACCCGGATCCTCTCCGTCTCGGAGTTTTCCGCCGGGCGGATCGCGGCGAATCTGGGTCTGGACGCCGCGCGTATCGGCGTCACGCTGGAAGGCGGCGAGCATATCCTGCGCGAAGCGGCCGATATCGCGATCCTCGGGCGCCACGGCCTCACCCCGCGCGGCTATGCGCTCGTCATCGGCACGGGGGCCGCGCACAAGAACCTGGCCGCGCTGCATCACGCGATTGACGCCCTGGGGCAGCGCGCCCTCAGCCTCGCCGTCGCCGGCGCGCAGGATGCGGCGGTGTTCCGCCAGGCCGGCGCGCCACCCGCGCCCAATGTCCTGCCCCTCGGCCGCGTCAGCGACGCCGAGCTGCGCGCCCTCTATGAATCCGCGCTCTGCCTGGTCTTCCCGTCGCGCTATGAGGGGTTCGGCCTGCCGCCGGTCGAGGCCATGTGGTGCGGCTGCCCGGTCATCGCCTCGCGCGCGGGCGCCGTCCCCGAGGTCTGTGGCGATGCGGCGCTCTGGTTCGATGCGGCGCGTCCCGAAAGCCTGGGCGAGGCCGTGGCGCTGCTCGCCGATGACGGCACACGCCGCGCCGCGCTCATCGAGGCGGGCCGCGCCCGCGTGCAACAATTTTCCTGGGAGCAGGCGGCGCGCCGCCTGTTGGGGTTCCTGCCGCGATGAAGATCGCCATCATCCATGAATGGCTGGACAGCTATGCCGGCTCCGAACGCGTGGTCGAGCAGATGCTCGCCTGCTACCCGGAGGCTGACCTCTTCGCCATCTGCGACTTCCTGCCGGAGAACCAGCGCGGCTTCCTCCAGGGCAAGGTGCCGAACACCAGCTTCATCCAGCGCCTGCCCTTCGCGCGGCGGATGTTCCGCAACTACCTCCAGCTCATGCCGCTCGCCGTCGAGCAGTTCGACCTGCAGGGCTATGATGTGGTGCTCTCCTCCTCGCATGCGGTGGCGAAGGGCGTGATCACGGGGCCCGGCACGCGGCACATCAGCTATGTCCACAGCCCGATGCGCTACGCCTGGGACTTGCAGCACCAATACCTCCGCCAGGCCGGGCTGACGCGCGGGCTGAAGGGTCTCTACACGCGCTGGCTGCTCGGCCGCATGCGCGCCTGGGACCAGATGAGTGCCGCGCGGCCCGACGTGATCCTCGGCAATTCGCGCTACATCGCCGAGCGCATCCGCAAGGTCTGGCGGCGCGAGGCCGGGGTGCTGCACCCGCCGGTGGACCTGGACGGCTTCCCGCTCGCGACCACCCCGCGCACGCATTTCCTCGTGGCCTCGCGCCAGGTGCCCTACAAGCGGATCGAGCTGGTGGCGGAAGCCTTCGCGCGCATGCCGGAATTGCAACTCACCGTGGTCGGCGATGGCCCGGCGGCACCCCTGGTCGCCAAGGCCGCGGCGGGTGCCGCCAACATCGCCATCCGCGGCCGGGTGCCGCAGGCCGAGCTGGTCTCGCTGTTGCAGACCGCCCGCGCCTTCGTCTTCGCCGCCGAGGAGGATTTCGGCATCGCGATGGTCGAGGCGCAATCCTGCGGCACGCCGCTCATCGTCTATGGCAAGGGCGGCGCGCGCGACATCGTGCGCGAGGGCGAGACCGGCCTCTTCTTCGCGCAGCAGACGCCCGAGGCCATCATCGAGGCCGTCCGCGCCTTCGTGGCGCGCGAGGCGGATTTCACGCCCGAGGCCTGCGCGGCCCAGGCGCGGCAATTCAGCATCGCCGAATTCCGCCGCAAGCTGACCGGGATCGTCCAGGTGGCGACGGCATGATCTCGCTCGTCGTCTCCACCATGGGCCGCGTCGCCGAGATCGGCGCGCTCTTTGACAGCCTGCTCGCCGATGCCAGCGCGCCCTTTGAGGTGATCCTGGTGGACCAGAACAGCGACAGGCGGCTGGATGCGCTGGTCGCCGAATACCTGCCGCGCCTGCCGCTCCGCCATTTGCGCAGCGCGGAGCATGGCGCAGGCCAGGGCGCCAATGCCGGACGCAACCTCGGCCTCCGTCACGCCACGGGCGACATCGTGGGCTTCCCGGATGATGACTGCGTGTTCCCGCCCGGCGTGCTGGGGAAGGTGCGCGCGGCCTTCGACGCGGAGAGCCGGCTTGCCATCCTGACCGGCCCCGCGGCCGCACCCGAGGGCGGCCTGGGCTCCGGGCGCTGGAACCCGGAGGGCGGCGGCATCACCCTCGCCAATGTCTGGACCAGCGTGATCGAGTTCAACCTCTGGATCCGCCGCCACCTGGCCCAGGCGCTGGGCGGCTTCGACGAGGCGATGGGCCCCGGCGCGCGCTTCGGCTCGGCCGAGGGGAATGACCTCGTTTGCCGCGCCATGGCCCGCGGCCATGTCGCGCGCTACGACCCCGCGCTTCGCATCATCCACCCCGACAAGCGGCTGACGCCAGAGGCGGTGGTGCGGGCCAAGCGCTACGGCCTGGGCCTCGGCTTCGCGCTGCGCCGGCATCGCGCGCCGATCGGCACCTGGGCGCCGTTGCTCTACCGGCCGCTGGGCGGCATCGGCGTCTCGCTGCTGCGCGGGCGCTTGCTGCATGCGCGCTATTACGCCGCGACCTTCCAGGGCCGGCTCGAAGGCTTCCTCGCACCCGAGGCCAAGCGCCTGCCCGAACCCGCGGCGCTGAAGGCCATCCCATGAGGATCGCGATCGGCATCGCGACCCGCGGCCGCCCCGCCATCCTGGCCGAGACGCTGCGCGAGTTGGACCTCCAGACCCGCCCGCCCGACCGCATCCTGGTCTGCCATGTGACGACATCGGACGTGGATGACCTGCCGCACGACTTCCCCGGCGTCGAGTTCCTGACGGCCGAGGCCGGGCTGCCGCGCCAGCGCAACCGCATCCTGGACGCGACCGGCGATTGCGACGCCGTGCTCTTCCTCGATGACGACTTCATCGCGGCCCCCCGCTGGCTGGAAGCGCTGGAGGCGGTGCTGCGCGCCGAGCCCGGCTGCGTGGTCGCGACCGGCACCGTGATCGCCGATGGCGCGAAGGGGCCGGGCATCACACCCGAGGAAGCCCGCGCGCTGATCGCGGCCGACACGCCGCCCGCCGAACTCACAGCACGGCACGGGCACTTCAACGGCTATGGCTGCAACATGGCGCTGCGCCTGGCCCCCATGCAGGCGCATGGCCTGAGATTCGACGAGAAGCTGCCCCTCTATGCCTGGTACGAGGATATCGACCTCACGCGCCGCATGCTGCCCCATGGCACCATCCTCCGCCTGGAAGGTGCGAGGGGCGTGCATCTCGGCGTGAAGCAGGGGCGCGTGCCCGGGCTGCGCCTTGGTTATTCGCAGGTGGTGAACCCGATCTACCTGGCGCGAAAGGGAAGCTTTCCCTGGTCCCATGCGCTGCCCTCGGCCGGGCGGCATTGCCTGATCAACCTGCTGCGCTCGGTCCGACCGGAGCCGGAGGTGGATCGCTGGGGCCGGTTCAAGGGCAATATGCTGGGCGTGTGGGACCTGCTGCGCGGCCGCGCCGATCCGGAACGGATCCTGGCCCTGTGACGCCCACGCCGCGGGGCATGCCCTGGCGGATCGTCACCATCCGCGACCGGCCCGAACTCATCCCCCTCGTCGCGCATTGGCTCTGGGACGCCTTCTGGCAGCCCAATGGCCACCCGCTGGAGGAGGTGCGCGAGATCATCGCGAGTTGCACGGCGGAGCGGGACACGCCGCAATGCTTCATCCTGATGGCGGGCGATGTGCCCTGCGGCACGGCGAGCTTCGTCTCGGCCGATCTGGAGATCCGCCAGGATATCGCCCCCTGGCTCGCCGGCGTCTATGTGGTGCCGGAGGCGCGCGGCCAGGGCTGTGCCTCGCGGCTGGTGGCGGCGGTCGAGGCGGCGGCGCGGCAGGCGGGCCATCCGGCGCTCTTCCTCTACACGCATGACGCGCAGGCGCTCTACCTCAAGCTCGGCTGGCAAATGCTGGAGAAGACGGAGGATGGCCGCCGCCCCGTCACCATCATGTGGCGGGACCTGATTCTGGGTTAGGGCGCCGGAAACAGCGCGCTCGTCCGCCCCAGCAATCGGTAGGCGATGAGGCCGATATATTCGCGGATCGCCCATTCCGCCTGGCCCAGCCGGAAGGAGAAGGGCGGGTCGAACCAGCCCTGCCCGCCCGGTGAGGTGGAGTAGTTCACCGGCCAGGGCGTGATCTCCCAACCCGCCCGGCGGAAGCAGCCCACCGAGCGCGGCATGTGGCTGGCGGAGGTCACCAGCAGCCAGCGCTCGCCCGCCTTGGGCTGGATCAGCGCATGGGTGAGCGTCGCGTTTTCCCAGGTGTTGCGCGCTGCGCTCTCCAGGATGACGCGCGGGCCTTCGAGGCCCATGCCAGCCCAGAGCTGGCGGGCCACATCGGCCTCGGTCATCTGGCCAGGTGCCAGCGTGCCCTGGCCGCCGGTGAAGACGATCCGCGCCTCGGGGTGCAGGCGGGCGAGCGTCACGGCTTCGGTCATGCGCTCGGCCGCACCGTTCAGCGCCGGCATGCCGCGCCGCTCGGTCAGCAATTGCTCGACCGCGCCGCCCAGGATGATGACCCCATCCACGCGCCCCGCATCGGCAGGCCGCGAGAAGCGGTCTTCCAGCGGCAGGGTGATCCAGGCCGGCAGCGGCGTCAGCAGCACCGCCACGAACCAGCCGAGCCCCAGCAGCAGCGGCCAGCGCCCCCAGCGCCGGCGCGCGACCAGCGCGAGGCCCCCCAGGCAGGCCAGGAACAAGGCGAAGGTGTTGGGCCGGGCAAAGAGCCAGAACACCTTGGAGACGAGGAAGAGGGTGTCCTCGATCATTCGGCCTCCACGCGGCGCCAGAGTTCGACCGAGCCGCGCTCCTCCGCGAAGCTCGCGGCGAGTTCATAGCCCTCTTCCAGGGCTTCCGTCAGCATGGACATGGCGGATGGGCGCATGGCGAACCATTCGGTGCGGTCCAGCACGATGAAGCGCGGGCGGGAGGCGAGGATGCGCGCCACCTCGGCATCCGTGTCCACGCCGGCGAGGTTGGCGAAGCCGCCGGTCAGGTGCACCGGGAAGGGAAAGCGCGTGGGCAGCCGGGCCTGCGTCAGGAAATAGACCACGGGCTGGTAATTGGGGACGAAGATGGTGTCGCCCGGCTGCAGCTCGTCATTCATCAGGGCGGCCATGCGGCGGGGCGTGTCCGGCGCGCCCATGGCGAAGCCGCGCGAGAGGCGGGGTGTCAGGTCCGTCGCCACCATGTCCACCGCCGCGAAGCCGAGCAGTGCGGCCAGCGCCAGCCGGGCGCGCACGCCGCCCACATGCATGGCGAAGGAATAGGCGCCGATGGCGGCCAGGAGGGCGAGCGGCGGGACCAGGATCAGGAAGTAATGCGGGAAGAAGAAGCCCGGCCCCGCCACGGCCAGGCTGGCGACCACGAACCAGAGCAGGGCGAAGCCCGCCAGCCGGCGCAGCACCGGCTCGCGCGGGGCGAAGATCATGGCCGGCAGCGCCAGCGCCAGCAGCCAGCGCAACGCCAGCGCCGCGAGCGTGATGCGCCAGAACATCTGCTCCAGCGGGATGCGGCCCGAGGCATAGGCGAGCGGTGCGAGGATGGTGCTCTCGAACCAGATGTCGAACTCGCCCCGCAGGGCATAGATGCCCGCGACCAGCAGGGTGGGCATGAGGCAGAGCGCGGCATAGGCCCCGGCGGTGGCGAAAAGCAGCCGCCAGCGCCGCTCGCGCAGCAGCGGCCAGGCGAAGATCGCGAAGGCGAGGCAGCCCTCGGGCGTCACCACCTGCTTGATCAGCAGCGCACAGCCCGTCAGCAACCCCATGCCGATCAGGCGCGGCCAGAGCGGCCCGGGCGCCAGGGCGAGTGCCAGCGTCGAGACGACGAAGGGCGCGAAGAGGATCTCGGTGTTGGAGGCGAGGCCGCCCAGCTGCAGCGTATGCGCGGCATAGAGCACGGCCGCCGCATAGCCCAGCGCCCGCGGCGCGCCGACCACCCGTGTGAGCGCGATCAGCGCATAGCCGGTAGCGGTCACGCAGAAGGTGCCGAGGAAGCGCACCGTCTCCAGGCTCTCGCCGAAGATCAGGAAGAACAGCGCGATGATGGCGGGCGCGCCCAGCGGGTGCATGTCCCACACGCCCGAGAAGGGCCAGTTGCCGCGCAGCCATTCCCGCGCCTGGAGCAGATAGAGGCTCTCATCCCAGTCGATGACCGAGGGCAGGAAGGACGCCCACCGGATCGCCACCACCAGCGCCGGCAGGAGCGCCAGCGCGATGCTCCAGCGGTGGCGGGCAAGCCAGGCGGGGAAACCAGCGGACATCAGCCCCACTTGGCCCAGGCGCCTCCCGGCCGCAAGCGGCCCTGGCTCAACGCTTCAGGCCCAGCTGTGCCTCGCGCCACCAGATATAGAGGCCCGAGGCGACCAGCACGGCGATGCCGAGGCCGTCCCAGCCATCCGGCGCCTCGGCCCAGATGATGGCGCCCAGCAGCGTGGTCCAGATGATGCCGGAATACTCGAAGGGGGCCACCAGCGTGGGCTCGCCCGAGCGGTAGGCATCCGTCATCAGCAGCTGCGCCCCGGCCGAGATGATGCCGATGCCCAGCAGCAGCAGCCACTGCCAGGCGCTGGGCCAGACCCAGCCCGGCAGGCTCGCGAGCAGCGCGACGAGCGAGGAGCCGATGGCGAACCACAGCACGATGGAGACCCCGCTCTCACCCGCCTCGCCCATGCGGCGGATGGTGATCATGGACAGCGCCCAGGCCAGCGCCGCCACCAGCACGATCAGGCTCGGCATCAGCTCGGCCGCATCCGCGCCGGTCGGGCGCACGATGATGAGGACGCCCAGGAACCCCACCACCACGGCGCTGCCACGCCGCCAGCCCACCCGCTCACCCAGCAGGGGCACGGCCAGCAGCGTGAGGAAGAGCGGCATGGTGAAGCCCAGCGCCGTGACGGTCGCGAGCGGCATGGTGGCATAGCCATAGAAGGCGCCGCCCATGCCGATCAGGCCGAAGATGGTGCGCCAGACATGGCCCATCGGGTGGGCCGTGCGGATGGCGGCCCAGCCGCCCGCCTGGCTCAACAGCGGCAGCAGCACGGGCAGCGCGAAGATGCTGCGGAACAGCACCACCTGCGTGAGCGGCACGCCACCCTCCAGCGCCTTCACGCAGCAGGCGGCCAGCGCGAAGAGGAGTGCGGCCACGAGGATGAACAGGATGGCGCGGCGGCGGCTGGCGCGCGTCGCGGCCAAGGGTGTGATTTGCAAGCTGGGGCTCATGGACGGGCGTGAGCGCGCAAGTTACGGTCGCTGCGTCATGAGCGCCAGAGACCCCGAGGAACGGCCCGCCAAGGCCCCCCGCATCAAGCCCTATCCCGGCCTCGAGATCCGCGCCGACGAGGTGGTCTGGGCCGGCCGCTTCCCCTTGCAGCGCGTGCGCTTCACCTATGAGCGGTTCGACGGCACCCGCTCGGCCGAGTTGACCTGGGAGCTGTGGCGGCGGGCGGGCGGCGTGGCGATGCTGCCCTTCGACCCCTGGTCCGACCGCTTGGCGCTGATCGAGCAGTTCCGCCTGCCAGTGCATGCGGCGGGCCTGCCGCCGATCCACACCGAATGCGTGGCCGGCCTCTTGGAGCCGGGCGAGGAGCCCGAGGCCGCGGCCCGGCGTGAATCCATGGAAGAAGCCTCCGTGGCGCCGGACCTCGTGGAATCCATCGGCCGCTACATGCTCATGCAGGGCGGCTGCGACGAGCTGATGCACCTTTACTGCGGCCGCGCCCGCCTGCCGGAGCCTGAAGCGGCTGGAACCCATGGCCTGCTGCATGAGGGCGAGGATATCCGCCTGCTCATCATGCCCGCCGCGGAAGCCTTCGCGATGCTGGACCGCAACGCGATCCAGAACGCCACCTGCGCGCTCAGCCTCTTCTGGCTGCGGCAGAACCACGCGCGCCTGCGCGCCGAATGGACCCGTGCATGACCGAGACCTTGTTCCGCGACGACGCCTATCTGCGCGAGGTGACAGCCCGCGTCATCGCCGCCGATGAGGCGGGGGTCATCACCGACCGCAGCAATTTCTACCCCCGCGCCGGCGGCCAGCCGGGCGATTCCGGCGTGATGCGCTGGGCCGGCGGCGAGGTCGCGATCACCGAGGCCGCCAAGGGCGAGGGCGACGCGATCCTGCACAAACTGGCCGAGGGCAGCACCCTGCCCGCCCCCGGCACCGAGGTCACGCTGGTGCTCGACTGGGCACGCCGGCACCGCCACATGCGCATGCACACGACGCTGCACCTGCTGTGCAGCCTGATCCCCGGCGCGGGTGTCACCGGCGGGCAGATCGGCGCCGACAAATCCCGCCTCGATTTCGACCTGGCCGAGCCGCCCGCCAAGGAATCGCTGACCGAAAAGCTCAACGCGCTGATCGCGGCCGACCACGCCATCAGCGAGAGCTGGATCACCGAGGCCGAGCTGGACGCCAATCCCTCGCTGGTGCGCACCCTCTCCGTTCAGCCGCCGCGCGGCGCGGGGCGCGTGCGGCTGGTGCGGATCGGGGCGCTCGACGCGCCCGTGGACCTGCAGCCCTGCGGCGGCACCCATGTGCGCGCGACGGGCGAGATCGGCCGGGTGGAAGTGCTCAAGCTCGAGAACAAGGGGCGGCAGAATCGCCGCATCAGCATCGCCTTGGTGGGAGAATGACAATGGACAACCTGGTCAGCACGGAATGGCTGGCAGCGCATCTCGGCGCGCCCGATCTCCTGGTCTTCGACACCACGAAGTATCTGCCGAACGAGCCCTTCGACGGCGCCACGAAATTCGGCGAGGCGCATATCCCGGGCGCCCATTTCTTCGACCTCGACGTGGTGGCCGACCCCGACGCCACCCTGCCGCATATGATCCCCTCCGCCGCGCGTTTCGAGAAGCTGATGGGTGCGCTCGGCGTCTCCAATGCTTCGCGCGTGGTGTTCTATGACCAGAAGGGGCTGCAATCCTCGGCACGCGGCTGGTGGCTGATGCGGCTTTTCGGGCATGACAAGGCGGCGGTGCTGGATGGCGGCCTGCCCAAGTGGCAGCGCGAGGGCCGGCCCGTCGCCTCCGGCACGCCTGCCGCATCCACGCCCACCACCTATGTGGCGGATTTCGTGGCCGGGCGCGTCGCCGGCATCGGCGATGTGAAGCGCGTCCTGGCCGACAACTCGGCCCTCATCCTCGATGCCCGTGCCGCCGGCCGCTTCAAGGGCACGGCACCCGAGCCGCGCCCCGGCCTGCCCTCCGGCCATATGCCCGGTGCCGCCAACATCCCCTTCAACGAGCTCTTCGCCGCGGACGGCACCATGCTGCCGCCCGACACGCTCCGCGCCCGGTTCGCCGCCGCCGGGGCTGAGGGCCGCGCCGCGCTGGTCACCAGCTGCGGCACGGGGGTCACCGCCTGCATCCTGACGCTCGGCGCGGTGCGCGCCGGGCTGCCCGAACCCGCCGTCTATGACGGCTCCTGGACCGAATGGGCGAGCCGCCCCGAAACCGTGAAAGCAACCGCCTGATGACCGATTCCCACGACCCTGCTTCCCATGGGCAAGGCTTCTCCACCCGCATGAGCCATGCGGGGCGCGCGGGCGTGCGCATCCACGGCTTCGTGAATCCGGGCGTGCATCGCGGCTCCACCGTGCTCTTCCCCACGGCCGAGGCGCGGCGCGATGGCGCCGCCAAGCGCTACGAACAATTCATGACCTATGGCACGCAGGGGGGCCCCACCCACTACGCGCTGGAGGATGTGATCGCCGAGATCGAGGGCGGCACGCGCTGCACCATCGTCGGCACCGGGCTTGCCGCCGTGACCCTGCCGCTCATGGCCTATCTCAAGACCGGCGATCATTGCCTGATGCCCGACAGCGTCTATGGCCCGGCGCGCAACATCGCCAACACGCTGCTGAAGAACTGGGGCATCGAGACGACCTTCTACGACCC
>JAIYCD010000054.1 GCA_027488195.1 Acetobacteraceae bacterium | reverse complement strand
GTGCTGGCGCGGGGGTGATCCTTGACGCGCGCCGGCGCTGCGCGCCTGCTTGCGCGAGAGGGAAGGAGCAAGGCGGATGGCTGAGGCGCGGCAGATGCGGCTGGGGATCTTCGTCCAGGCCGCGGGGCATCACGTGGCCGGCTGGCGGCATCCGGATGCCATCCCGGGCGGGCCCGACCTCGCGCTGATGAAGCACATCGCGGCCACTGCCGAGCGCGGGCGCTTCGACATGTTCTTCCTCGCCGACAACTTCACGACCGGCTATGCCGAGCACCCCTCCTCGATCGGCAAGTTCGAGCCGCTGACGCTGCTCTCCGTGCTCTCGGCGGTGACGACGCATCTGGGCCTCGCGGCTACGGCCTCCACCACCTATGCCGAGCCCTATCACGTCGCTCGCGCCTTCGCCTCGCTCGATCACCTCTCGGGCGGGCGTGCCGCGTGGAATGTGGTGACCACCTCCTATCCCAAGAACGGCGCCGTCTTTGGCCGGCAGCACCCGCCCCATGCCGAGCGTTACGCCATGGCCGAGGAATTCGTGGAGGCCTGCCGGCTGCTCTGGGATTCCTGGGATGACGACGCCTTCGTGATGGACAAGGCGCTGGGCAGTTTCGTCCGGCCGGGCACGCTGCACATCCCGGATTTCGAGGGCAGATACTTCACCGTGAAGGGCGGGCTCAACCTGCCGCGCTGCCCG
The DNA here is from genome assembly GCA_027488195.1 of Acetobacteraceae bacterium. GTDB lineage: Bacteria > Pseudomonadota > Alphaproteobacteria > Acetobacterales > Acetobacteraceae > Roseococcus. The sequence continues at coordinate 2,658 of JAIYCD010000054.1, read as the reverse complement.
CAGGGCCAGCCCGTGATCATCCAGGCCGGCAGCTCGGCCCCTGGCCAGGCGCTGGCGGCCCGGACGGCCGAGGTGGTCTTCACCGCCCAGAACAACCTCCCAGATGCGCAGGAATTCTACGCGGGCCTGAAGGCGCAGCTGGCGCAGCATGACCGCGCGCCGGATGCGCTGAAGATCATGCCTGGCTTCATGCCGGTGATCGGCGAGACGGAGGCCGAGGCCCGCGCGCTCTTTGCGGAGCTCAGCAGCAAGCTCGACATGAAGCAGGCCAATACCGTGCTGTCGGACCGGCTGGGGATGGATATGTCGGGCTTCGAGCTCGATGCGCCGGTCCCGGAATTGCCGGAGAGCGAGCATCTGAAAAGCCGCGCGCTGCTGCTGCTGGAGACGGCGCGGCGCGAAGGGCTGACGCTGCGCGAGCTGTGTCACCGCGTGGCCGCCTCGCGTGGGCATCTCACCGTCATCGGCACGCCGGTGCAGGTGGCGGATGTCATGGAGCAATGGTTCCGCCAGGGCGGTGCGGATGGCTTCAACCTGATGCCGCCCTTCTTCCCCGGGCAGTTCGACGCCTTCGTGGACCAGGTCGTCCCCATCCTGCAGGCGCGCGGGCTGTTCCGGCGGGAGTATGAGGGGCGGACGCTGCGGGAGAACCTCGGGCTCGCGCGGCCGGCGAGCCGCTATGCGTCGGCGATGGGGCGTGCCGCCGAGTAGAAGGCCGGCTCAACCGCCGAGCGTGATCTCCGTGGCGCGGCGCCCTGTCATCCAGGCCCACATCCCCGCCGCGCGCCCTCGCCATTTCACCCGCCGGTCATCGCCGCGCCGCAGCGCCGCCTTGAGCGCGAGGCCAGGCCACTCCGACAGGGCCAGCCGCCAGGCGGCCCCGCGCCCGCGATGCTTCGCCTCCAGGTGCAGCCGCGACCAGCCCTGATGGAACGCCTTCCAATACGAAAGGCCAGCCGAGGGGGCGGAACTCGCCCCGCCCAGGTGTCTCACCCGCACGCCCGCCACATGCAGCAGCGCATGGCCGGCTGCGCCGACGCGCAGGCAGAGGTCGTCATCCTCGAAATAGAGGAAGATGTCGGGGTCGAAGCCGCCCAGCTCCCGCAGCACCGACATCCGCAGGAACATGGCCGAGCCGCCGACATACCAGCAGCAGGCATCGCCCACCGGCTCCACCACCGGCCCACGCAGGCGGCGGTAGGGCAGGTCGTGCCCGAACTGCATGTGGCCTTCCTCGGCGATCACCTCGGGCGCCAGCAGCGCGGCCTCGGGGTAGCGGCGCGCGGCGGCGATCAGGCCCGCGATGGTGTCGGGCTCGAGCGTCGCATCGGCGTTGAGCAGCAGGCCGAATTCGGTGGTGACCTCGGCGAAGCCCAGATTGGCGCCCCCCCCGAAGCCGAGGTTGCGCCCCGCACGGATCACCTGTGCCGAAGGGCGCGCCGCGGCGGCCACGGCCGCGCTGTCATCCGGGCTCGCATTGTCCACGACGATGACCGGGCAGGCCTCCGGGATGGCGGCCAGGCAGCCGGGCAGCAGCGCCGCCGAGTGATAGGCGACGATGACGACGCTGCATTGCGCCTCCGCCGTCACGGCCGTGCGGAGGCGATCTCGGTCAGCGCCTGGAAGAAGGCCGCGATGGCGGCTTCCGGCTCCATCGCCACGTCAAAGCCGGTCTTGCTCTCGGCGCTGCCGACCGCGACCAGCCCGCCGGACCAGAAGCCCGTCGCACCTTCCTCGGGCAGCAGGGCGTATTGCAGCATCGCGATGCCGCCCGGCCCCCGGTAGGAGATATAGGGGCAGCGCCTGAACTTCTTGGTGCGCACGCCGCCGCCCGTCTTGGGCGCGCCATTGGAAGCGAGCAGCGCATGCGGCGTGGTGATGCCGCGCGCCTTCGCCGTCTCGGGCGTCAGGTCGAACCTGGCCAGCGCCTCGGCCGCCACCGCCTTGATGCGGGCGACCGCCGCGTTCAGCGCCTCATCCGGCACGGCGCGGTTGCCGGTCGGCAGCACGCGGCGCTCGGAAAGCGCGAGCTTGGCCGCTTCGCGGAACTCCGTCGCCTTCGCATGGAGCTTGGCGTTGGGGCCCGCCAGGATGGCCTCGGCATTGGCGACCATCGCCTTGAGTTCGGCGGCGGTCTTGCCCGTCAGGTCGAGGCTCATGCCATGTTGACCATGATGGTCTTCTTGTGGGTGAAGTGTTCGAGCATGGCTTCGAGCGAGGCTTCCTTGCCGAGGCCGCTCGACTTCACGCCGCCATAGGAGAGGTTCGCCTGCACAACCAGGTTCTGGTTGATCTGGACGAGGCCCGCCTCCAGCCGATGCGCGAGGTCGAGCCCGACCTTCAGGTTGTTCGTCCAGAGCGATGCCGCCAGGCCGTAGTCGCTGTCATTCGCCTCGGCCAGCACGGCCTCGGGGTCGTCGAAGGGCTGGATCACGGTGACCGGGCCGAAGATCTCCTCCTGCACCAGGCGCGACTTGCCATCGAGGCCGGTGAAGATCACCGGGCGCAGGAACAGGCCCTTCTTCAGCGCGGGGTCGGAGGGCATGGCGCTGCATTCATGCGCGGTGGCGCCGGCGGTCGCCTTGCCCTCGGCGATGAAGCCCTGGACCTTCTCGAACTGGCCCTGGCTGATGATCGTGCCGATGTCGGTCTTCTCGT
>JAIYCD010000270.1 GCA_027488195.1 Acetobacteraceae bacterium | reverse complement strand
TATTTCGACGGCTGCCGCGCGGGCAAGCTGATCCTCGGCAAGTGCAATGACACGGGCAAGCTGTTCCACTACCCGCGCCATGTCTCGCCCTTCACGCTCTCCAACAATGTGGAGTTCGTGGAAGCCTCGGGCGATGGCGTGATCTACAGCTACAGCGTGGCGCGCGGGAAGGAACCCTTCTGCGTGGCCTATGTGACGCTGGCCGAAGGCCCGACCATGCTGACCAACATCGTCGAATGCGACCTCGACGCGTTGAAGGTCGGGCAGAAGGTGCGCGTCAAGTTCCGCGCGACGGAGGGTGATGGCGCCCCGGTGCCGGTCTTCGTGCTCGCTTAAGACCACAACGGGAGTGTTCGAAGGGCTTTGCCCTTCGAGCATCCCACAAGGAACCTCAGCTTCCTTGACCTCCGAAAAGCTACGCCCCATGAAAATCCCGGCGCTGCCCTTCACCGTGACCGATTGGGACGCCGTCCCCCGCACGGAACATCCGGGCGAGACGGGCATGGGCCATTGGCGCACGCTCAACATCGGCGACATCCGCGTGCGCCTTGTCGAATACTCGCCGGGCTACCTGGCCGACCATTGGTGCGACCGCGGCCACATCATCTACGTCGTGAAGGGCGAGATGGTCTCCGAGCTGAAAGACGGCCGGACCTTCCCGATGAAGGCCGGCATGAGCTACCAGGTCTCCGATTTCGGGGATTCCCCGCACCGCTCCCGCACCGAGACCGGCGTCACCCTCTTCATCGTGGATTAGGGCCTGATCCGCGAAGGTGGAATCACCGGAGCGGTGAATCAGCCCCTCAGCGTCAGCCGAGTTCGAAGCTGGTCAGCCCGAAGATCTGCGCCCGCGCCATGGGCGGCGGCTCGCGCGTGTACATCCGCGCCGTCTCGAAGGTCTTCGTGAGCCCCATCCCCTGCGCCAGCGCCACCGCCGCCTCATGCGGCTCGGGCAGGTCGAGGATGAAGGGACCGGGTGCGCGATGCGGCGCAAGATCCGCGATCAGCGCGCGCGCCACCGCCACATCCACGGCGAAAAGCGGCGCGAGCTTGGAACCCTCGCGGCAGGGTCGCAGAACGGCGGAGCCGATGATGCCCGAAGGGCCCATCGCCACCCGCGCGCGATGCCCGGGCGTGCTGATCCAGCCGCGCAGGAAGTCCGGGCGCGGCGTGCCGAAGGCCTGCGCATCGAAAGCGGTGAGGGCCGCGAAATCCACCTCCGCCGCATCGACGATCTTCACGCCACCAGCCGGCGGCAGCAGCGGCGCCTCGCTTTGGTAGCGCGCATTGTTCCAGGCGAGCGTGAAGCCCACCTTGCGGTAATTCGCCTGCTGCGCGACGACGCCATCGAGGCCGATGCAGCGCCCTTCAAGGCGCGTCATCGCCGCCTGCCAGAGCACGAAGCCGACCCCCTGCCCTCGGATATCGGGCCGCGCGATATAGAAGCCGATGAAGCCGAAATCGCTGCCGGTCTTCACCGCCGTGATACATGCCAGCATCTCCTCGCCGCGCATGGCGCAAAGGAAGCCCCCGGCATCCGCCGCAGCGAAAGCCGTGGCGTCATTCAGGCCGGGATTCCATCCCTCCCGCGCCGCCCAATCCACTGCGAGCGGAACCTCCTGCGCCCGCATCGCACGGATTTCGACGCCAGCGCTCAATGCATCACATCCCCGCCATTGGGCGAAAGGCAGGCCCCCGCGTAATAGCTGCCGCCGGGCCCTGCCAGAAGCACGGCCGTCGCCGCGATTTCCTCGGGCTGGCCGAGGCGGCCGAGCGGCAGGCTGGCCGAGATCCGCGCTTTCCACGCCTCGCCACGGCCGCGCGTCAAATCCGTCTCGATCGGGCCCGGCGCGATGGCGTTCACCAGCACGCCCTTCGGCCCCGCCTCATGCGCGAGTGCCCGGGTGAAGCCGATGATGCCCGCCTTCACCGCGCAATAGGTGACGATGCCGGGCGAGCCCTTCAGCGCGAGCTGCGAGGCGATGTTGATGATACGCCCCCCGCCCCGCGCCACCATGCCGGGATAGACGGCCTGGGCCATGAAAAACATGCCCTTGAGGTGCACCGCCACCATGCGGTCGAACTCCGCCTCGGTGATCTCGCCGAAGGGGTTGCGGATGTTCATCCCCGCATTGTTCAGCAGGATGTCGCAGGGGCCGAGTGCCGCTTCCGCGGCGGCGGCGAAGGCGTTGATCTCGGCAACATCGCCCATGTCGGCCGGCATCTGGAAGCCGCGCCGGCCGCGGGCGGTCACGGCCTGGACCAGCGTGCGCGCTTCGGCCTCGTCATCCAGGTGGCAGATGGCGACATCGGCGCCGGCTTCCGCGAAGGCGATGGCCGAGGCGCGGCCGATGCCGCGGCTGCCGCCGGTGACATAGGCGATCTTGCCTTGCAGGGGTCCGCTCATGCGCCAAGCCTCTTCATCGTACGGGAGAAATTCTCGCGGATCGTCCCTTCCTGCAGATGCCGTCCGGATTCCACCACCACGCGGCCGCCGACGGCCACGCTGCGCACCATCCGGTCAGCCGGGCCGAAGCACCAGGCGTCGAGCAGCGCATCGCCGCTGCGGCCCGCGAGCGTGGGGTGCTCGTCATCCAACTCCACCAGGTCGCAGCGCAGGCCGGGGGCGATGCCGCCGGTCGTCACACCGCAAGCCTGCGCGCCGCCGGCCAATGCGCGCTCCAGCAGGCCGCGCCCCGGATGCGGCCGCGCCTCGTCGGTCGCCACGCTGCGCAGCTCCAGCGCCAGCCGCTGGCTGGTCTCCAGCTGCCGCAACTCGGCGGCGGGGCAGATGCCGACATGGCTGTCCGTGCCGAAGCCAAGCCGTCCCTCGGCGGCGAGGTAATCCGGCAGGGGGAAAACGCCATCGCCGAGCGAGGCCTCGGTGGAGGGGCAGAGCCCGGCCACGGCGCCGGTCGCAGCGAGGGCGCGGGTCTCCTCGGGCGTCATGTGCGTCGCGTGGATCAGCACCCAGCGCGCATCGAGCGGCGTGTTGCGCAGCAGCCATTCCACGGGACGCAGGCCGGTGGCGGCGAGGCATTCCTCGACCTCCTTTTGCTGCTCGGCCGCGTGAATGTGGATGGGGCAGTCGAGTGCGGCCATCGCCTCCAGCATGGCGGGCGTGACCGCGCGCAGGCTATGCGGCGCGACACCCCAGGCGGCGTGGGGCTGCCTGGCGGCGGTGGCCTGCACGCGCTCCAGGATGGTGTGGAAGCCGTCGAGGTCGTTCAGGAAGCGGCGCTGCCCCTCATGCGGCGGCGCGCCAAAGATCCCACCATGGCGGTAGAGGCTGGGCAGCATGGTGATGCCGATGCCGGTGGCCGCCGCCGCCGCGAAAAGGCGCTGCGCCATCTCGGCACGGTCGGCATAGGGCAAGCCATCGGGCGCGTGGTGCAGGTAGTGGAATTCCGCGACCTGGGTGAAGCCGCGCGTCAGGCATTCGGCATAAAGCTGGGCCGCGATGGCCTCGGCATCCTCCGGGCCGACGCTCAGCGCGAAGCGATACATGGTTTCGCGCCAGGTCCAGAAGCTGTCGCGCCCGGCCGGGCTGCGGCGCTCGGCGCCGCCGGCCATGGCGCGCTGGAAGGCATGGCTGTGCAGGTTGGCGATGCCGGGGATGACATGGCCGCGCAGGCGACGCGCCGCACCCGGGGTGGCGCCGGGCGTGACCTCGGTGATCTGGCCCTTGTCATCGCAGACGATGCGCACATCGGCGGACCATCCGCCGGGCAGCAGGGCATGGTGGGCAAAGAACTCGGCCATCGGAATCCCTTGAAGACGATGGGTGAAACATCGCGGGCCAGCCAGCGGGGTGCAAGCCTGTGATGGCTTGGCGGTGCGGCCACCGCTATATGCTGGGGCCATGAACCGCATCACCCTCGCCGCCGGCCAGGCCCGGCTTTCCGATTGGCGCGCCATCCGCGATGGCGCCTCCCTCACCCTCGCCGCCGGCTGGCGGGATGATGTGGAGGCGGGCCTCGCCACGCTGCGCGCCGCCCTGGCCACCGGCGCCGCGCTCTACGGCGTGAATACGGGCTTCGGCAAGCTGGCTTCCACCCGCATCGCCGAGGGGGACCTGGCGAAGCTGCAGCTCAACCTCCTGCGCAGCCACGCGGCCGGCACCGGCGAGAACCTGCCGCGCCCCGTGGTGCGCCTCATCCTCGGCTTGAAGGCGCTCTCGCTCGCGCGCGGCGCTTCCGGCGCGCGGTGCGAGATCATCGAGACGCTGCTGGCGCTGCTGGAAGCGGACATGCTGCCGGACGTGCCGGCGCAAGGCTCGGTCGGCGCCTCGGGGGACTTGGCACCACTGGCCCATCTCTC
>JAIYCD010000294.1 GCA_027488195.1 Acetobacteraceae bacterium | reverse complement strand
CTGGTCGCGATCTTCTTCACGCCGGTGCTCTGCGCCACCATGCTGAAGCCGCACAAGCCGGGGCAGGGGACGCGCGGCTTCTACGGCTGGTTCAACCGCGGCTTCGACCGCACGACGAACGGCTACCTCTGGGGCGTGCGCGCCAGCCTGCGCCGCCCGGCGCGCATGCTGATGGTCTACGCGGCGCTGCTGGGCGCGCTCGGCTACGCCTTCCTGCGCCTGCCCGGCGGCTTCCTGCCGAATGAGGACCAGGGCATCGCCTTCGTCCAGGTGACCGCCCCTCCGGGTGCGACGGCCGACCGCACGCAGCGCGCGCTGGACGAAGTGGGCCGCTACCTGCGCGAGGAGGAGGCCGGGGTGGTGGACAGCCTCTTCGCCATCAACGGCTTCAGCTTCGGCGGGCGCGGTCAGGCTTCCGGCCTTGGCTTCATCACCCTGAAGGACTGGGATGAGCGGCGCGGGCCACAGAACTCGGTCAGCGCGCTGACCGAGCGCATCAACCGCCGCTTCGGCACCTATCAGGATGCGCTGATCACCGCCTCCTCGCCGCCCGCCATCCGCGAACTCGGCAATGCGACCGGCTTCTCCTTCCAGCTGCTCGATCGCGGCGCGCAGGGCCATGCGGCGCTGATGGAGGCGCGGGACCAGCTGCTGCGCCTGGCCCAGGCCAGCCCCATCCTCTCCCGCGTGCGCGCCAATGGGCTGAATGACGAGGCGCAGTTCCGCCTCATCATCGACTGGGAGCGGGCGAGCGCGCTCGGCCTCACCATCACCGAGATCAACCAGACGCTCTCCACCGCCTGGGGCGCCACCTACGTCAATGACTTCATGGATCGCGGCCGGATCAAGCGCGTCTTCATGCAGGGCGCGCCGGATGCGCGCATGGTGCCGGCCGACCTCGACAAATGGTACGTCCGCAACACGCAGGGGCAAATGGTGCCCTTCTCAGCCTTTGGCCGGGCGGAATGGCAGTTCGGCTCGCCGCGGCTTGAGCGCTTCAACGGCATCCCCTCGCGCGAGATCCAGGGCGGGCCGGCGCCGGGTTTCACCACGGGCCAGGCGATGGACGAGATGGAGCGCCTGATGCAGCAGCTGCCGCCCGGCTTCGGCCATGAATGGAGCGGCATTTCCTTCCAGGAGCGGCAATCCGCGGGCCAGGCGCCGGCGCTCTATGCGATCTCGCTCATCGTGGTCTTCCTCTGCCTGGCCGCCCTCTATGAGAGCTGGTCGATCCCGACCGCGGTGATGCTGGCCGTGCCACTCGGCGTGCTGGGTGCGGTCGTCGCCTCGCTCATGAAGGGCATGGCGAATGACGTGTATTTCCAGGTGGGGCTGCTGGCGACGATCGGGCTGACGGCCAAGAACGCCATCCTCATCGTGGAATTCGCGCGCGAGGGCTTTGACCGCGGCCTTTCCTTGGCGGAGGCCGCGACGGAAGCGGCACGCCAGCGCCTGAGGCCCATCATCATGACCTCGCTCGCCTTCACGCTGGGCGTCGTGCCGCTGGCGATCTCCTCCGGCGCGGGGTCGGGCGCGCAGAACGCGATCGGCGTGGGCGTGATCGGTGGCGTGATCGCGGGCACAGTGCTGGCGGTGATCTTCGTGCCGCTCTTCTTCGTTCTGGTGCTGCGCCTGTTCCGCGCCCGCCGCGCGGGCGAGAAGAACCAGCCCGCGGCCGCCACGCACGCGCCGGCGGAGTAGCCCCGGTGTCGCAGGATCTGGGTGCCCGGCCACGTTGCCGGCCGGGGCCCAGCCCCATGCCGGAGGAGCAGCGCCGGCATGCCCTGGTGGAGGCTGCCGCCGCGGTCTTCATCCGCGATGGCTACGCGGCGGCCAGGATGGACGAGGTCGCGCGCGAGGCGGCGATGTCCAAGCGCACCCTTTATCGTATCTTTCCATCCAAGGCCGCGCTCTTCGAGGCAACGATCAATGATTCCCTCGCACCGCTCGACCTCGACCCGGCGCTGGCCCTTGAGCCCGATCTGGAACGGGCCCTGGCCGGCATCCTGGAGGCGTCCGGCCGGCATCTGCTGGCGCTGCGGCCCATCGGCATCTTCCGGCTGGTGATCGCCGAGGCAGGGCGCTCGCCGGAGCTGGCGGAGACCTTCCACCGCGTGCTGGTCCGCCGCGGGGCCAGCGCCTTGCAGCGCCTGATCGGCGTGGCGATGGAAGCGGGCCGGCTTCGGCCGGGCGACCCGGTGGCTACGGGCCGGATGCTCTATGGCATGGCCTTTGGCTCGACGCAGATCCGCCTGCTGCTCGGTGTCCGGAAAGTGCCGGCGCGCGAGGAAATCGCCGGACTCGCGCGGGACGCCGTGGCCATCTTCCTGAACGGGGCCCGCCGCAAGCAGGCCTGGGAGGGCGGACGCGCCTTCGCGGCCAGCTGAGGCCCGAGCCTCAGGCGAGGCCGAGCCGCGCGTCCCGCCGGCGCAGCAGCGCCACGATGGGCAGGGCCAGCAGCACCATCCAGGTCTTCCCGATCACCTGGCCCGCCAGGTAGTCCAGGCTGCCGAAGGCGAGCCAGAGGAAGATCACGCTGTCCACCAGCAGCGCCACGATGGAGGAGGCCGCTACGGCGAGCACCAGCCCGCGCTTCTGCAAGGGCGTGTAGATGCCGAGGTCCACCAGCTCGGAGAGCAGGAAGGCGACGGTGGAGGCAATGACCAGCGCGGGTGGGGCGATATAGGCGGAGAGGGCGGCGCCTGCGAAGATCGCGCCCAGCGCCCAGTTCACGCCGAGCCGGCGCTGCACGAGGTCACGTAGGACGAGGGCCAGGCCGATCATCAGCACGCCCGAGGGCGCCATGACACCCGGCGCCACCGGGATCAGGCATGGGCCATTGGGCACGCAGAAGGTGCCGGCATTGCCGATCAGCCAATTGGCGGCCGGGATGCAAAGCCCGAAGGCGAGAAGGAAGGCGAAGCCCTCCAGGCGTGTGCGCTGCGTCATGCCCCCGCATAGGCCGCCCAGCCCCGGGCGCGCAAGTCGCAGGCGGGGCATTCGCCGCAGCCATGGCCCCATTCGTGCATG
>JAIYCD010000114.1 GCA_027488195.1 Acetobacteraceae bacterium | reverse complement strand
TGCGGCTTGTTCCGCTCGAACTTTGCCTTGGCCATGGAGATGTTCCCGACGCCTGATGTCACGACCCGATCGTGACCCCCACGGGCCGCGACCACCGAAATCCGCTATTGCCCGATCGCCAGCCCGGCGGTGCCCACCGGCGCCCTGGCCGTGCGGGATGGAGCGGGTGAGGGGAATCGAACCCCCGTAGCCAGCTTGGAAGGCTGGTGCTCTACCATTGAGCTACACCCGCGCCGTGGCGGTGATGAGGTTAGCTCAAGAGCCTCGCCGCATGCGACGAAAACCCGCTGCCACCGGGGAATATGGAGGGGGCTGGATTCGAACCAGCGTAGGCGCAAGCCAACGGATTTACAGTCCGTCCCCTTTAGCCACTCGGGCACCCCTCCGCAGTACCGCACCAGCCGAAGCCGACACGTCCGATGGAAGCGGGCGGGTTCAAGCGGTTTCGCCGGCCCCTGTCAATCAGCCCAGCCGGGAAACGGGTTGGACGCGGCCCTGCCATGCAATCGCACGGCGAATCGCGGCGGCGAGGAGGCAGGCCTCAGCGGCGGCGGAAGCGTTCCACGGCACTCACCAGCGCGGTGCGGATGCCGGGCTCCAGCGCCGAATGCCCGGCATCGGGCACCACGGTCAGCCGCGCGCGCGGCCATTGCGCCGCCAGTTCGAAGGCGGTCTCGGCCGGGCAGACCATGTCGTAGCGGCCCTGGATGATCTCGGCCGGGATCTGCGCGATGTCCTGCATGCCGGCGAGCAGCCCGCCCTCACGCAGGAAGAGCTTGTGCGCGAAGTAATGCGCCTCGATCCGCGCGAGGCCGAGCGCCGTGCGATCCTGCGCGAAGCTCGCCACCGTCTCGGGGCTGGGCAGCAGGGTGGAGCAGCTGCCCTCGTAATGGCTCCAGGCCCGGGCGGCCATCAGGTGGATGGAGGGCTCGGGGTCGGTCAGGCGGCGCAGATAGGCGGCGAGCAGGTCATGTCGCTCGGCTTCGGGGATGTGCTCGGCGAAAGCGGCCCAGGCATCGGGGAAGATGCGGCGGAGGCCGTAGAGAAACCACTCCACCTCGTCGTCGCGCCCGAGGAAGACGCCGCGCAGCACGCAGCCCGTCACGCATTGCGGGTGCGCCTGGGCATAGGCGAGCGCCAGCGTCGAGCCCCAGGAGCCCCCGAAGAGGAGCCATTTCTCGATGCCCAGGAAGTTCCGGAGCGTCTCGATGTCCTGCACCAGGTGCGGCGTGGTGTTGGCGCGCAATTCGCCCAAGGGACGGGAACGGCCGGCGCCGCGCTGGTCGAAGATGATGAGGCGCCAATGGGTGGGGTCGAAGAAGCGGCGATGCACCGCCCCCGCCCCCGCGCCGGGCCCGCCATGCAGGAAGAGCACGGGCTGGCCGCGCGGATTGCCCACCTGTTCCCAGTACATCACATGCCCATCGCCGAGCGGCAGGAGGCCGGTCTCGAACGGGGCGATATCGGGAAAGAGGTCACCGCGCGGCATTATGGGTGCGAATCCGGTTCTTCGGGGGCCTGGCGCGACAGAGGTTAGGCGATGTGGGGCACAACCTCCAGAGGCTTTCGCGCCCTCCATGAGCCGTCGTGGCGCATGCGGGCGTGCCGCCTCAACCCAGGCTGCGGCGGATGATCAGGTTCATCAGGGCGCGAGACGTCTCGGCGAAACGCGCGCGGAAGCGGTTCTCGCGTTCGATCGGCATCGGCTTGCGCTTCTCGATGAGCACGGCGACATGGCCACGGCGGCGCGCCCGGATCCAGGTGCGGATCGGCAGTTCGGTCTGCACGTCCCAGCGTGTCGCGCCGCGCCAGATGATGAAGCGCTCATCCTCCACGTCGAAATTGTACTGGTGAAAGCCGGAATACGCCTCGCTCTCCGCCTCATTGGCATTGTGGTAGAGCATGATCTGCCCGCCCATCTTCACCACGCGCAGCATCTCCGTCAGGCCGCGGATCGGGTCGAAGGAATGATCGAGCGCGTTGCGGCAATGCACGATGTCGAAGGAATCCTCGGGCAGGAAGGCCGAAAGTTCCTCGGCCGGGGCGAAGGTGGTCGGCACCGGGCGCTTCAGGCCCAGCGCGTCGAAGATGCGGGTATAGGCATCGGCCAGCGGGTCGGTCGCGACGAGTTCCATCGTCATGCCAGGGGGCGGCACATAGCCGATGGACGTGACCGGGCCGGCACCCACATCGAGCACGCGCAGATGGGTCAGCCCCGTCGCCGTCGCCCGATCGGCGAGCCAAGGAACGAGCGGCGCCTCGGGGTTCATGCGCGCCGCGAATTCATCCGGCCAGCCGCCGCCCTGGGTCTTCGCCCAATGCGTCCAGAAGCCGAGCTCGTAGGGTATCCCGCTCGCCCAGAGTTCGAAGCGCTCCGAGAGATCAGTGGGAAGTTCTCGCGGGGGGGTGGCTGTCGGGACCATGTGCGTCCTTGGATGGGGGCCGGCCGGCCGGACGAGGCGACGCCGGACCAAAGGCTCCTTGCGTGCAGCCGCGGCGGATTGCAAGGGCCTGAACGCGCCCGCCATCCCTGCCCCCTTCGCCAAACGCTTCGGCGTGCCTAGATTGGGGCTATGGCCCAACCCCGCCCCGCCCCCGGCTCCGCCTCCACCGCGCCCCATGGCGTGGTCTGCGGCGTGTGCGGCACGGAAAGCCGCCAGCACACCTTCCGCCCGGCCGCGCCCGAGCAGGCGCCCGACCTCGACCTCCGGCCGGGCCAGCCGATCCGCGGCACCATGGCGCGCTGGCTGCAGCAGTGCCCGCATTGCGGCTATTCCGCGCCCGACATCACCCAGGCCCATCCGGCCGCCGCCCAGGCCGTGGGAGCGGCCAATTTCCGCGCCTTGCTGAACGACGCCTCGCACCCGCCGCTGGCGCGCCGCTTCCTGGCATGGGCCCTGGTGCTGGAGGAGACCGGCGCCCTGCATGCCGCCGCCGAAGCCACGCTGCACGCCGCCTGGATCGCCGATGACATGGCCCGCCCGGACCTCGCCAGCGCCTGGCGGCTCGAGGCGGTGGCGCTCTGGCGCAGCGGCCCGCCGCTCGATGCCGAGCAGCGGGTGCGCGTGGTGGATGCGCTGCGCCGCACCGAAGCCTGGGACGACGCGGCCGAGACCGCCCATGCCCTGCTGCGCGAGAACCCGCCCGAGCCGGTGGTGCAGGTGCTCATGCTCGAACTCCGGCTGATCGAGGCGCTGGACACCGGGCGCCACAGCGTTGCCACCGCCCTGCCCCCACCGGCCCGCCGCCCGCATGTGGCGCACCAGAAGAGCGTGAAGCGTGGCGAGGGCCTGCGCGGCTGGCTGAAGCGGCTTTTCGGGCGTTGAACGGAAGCGGGTTTCGGTCCAGATAGGTTATATCATAACTTTTCCGGACGTCGCCTGATGCATCGTCGCGCCCTCCTCGCCCTCCCGGCCCTTCTCCCGTTTGGCCCCGCTCGGGCCCAGCCCCGCCCCATGGCCGTCGCCTCCTTCTCGATCCTCAGCGACCTGCTTCGCGACGTGGCGGGCGAGCGCATGGATATCCGCGTCATCGCGGGCCCCGATGTGGACGCACATCATTTCCAGCCCCGGCCCTCGCATGCGGAGGCGGTGCGCGGCGCGCGCCTGGCGCTGCGCAACGGCGCGGGCTTCGACAACTGGTTCAACCGCCTCATCGCCTCCAGCGGCTTTGCGGGCGTGAATGTGATGGCGACAGAGGGGATCGCGCTGCGCCGTGCCGCCCCGACACCGGGCCACAACCATGGCAGCCAGGACCCCCACGCCTGGCAGGATGCGCGTCTGGCCATCGCCTATCTCCGCAACATCGAGGCCGGGCTGATCCGCGCCGATGCGGCGGGCGAGGCCGAGTATCGCGCCCGTGCCGCCGCCGCCGTGGCCCGGCTGGAGGCGCTGGATGCCTGGGTCCGGGCCGAGATCGCCCGCGTGCCCGAGGCGCGGCGCGTGGTCGTCACCAGCCATGACGCCTTCGCCTATTTCGGCGCGGCCTATGGCGTGCGCTTCCTCGCACCCCAGGGCGTCGGGCTGCAATCCGAGCCCTCGGCGCAGCAGGTGGCGAGCCTGATCCGGCAGATCCGCGCCCAGAACATCACCGCGGTCTTCATGGAGAACATGACCAACCCGGCGACGCTGCGCCGCCTGGCCGAGGAGGCGGGCGTGCGCGTGCGCGGGCGCCTCTACGCCGATGCGCTCTCCGGCCCCGATGGGCCGGCCGCGACCTATGAGGCGATGATGCGCCACAATGTCGGGCTCGTGGTGGCGGCCATGCAGGGCTGACGCCCTCGCCCCCTCCCTTTCCGGGGGCGATCATGCGAGGCTTGGGGAAATTCCTGGAGGAAGCTTCCGCATGCTGACGATCTACGGCGTCTATCGCTCGCGCGCCACGCGCAATATCTGGCTGGCGCTGGAGGCGGGGATGCCCTTCCGCCATGTGCCGGTGACCCAGGCCTACAACCTGGCCGATCCGCTGGCGGCGGATGCGCCGATGAACACGCGCTCGCCCGAATTCCTGAAGGTGAATCCGAATGGCCGCATCCCGGCCATGGAGGATGACGGGCTGGTCCTGGTCGAGTCGCTGGCCATCAATCTCTACATGGCGAAGAAGCATGGCGGCCCGCTGGCGCCGGCCAACCTGCGCGAGGATGCGCAGATGACCGCCTGGTCCCTCTGGGCGATGACCGAGGCCGAGCCGCACACCATCCAGATCCTGTACAACATGCTGGCCAAGCCCGAGGCCGAGCGCGATGCGGCGCTGGCCCAGGCCTCGATCGAGGCACTGCGCGCCCCCTTCGCCGTGCTGGACGCGGCGCTGGCCAAGACCGGCTTCGTGGTGGGCGGGCGCTTCACGGTGGCCGACATCAACCTGGCCGAAGTCATCCGCTACGCCGCCCCGGCCACCGAATTGTTCGAGGCCGCGCCGCATGTGAAGGCCTGGCTCGCCGCCTGCCATGCCCGCCCGGCCTTCCAGCAGATGATGGCGGACCGGGCCAAGGAACCCGCCTGATGATGTGGGACACCATCATCGTCGGCGGCGGTTCCGCCGGTTCCGTCCTGGCGCATCGCCTCTCGGCGCAGAGCCACCGCAAGGTCCTGGTCTGCGAAGCCGGCCCCGATACGCCCCCGGGCGAGGAGCCGGCCGAGATCAAGGACAGCTACCCCGGCACCGCCTATTTCGACCCGCGCTTCCACTGGACCGAGCTGAAGGTCCACACCCAGGTCATCCCGCACAACCGCCCGGAAGAACGGCCGCCCCTGCGCAAATATGAGCAGGCGCGCGTGCTGGGCGGTGGCTCCTCCATCAACGGCCAGCTCGCCAATCGCGGCGCGCCGACCGATTACGACGAGTGGGAGCAGCGCGGCGCGGCCGGCTGGAACTGGGATGCCGTGCTGCCCTTCTTCAAGAAGGTCGAGCGGGACCTCGATTTCGACGGCCCGCTGCATGGCAAGGAAGGCCGCATCCCGGTCCGCCGCATCCCGCCCTCCGACTGGAACAACCACGCCAAGGCCGCCGCCGAGGCCTTCAAGGGCGCCGGCTTCAAGTTCCTGCCCGACCAGAACGGCGTCTTCGAGGATGGCTATTTCCCGATGACCATCTCCAACGAGGGCGAACAGCGCGCCTCGGCGGCGATGGGCTACCTGGATCGCTCCACCCGCGCGCGGGAAAACCTGACCATCTCCACCGAGACGCAGGTGAAGTCCCTGATCTTCGAAGGCAATCGCTGCGTCGGCGTGGTCGCCCTCGTGAAGGGGCAGGAGCAGGAATTCCGCGGGCGCGAGATCATCCTCTCCTGCGGCGCCATCCATTCCCCCGCCCATCTGCTGCGCGCCGGCATCGGCCCCGCGGGGCATCTGCGCGAGATGGGGATCGAGGTGCGGCAGAACCTGCCCGGCGTGGGCCAGGGTTTGATGGACCACCCCTCCGTCTCGCTCTCCTCCTATCTCCGGCGCGGTGCGCGCGTGGATGAGCGGACCCGGCGGCACATCCTGGTGGGGCTGCGCTATTCCTCGGGGCTGGACGGCATCCCGCCGGGCGACATGTTCGCCGCCGCCGTCAGCAAATCGGCCTGGCATGCGGTGGGCAAGCAGGTGGCCTCGCTGCTGCTCTGGGTGAACAAGACCTATTCCGAGGCCGGCCAGGTGCGCCTCGCCTCGCCCCATTGGCAGGCCGAGCCGGTGGTGGAGTTCAACCTCCTCTCCGACACGCGCGACCTCGAACGGCTGATGACCGGCTTCCGCATGATGGCCGCCATCCAGATGAGCGGCGAACTCGGCCAGGTCACGACGGATCACTTCCCGGCGAGCTACACCGACCGCGTCCGCAAGCTCGGCGTCATCAATTCCAAGAACCGCTTCCTCACCAACGTCATCAGCGCCGTGATGGACGGGCCGGGCTTCCTGCGCTCCCGCTTCATCGACCGCTTCGTGATCGAGGGCTACCGCTTCGACGAGGTGATGACCGACGACGCGGCGCTGGAGGGCTTCATCCGCAAGGCGGCGATCGGCGTCTGGCACGCCTCCTGCTCCTGCCGGATGGGGGCCGAGGATGACCCGCGCGCGGTGGTGGATCATGAGGGCCGCGTGCGCGGGATCGAGGGGCTGCGCGTGGTGGATGCCTCCATCTTCCCCGTGGTGCCCTGCGCGAACACGAATTTCCCGACCATGATGACGGCGGAGAAGATCGCGGCGGGGATCGTGGCCTAGCCACGTTCCAGGCGGCCGGAACCATCCCGGCCGCCATGCATCATGCCTGGAGCGATAGCGCCAGGGGACCCCATGTCAGCGACGACCGGAGCGAGAGGCGCCATGCTTCTCCATCCCCTTCACGCCATCCTTCTGGGCTGCCCCGTTCCGCTTTTCCTGGGCGCACTGCTCAGCGACTGGGCCTATATGCGCAGCTACCAGGTGCAGTGGGCGAATTTCTCCTCCTGGCTCATCGCCGCCTTGGTGGCGAGTGTCCCGGTGGTGCTCTGGGGGTGATCCGCCTGTTCCGCGCGCCGCCGATGGAACGCACCCGCCGTGTCCTTCACGTCCTGGCGCTCCTGCTCATGAGCATCATGGGCATCATCAATGCCTTCATCCACGCCAAGGATGCCTGGGCCACCATGCCGCAGGGGCTCTACCTCTCGGCGGTGACCTTCCTGCTTGCCCTCGCCGCGGCGTGGCTGGGCTATGCGCCACGGGGAAACGCCTCCGCCCACCGAGGAGATGTGCGATGAACCGCCGAAGCCTGATCGCGGGCGCCATGGCGCTCATCGCCTGTGACGAGCAGCCCGCCGTGCCGCCCCGCGGGCCCAACCCGCCCTTGCCCGCCCCACGCAGCGGCTTGCTGCCCGACATGAACATTCCCCGCCCGGCCATCTGGGGCAACGAGATGCCGCAGGTTCCGCCGGGCTTTCGCATCCAGGCCATCGCCACCGATCTGATGATCCCGCGCCAGACGCTGCTGTTGCCCAATGGCGATATCCTCGTCGCCGAAGGGTCGGGCGGTTCCGCGCCGCCGCTGCGGCCCAAGGATTTCATCGCCAGCTTCATCAAGCGGCTCGGACGCAGCTCCGTGCCGGGCGTGCAGCGCCTGACGCTGCTGCGCGACGCGGATGGCGACGGCACCTACGAGATCCGCCGCGTCTTCGCCGCCGATCTGAACGCGCCCTATGGCCTGGCTCTCCTCGGCAACACGCTCTACGTCGCCAACCAGGATGCGCTGGTCCGCTTCGATTATAGGGAGGGGCAGATGGACGCTTCGGGCCCGCCGCGCCTGGTGGCGCTGCTGCCCTCGGCCATCAACCATCACTGGACGAAGTCGCTCGCCGCCAGCGCCGATGGGCGCTTTCTCTATGTGGGTATCGGCTCCAACAGCAACATCACCGAGCGCGGCATGGCGGCCGAGCTGGACCGCGCGCTGATCCGGCAGATCGACGCCGCCACCGGCGCGCACCGCCCCTATGCCACGGGCCTGCGCAACCCGACCGCCCTCGCCATCCATCCGCAGAGCGGCGAACTCTGGGCGGTGGTGAATGAGCGCGACGAGATCGGGCCCGCCCTGGTGCCGGACTACCTGACCTCGGTGCGGGAGGGCGCCTTCTATGGCTGGCCCTACAGCTATTGGGGGCAGAATGTGGACCGCCGCGCCCAGCCGCAGAACCCCGCCAAGGTCGCGGCGGCCACCGCGCCGGATTACAGCCTGGGCGCGCATGTGGCGGCCCTCGGCCTCGCCTTCTCGACCCCCTCCATGGGGGCGCCCTTCGCCGAGGGTGTCTTCATCGGCGAGCATGGCAGCTGGAACCGGACGCCGCCTGCCGGCTACCGCGTCGTCTTCGTGGCCTTCCGCGACGGCAAGCCATGCGGCGAGCCGGTGGATTTCGTCTCGGGCTTCCTGACGGCCGATTGCAATACCAGGGGCCGGCCGGTCGGCGTCACGGTGGATCCACGCGGCGCCCTGATCACCTGCGACGACCTGACCAACACGGTCTGGCGCGTCACGCGGGAGGCGCCGGCGGCGGGTTGAGCGCTATTTTTTCTCGGGCAGGGCGTGCTGTTCGCGCAGCGCATGGAAGCTCAGCATCTTCCACTCCTCCTCGGCACGCTTGCGGCGCCAGTCCGAGGTGAAGAGCGCGACCAGCGCGCCGTCATGATCCTCGGCCAATTCGCTCCGGTTGAACTGGCTGAAGCGCGAGACGGCGTCGCGATCCTCCGAGGTCACCCAGCGCAGATACTCCCACTGCGTCTGCTCGAAGCCCGCGGGCACGCCGTATTCCACCTTCAACCGGCTTTGCAGCACGTCGATCTGCAGCAGCCCCACCACGCCGATCACGGGCGGCGAGCCGTCGAGCGGGCGGAAGATCTGCACCACGCCCTCATCGGCCAGTTGCTCCAGCGCCTTGTTCAGCTTCTTGGCCAGCATCGGGTCGTCGAGGCGCACGCGGCGCAGATGCTCGGGCGCGAAGGAGGGGACGCCGCGGAAATTGATCGGCTCGCCCTCGGTCAGCGTGTCGCCGATGCGAAGCGTGCCGTGATTCGCGATGCCCACCACATCGCCGGGCCATGCCTCCTCGGCCACCTGGCGATCCTTGGCGAAGAAGAAGAGCGGCGCGTTGACGGGAACCTGCTTGCCGGTGCGGACCTGGAGCAGGCGCGCGCCCTTCTGCAGCCGGCCGGAGCAGATGCGCAGGAAGGCCACGCGGTCCCGGTGCTGCGGGTCCATATTGGCCTGCACCTTGAAGACGAAGCCGGTCAGCTTGCCCTCGCCCGGGGCCACCATCCGCGCATCGGCCGCGCGCGGGCGGGGCGGCGGGGCGAGGCGGGCCAGCCCGTCCAGCAGGTGCCCCACGCCGAAATCACGCAGCGCGCTGCCGAAGAAGACGGGCGTCATCGTGCCCTGCAGGAAAGCTTCCTCGTCGAATTCCGGATAGCCGCCCGAGACCAGGCCCGCCTGGTCGCGCAACTCGGAGAGCAGGGCTGCCGGCACCAGCTTCTCCAGCGCCGGGTCTTCCAGGCCCGAGAGCGGGATGTGGCTGCCATCGGCCGTGTCCAGCATCCGAAGCGCGGGGTCCAGCAGGTCATAGACGCCGATCAGCTCCCGCCCCTGCCCCACCGGCCAGGCGGCGGGCGAGACGTCGAGCGCGAGCGTCTTCTCGATCTCGTCGAGCAGCTCCAGGGGGTCGCGCCCCTCGCGGTCCATCTTGTTGATGAAGGTGATGATGGGAATGTCGCGCAGACGGCAGACCTCAAACAGCTTCAGCGTCTGCGCCTCGATGCCCTTGGCCGCGTCGAGGACCATGACGGCGGCATCGACCGCCGTGAGCGTGCGGTAGGTATCTTCGGAAAAATCCTCGTGGCCCGGCGTGTCCAGCAGGTTGAAGATCAGGTTGTCACGCTCGAAGGTCATCACCGAGGTGGCGACGGAGATCCCGCGATCCTGCTCGATGCTCATCCAGTCCGAGCGGGTGGAGCGGCGATTGCCCTTGGCGCGCACCTGGCCGGCCAGCTGGATGGCGCCGCCCTTGAGCAGCAGCTTCTCGGTCAGCGTGGTCTTGCCGGCGTCCGGGTGGGCGATGATCGCGAAGCTGCGGCGACGGGCGGCCTCATGGCCGGCATCCGTCTTGAGGGCTTCGGGCGTGCTCTGGTCCAAGTGCGGCTCTCCGCGGGAGGCTGGGGGAAGCTCGGGGAAAGGCCGCGATGGTCGGAGCGGCGGGATTCGAACCCACGACCCCCAGTCCCCCAGACTGGTGCGCTACCAGACTGCGCTACGCTCCGACGCGGGAGGCCTTACCACCCGTTGCGCGCTTGTCCAAGAGGGTCCGGGCGAGCTTGTGGGTATTCGTCACATTTGCCCGCATCGCGCGGCACGGGCGGCTCGGCTAGAATGCGGGCATGAAGCGGAAGGGGCGAGCGATGCGCTTATGGATGGTGGCGCTGGCAACCCTGCTTTTGGCCGCACCGGCGCAAGCTCAGGCCCCGGCTGCGCCACCCAACGTCACCAATGCCAGCTTCGGCGATTGGGTGCTGCGCTGCGAGACGCGGCCCACGGGACCGCGCGGCTGCGAGATCCTGCAATCCCTGCAGGATCAGCGCCGACAGCCCGTGGCGCAATTCGCCTTCGGCCGGGCGCAGCGGGGCGACCCCATGCGGCTGCTCGTGCTCATCCCGGCCAATGTGACGGTGGCGGCGCCGATGACGATCCAGTTGCCCGATCGCGCCACCGCCATCCCCGTCACGCTGCGCGCCTGCGGCCCGCGAGGCTGCGTGGCGGAGGCGGATGTGAGTGCCGCCCAACTCACGCGCCTGCGCGGGCGCGAGGCGCAGGGAAGGCTGGAGTACCGCGACGCGCTGGGAGCCGATGTCGCGCTGCCCTTTTCCACCCGCGGCTTCGGCCAGGCGCTGGACGCGCTCAGCCGGGAAGGATTTTGAGTCTTCCCGGCAACACCTTGGCGCAAACCTGTGAACCGAGGCTTCTTTACATTGGCGAATCACACCCCGACAGATAACTTTCAAAACCAGAGACAAATCTAATTCCCAGGGCATTCTATGTGGCTGCAACCTCCACCCGTGGCGAGACGGCCCAGGGTCGGTGACCATGCGACGCATGGCCCCGGCATCCGGCTTGACGCATGTCCTGCCGCGGCTTGGGTAGCCCCACCGGGCACGCCGCACCCTTGACCCGCTCCCTCCGCCGCACCGTCGTCGGCACCGCCGTGGCCGTTCTTCTGGTCCAGGCGCTCGCCACCGGCCTGATGGTGGAGCGCGGCCGGCAGGAGGCCCTGGCGCAGGCAAACCAGACGATCGAGCGCATCGCGCGCGCGGTCGAGGCCAACATCAACCGCCACTTCACCCAGGTCGAATCCCTGCTCTTCGGCCTGCCCGTCATCCTGGGCCCGGCGCGTGACGGCCGCTTCGACGCCAACCGCGCGAACGAGGTGCTGCAGGAACTCAACAACCAGAACCTGATCTACCGCGACATCCTCGTGCTGGATTCCACCAGCCAGGCCGTCGCCACCGCGCTCAGCGTGTATCGCCGCCGCCGCCTGCCGGGACCGACCGGGCCCAGCTTCAACGAATCGGGGCTGCATGAGGGCGGGCTTCGGATCGGCGGCCCCATCCGCAACCCGGCCTCACGCGAATGGGGGCTGTTCTTCGCCCACCCCGTGAACATCTCCGGCCTGGCCAATGCCACCGCCATGGCCGAAATCCCGCTCGCCAATCTCAGCCAGTTGCTGGCCTCGGGCGGTGATGCGCCGGGCCTGCGCATCACCCTCATGCGCAATGACGGCCTGCTGCTGGCCGCCCTGCCGCATGACGAGGGGCTGATCGCGACGCGCCCCGACCCGGCGGCCGAGCCGCCCGTCCTCGCACTCACCCGCCCAACGCTCTACGGCAACCTCACCATCCGCGTGACGATGACGCGAGAGGCCGCTCTCGCCGCCTGGTCGGCCGATCGCTGGCCCGCCATCCTCTTCTCCGGCGCCTTTGGGCTCCTGATCATCACGCTGGCCGGCCTGCTCTCGATCATGCTGCGCCAGCGCGAACGCACCGAGGGCGACCGCGACCGCTGGCGCACCACCCTGGCGAACGCGCTGGACAGCATGACAGACGGCTTCGTGCTGTTCGGTCCGGATGACCGGCTGGTGATCTGCAACCAGCGCTTCCGCGAGATGTACGCCCTCTCCGCCCCTTTCATCCGCGAGGGCGCTTCCTTCCGCGACATCATGCGCGAGGGCGCGCTGCGCGGGCAGTTCCCGCAGCTGACGGGCGATATCGAGGCGGCGATCGACGAGATGGTGCGCTGGCGCCGCTCCAAGGGCGCGCCCCTCGAATCCCTCCTGCCCGATGGCCGCTGGATCCTGATCACCGAGCGCATGACGCCCGATGGCGGCACCATCGGCATCCGCACCGACATCACCGAGCTCAAGCGCGCCAATGAGGAGCTGGCCCGCGCGCGCGACGCCGCCCATGCCGAGGACGTGGCCAAGGGCATGTTCCTGGCCCGCATGTCGCATGAGCTGCGCACGCCGCTCAATTCCATGCTCGGCTTCGCCCAGGCGCTGATGCAGGACAACAACCTGGGCCACACCCAGCGCGACCAGCTGCGCCTGCTGCACGATGCCGGCGGCCATCTTCGAGAGCTGGTGAACCGCCTGCTGGACCTGACCAAGATCGAGGCCGGGCAGCTCGACCTCGATTTGCGCCCCGTGGCGCTGCGCCCGCTCTTCGAGGCCTGTGTCGGCCTCATGGCGCCCGATGTGGAACGCAAGCGCTTGCGCCTCTCGCTCGACCTCTCGCCCGCCATGCCGGAGATGGTGGAGGCGGATGCGATGCGCCTGCGCCAGATGCTGCTGAACCTGCTCTCCAACGCCATCAAGTTCACCCCCGATGGCGGCCGGGTGGATCTGCGCGTGCGCACGCTCGCGCGCGGCCAGGCCGGCCTGCGCATCGAGGTGCAGGATAGCGGCCCTGGCGTGCCACCCGACAAGCGCCACCTGCTGTTCCGCGACTTCGCGCAGATCTCCCCGCATGGCGAGAGCGAGGGACTGGGCACCGGCCTTGGCCTGGCCATCACCGCGCGGCTCGCCGCCGCCATGGGCGGCGCCATCGGCTGCGAGAGCGAGGCCGGGTCGGGTGCGCTCTTCTGGCTCGAATTGCCGCTGCGCACGCTCGCCGGCCGCCCGGTGCCCGAGCCCGTGCCCGCCCCCGTCGCGTCCATGGCGGACATGCCGGGCCTGCTGGTGCTGGTGGCGGATGACCTTGCGCCCAACCGCCTCGTGATCCAGGCGCTGCTCGCACCGGCGGGCCATCGCGTCGAATTCGTCAGCAGCGGGTCGGCCGCCGTCTCCGCCGTCGAGCACCATGCCTTCGACATCGTGCTGATGGATGTCCACATGCCCGGCATGGACGGGCTGGAGGCGACGCGCCGCATCCGCACCCTGCCCGCGCCCAAGGGCGCCATTCCCATACTCGGCGTGACGGCCTCGACCCTGCCAGAGGAAATCTCGGCCTGCTACGAGGCCGGCATGGATGGCCACCTGGCCAAGCCGATCGACCGCGACGCGCTGCTCGCCGCCATGCAGGAGCTGGTCTCGGGCCATTCCTGGCGCGCCGCCCTGCCCGCCATGGTCCCCGAGGAACCGCCTTTGGTGAATGAGGCCACGCTGCGGCGTTCGGTGGCCGATCTCGGCGCGCTCGCCGCGCACGCCATGCATGACATGGTGGAGGAGATCCGCGAGGGCTGCGCCGTGCTGGCCGAGCCGCGCATCGCGCGCGACGTGACGCGCATGCGCCAGGCCGCCCATATGGTGATGGAGCCCGCCCGCAGCCTGGGGGCGGAGCGGCTGACCAACGGGATTGACCGCCTCCAACGCGCGATCCGCGCCGGGCAGGATGTGACGCCGCATCTGGCCGCCCTGCCCGGGATCGTGGCGGAAACGCTGCCGTTGCTGCAGCGCGTGGCCGTGAGCGCCTAATCCGCCGTGATGTTCCCTTCGCGGATCACCCGCGTCCAGCGTTCGCGCTCGGCGGCGAAGAAGGCCGCCGCGTCGCGCTGGTTGCGGAAGCGCGCCGCCACTCCTTGCTGAGCCATCGCGGCCACCAGCGCGGGCTCGGCCAGCGCCCTGCCAAGAGCGGCCTCGATCCGGTCCAGCACGGGCTGGGGCGTGCCGCGGGGCGCGGTCAGCATGTGCCAGCTTCCGGCCTCGAAGCCCGGCGCGCCCGCCTCGGCCGTGGTCGGGATATCCGGCAGCAGCGCCTCGCGCCGGCTGGCCGCCACCGCCAGCACGCGCACGCGGCCCGATTCCACCGCCGCGCGCATCAGCGAATAGCCATCGATGATCATCTGAACGCGGCCACCTGCCAGATCGACAATGGCTGGCGCCGAGCCGCGATAGGGCACATGTACGATGTCGAGGCTGAATTGCCGCTTGAACAATTCGAGTGCCAGATGCGTGGGCCCGCCCGCCCCGGCGGAGGCGCCATTCAGCCGCCCCGGATTGGCCCGCGCATAGGCCATGAGCTCGGGCAGGGTGCGGATGGGCAATTCGGCATTCACCGCGATGACGGAGAAGCTCTCCATCGTCTGCCCGATCGGGACGAAATCGCGCAGCGTGTCGAAGCTGAGGTTGCGGTAGAGCGCGTTGGTCACGGCGAGATTGCCGACATTGCCGTAGAACAGCGTGTAGCCATCGGGCGGGCTCTGATGCACCGCGTCCATGGCGATGTTGCCATTGGCGCCGGCGCGGTTCTCCACCAGGAAGGGCTGGCCCAGCGCCTCGGAGAGTCGGGGCGCGATGAGGCGGGCCACGATGTCCACGCCGCCGCCGGGTGGAAAGCCGATCACCATGCGCACCGGCCGGTTGGGGAAGTCCTGCGCCATGGCAGGCCGCGCCAGGAGCAGCGCAGGGAGGCCGAGCGCAGCGCGCCGCTTGAGCTCAATCGGCACTGATATTGGCCTCCCGCACCACCGAGGTCCAAAGCGCGCGATCCTCGCGGATCAGCCGGTCCACCTCGGCCCCCGGCGCGAAGCGCGGGAAGGTGCCGAGGCCGGTGAGCACATTGGGCAGGTCGCTCTCGCGGAAGGTGCGGGCCAACTGGTCCTCCAACCTTTGCCGCACGGCGGCCGGCGTCGCCGCCGGGCAGACGATGGCCTGCCAGGAGGTGAAGACCCAGTCCGGCCCGCTTTCCCGCACCGTCGGCACATCGGGCAGTTGCGGATGCCTGTCCGCGGAGGTGATGCCGATGACGCGCAGGCGGCCGCCCTCATGCGCGCCGCGCATCAGCGAATAGCCATCGACCATGAGCTGGATGCGCCCGCCCAGCAGGTCCTGCAGGGCGGGGGCCGAGCCGCGATAGGGCACATGCACGATGTCCACGCCGGCCGCGCGCTTCCAGACCTCGAAGGCCAGATGCGGCACCCCGCCCGAACCGCCGGATCCGAAATTCAAGGCACCCGGCCGCGCCTTCGCGGCGGCGACGAGCTCCTGCATGGAACGGATGGGGCTCTCAGCCGGCACCGCGAAGACCAGCGGGCCGAGGGTGAGCTGCCCCACGCCGCGGAAATCACGGCCGGTGTCGAAGGGCAGGTTGGGAAACAGCGCATGCGTCATGGCGAGGTTGCCGACATTGCCCTGAAACAGCTGCGTGCCGTCGGCGATACCCTTCGCCACGAAATCCATGGCGATGTTGCCGTTGTTGCCCGGGCGGTTGTCGATCACGACGGGCTGGCCCAGCCGCTCCTGCCAGCGGGCGGCAACGGGGCGTGCGATGGAATCGACGCCGCCGCCGGCCGGAAACCCCACGACGAGACGAATGGCCCCCGACTGGGCGCGCGTGATGCTGGGTGCGGCCAGCATCGCCGTGGAGAGGCAAAGGCCCCGGCGACTCAACAGCATCTGTTTCCTCCTGGTCATTTTATGGACAGGAGGCTGGCAGAGGCTCGCGCCCCGCATCAAGCCAAAAGAATCGCCCTCAGGCGGCGATGGCACTCCGCGCACGCTGCCAGAGTCCCTCCGCGGCGGTCTGGGCTGCGGCGCGCACCGCAGCCTCGTCGGTCTGGGTGGGGCGGCCCGCCTCCACCACTTGCCGGCCGCCGATCCAGACATGCTCCACATCGCGGCCATTGGCGTCATGCACCAGCGTGCCGAGCGGGTCGAGCAGCGGGGTCAGGTGGGCGCGGCGGAAATCCCAGGCGACGACATCGGCCGCGAAGCCCGGCGCCAGTTGGCCAAGCCGACCCGACTTGCCCAACGCCGCCGCGCCATTCACCGTCGCCATCGCGAAGGCGTCCTCCGGCTGCCAGCCTTCACCGACCGAGCCCACGCGGATGCGTGCGGTCGCCAATGCCCATCGCATCTGCTCAGCCATGTCCTGGGTGAGGTTGTCGGTGCCCAGCGCGATGCGCGCACCCGCCGCGCGCAGCGCCGGCGTGTTGGCGATGGCCCCGCCCGTGGCATTGCCCTTCGGCACATGCGCGACGGCGGCGCCGGCTGCGCCGAAGCGCGCCACGTCATCGGGCGACATGTGGATGCAATGCGCCGCGATCAGCCGGTCATCCAGCAGGCCGCAGCGTTCCAGCAGCTGCGTCGGCGAGCATCCGTCGCGCCGCTGAATTTCGGCATTTTCAAGCTGCGATTGAGAAAGATGCATGGTCGTCAAAAGCTTCGCGTCGCGTGCCAGATCGGCCGCGCGGCGCAACAAGCCGGCCGAGCATGTGTCGGGCGCATGCGGTGCCACGATGACATGCGCCCTGCCCCCATGGCTGCCATGGAACTGGGCAATCAGCGCCTCCACCTCCGCCAGGCGTTGCGCGCCGATCTCCGGGACGTGACGCCAATCGGCGAGATGCACGCGCGAAAAATCGACATCATGCAGCCGCCCACAGGCCCAGATGCGCAGGCCGAGATCGGCGATGGCGGGCAGGGTCACCTCACCATGGACATAGCTGTCCACCATGACGGTGGAGCCCATGAGCATGGATTCCATCGCCCCCAGCCGCGCCAGCGCCACGGCTTCCTCGGCGTTGATCTCATGCCCATGCGGCACGCCCGGCGTATAGGCCGGCGCGAAGCCCATATCGACCGCAATGCCACGCATCAGCGAGAGCACGGCATGGGTGTGGATGTTGATCAGGCCTGGCGTCAGCAGCCGGCCGGGCAGGCTCAGCTTCGGCGCATCGCTCTGGGGCAGCCGCTCCATCGGGCCGCAATCCAGGATCTGGCCGCCCGCCATGGCGAGGAAGGCGCGCGGGATCGGCGTCTCACCATGGGTGACCAACATGGCATCCGTGAGAATGAGGTCAGGCTTCATGAATGTCTCTCCCGGTTCCTGGCATGCCCTATGCATGCCCCGTGCCGCGGAACCCTCGTGGAGACCTCCATGGCCCGGATCATCGCCTCGCCCGCCGTCAACCGTCGCGCCCTCCTGGGGGGCCTGGCCGGGATGGCGGGGGCAGGCCCGGTCTTGGCGCAGCCGCGGGGCGAGCAACTGCTCGTCGTGATGTGGGGCGCCCAATGGATCGAGGTCTGCCGCCCGATCGGCGAGGAATGGATGCGCGCGACGGGAGACCGCATCCAATGGGAATTGCATGCGGGTGGTGCGATGGCCGTGGTCGGCCGGCTGCGTCCCCTCTGGCCTCGCGTGCCACAGAACCTGATCGCCGCCTGGGACCCGGTCTTCGCCGCCATGATGGAAGCGGGCTGGATGGAGCCGGTGAGCGAGGCCGAGATGCCCGCGCTGCGCGACATCCCCGACGCCTTCTTCAAGAAGAACGCCCAAGGGCAGAAGATGACGGTGCCGCTCTCCACCGCCGGCGCCTTCTGGGGCTACCGCACCGACCTCGTGACCGGCCCGCCCATCGAGAGCATCGAGCAACTGCTGGAACCGCGCTTCCGGGGCAAGCTCTGCGTGCCGGTCCCGGTGAACCTCTCTGGCCTGCTGCTGGTCAGCCTGGCCATGCAGCGCGGCGGCAATGAGCGCAACATCGAGCCCGGCTGGCAATTCCTGAGGCAGCTGGCCGAACGCGGGCAGATCGGCCGCGTCGTCGCCAACAACTCCGAGATGATCAACGCGATGAGTGCCGGCGATCTCTCCGTCGCCTTCTGGAACACGGGCGGCTGGCAGGCCGTGCGGGACCGTTTCCCCTGCCGCCTGCTGACGCGCCTGACGGACAATAAGGGCTTCCTGTTCAACGAGGGCTTCGCCGTGATGAAGGGCGAGAACGCGGCGCGCGTCGCCGCCGCCAAGCGCTTCGCCAACCACTTCGCGACCGCGCCCATCAACACGCGCTACAACATGCCGCTGGGCTCCGGCCCCACCAACATCCACAGCACGCCGGCACCCGCCATCGCCGACATCTTCTACAAGCCGGATGAGCTGGAGCGCTTCGCCTACATCCCCGACTACGCCTACATGTCCTCCCAGGTGGATGCCTGGACCCGGCGCTGGGAGACGGAGATCACGCCGCTGGTCCGGCGCGGGTGACCTCACGGCTCGCGCTCTGGCTGGTCCTGCCGGGGCTGCTGCTGCTCGCCCTGCTCATGGGCGGGCCGGTGGCGCTGCTGGCGCTCGAAAGCCTGAAGCCCTTCGTGCCCGGCAGCATGCGCCCGGGCGAGGGCTGGACACTCGCCCAATACCGCGAGCTGCTGCAGCCGGCCTACCTTTTCTACTTCTTTGAGACCTTCCGGATCGGGCTGATCGTCGCGACACTCAGTGTGCTGCTGGGCGCCCCCCTTGCTTTCGCCGCCATCCGCAGCCCACGCGCGGCCATCCGGAAATTCCTGCTGGCGCTGCTGGTGGGGCTCTTGGTGATGAGCCTGATCGCGCGGCTCTACGCCATCGAGATGGCCTGGGGCAGCCTGGGGCCGCTGGCGCCGATCGGCGCGCTGCTGGGCTTCGCGCCGCGCCATCCGCGCTATGCCGAGGTGCTGGTCGGCATCGGTCTGCTGCATTTCACCCTGCCGGTCGTGGCACTCATGCTGGTCGGTACCTTCCGCGCCCTCAGCCCCCGGCTGGAGGAAGCCGCGGCTTCGCTCGGCGCCACCCGCAGCGATGCGGTGGTGAGCATCCTGCTGCCGCTGGCCGCCCCCGGCCTGGTCTCGGCCTTCCTGGTGGCGCTGGCCATGTGCATCAGCAATTTCGTGGCCCCCCTGGTGCTGGGCCGCGGCGTCGTCGTCTTCACGACGAGCCTGATGTACACGCGCTTCGCCGATATCGGGAATTATCCTTCAGGCGCGGCCATCGGCATCACCATGCTGATCCTGGCCTTCCTGGTGGTCTATGGCCTGAGCACGCTGGCGCGGCGGCTGATCCCGCGATGAGGGGGGCATTCGATCTCGCGGCACGCCTGCTCGCGCGCGGCGCGGTGCTGGCGGCCGTGCTGTTCCTGCTGGTGCCGTTGCTGGTGGCCTGCCTGCTCTCCTTCGATGATCGCAGTTTCCTCGGCGCCTTTCCGCCGCGCGAGTTCTCATTCCGCTGGTACCGCGCCTTCGCCAGCAACCCGACCTACATGGATGGCCTGTTCATCAGCCTCCAACTGGGCCTGGTTGCCGCGGCCAGCGCCACCATCCTCGGCACCATGGGCGCGCTGGCGCTGATGGACCCGCGCCTTGCGGGGCGGGAGACGCTGGAGGCGGTGTTCCTCTCGCCGAAATTCGTGCCCACCGTGGTCATCGGCTTCTCGCTCCTCGTCTTCACGGCGAAGCTCGGGATCTTCGATCCCTTCACGCGGCTGGTCATGGGCCATGTGGTCATCACGCTGCCCTTCACGCTGCGCGCCGTGCTGGCCAGCCTGATCGGCGTGAAGCGCAGCCAGATCGAGGCCGCCATCTCGCTCGGCGCGACCGAGGCGCGGGCGCTGTGGGATGTGGCGGTCCCGGCTGCACGCAGCGGCATCGTGGCCGGGGCGGCCATGGCCTTCGTCCTCTCCTTCGATGAGGTGGCCGTGAGCCTGTTCCTCTCCGATGCCTTCACCCAGACGCTCCCCATCGCGCTGGTGGCCGAGATGCGCGCCAACCTCAACCTCACCATCGCCGCCGTCTCCACGGTCTTCCTGGCCGTCACGCTGGTGCTGCTGCTCCTGCTCGACCGCACCATCGGCATCGAGCGGCTGGCGGGTGATGTGGGAAGACGCGGCTGATGCTCGAAATCCAGAACCTGACCCGCCGCTTCGGCGCCTCCCTCGCCCTGGACGGCGCAAGCCTCGATGCGGGCCCGGCCGAGGTGGTGGCCCTGCTCGGCCCCTCGGGCTGCGGCAAGACCACCACGCTGCGCATCGTCGCCGGCTTCGAGAGCGCCGATTCCGGCAGCATCACCCTGGCCGACCGGGATCTGACGCGCCTGCCGCCGCATAGCCGCGACATTGGCCTGGTCTTCCAGGATTACGCGCTGTTTCCGCATATGAGCGTGGCCGACAACCTGGCCTATGGCCTGCGCCGGCGCGGGATGGCCACCGCCGACCGCGCCCGCCGCGTGGGGGAGATGCTGGAGCTGGTGCGCCTCACCGGCCTCGATGCCCGCCGCCCCGCTCAGCTCTCGGGCGGGCAGCAGCAGCGGGTGGCGCTGGCCCGCGCGCTGGCGATCAATCCCCGCCTTCTGCTGCTGGATGAGCCGCTTTCCAACCTCGACGCCAAGCTGCGCCACACGCTGCAGACCGAGCTGCGCCAGATCCTGACGCGCATCGGCACGACCACCCTGATCGTCACGCATGACCAGGAGGAGGCGATGGCGCTCGCCGACCGCATCGCCATCATGGCGCAAGGTCGCGTGCTGCAGATCGGCACCCCGCGCGAGGTCTATGAGCAGCCGGCCTGCCGCTTCGTGGCCGAGTTCCTGGGCAGCGCGCTGTGGCTGGAAGGCCGGATGGAGCCTGGCGGCTTCCTCACACGCGCCGGCACCCGGCTTGCCTGCGCCGCGCCCCGCCGCGTGGCCCAGGCGCATGGCCTGCTGATCCGGCCGGAGGCGCTCAGCCTCGGCACGGGCGAGAACAGGCTGGCGGCCCAGGTGATCGGCCACCGCTACCGGGGGCCGGCCATCCTGCTGGACCTGCTGGTCGAGGGCACGGCACCCGTCTCCCTCGCCCTGCCGCATGATGCCGCCCTGCCTGAGGCGGGCACCAGCCTCAGCCTCGCCGCCGCGGCTGCCGCCTGCCGGGCGATTCCGGTCGAGGCCGGCTGAAGGCAGATGGATTCTTCGACAGGCGCGGGGAAAACGCTTCGCTCCGCGAACGACGCCCCATATGGAGGGACGATCCGCGAAGAAAGCCGCATGCCGACCACTCCGTCTCGCCCACACCGGACAGCCCTGCCGCTGGAATTGCACGGCGCCCTGCGCAAGCTGGGCGGGGCCTTGCTGCGCGGCCGCAAGCCAGGGCCGGCCGCGACCGCGCCGCGGGACGCGGGCAACCTCGTTGTCGCCTCCTACAACATCCATAAATGCGTGGGCGTGGACAACCGCTTCGATCCCGGCCGGATCGCCGCCGTCATCGCCGAACTGGATGCCGATGTGATCGCGCTGCAGGAGGTGGACCGCCGCTTCGGCCAGCGCACGGGCCTGCTGAACGCAAGCGCGCTGGAGCGCCGCACGGGCCTGACCATGCTCCATGTCTCGGACACGCCGGGCGGCCATGGCTGGCATGGCAATGCCCTGCTGGTGCGCCAGGGGCGGCTGATCCGCCTGCGCCGCCTGCACCTGCCGGGCGCCGAGGCACGCGGCGCCCTGGTGGCGGAACTGCAGCTTGCGGCCGGCCGCATCCGCGTGGTCGCGGCCCATCTCGGCCTGTTGCGCCGCCACCGCGCGATGCAGGCCGAGGCATTGCTGGAGGCCATCCGCCATGGCAGCCCGATGCCCACCCTCCTGATGGGTGACCTGAACGAATGGCGCCCGGGCGTTCCCTCTTCCCTCATGCCGCTCGAGAGCCTCTTCGGCCCGCTCGAGCCGGGCGAGCCGAGCTTTCCCTCGCGCCTGCCCTTCCTGGCGCTGGACCGCATCCTGGCCCATCCGCGGGACATGCTGGCGGAGATCGAGGCGCATGGCTCGCCGCTCGCGCGCCTCGCCTCGGACCATTTGCCCCTGCGCGCCCGCATTGACCTCAGCCGCGCCGTCACGCCCGACTTGGCGGCAGCGGCCTGAGCCGGCGGCTTATCGCTCGGGCGATATCCCAGCCGCCAAGCCGATCCGCACCGCCTCGGGCAGGCTGCGGACGCCCAGCTTCTCCATCAGATTCGCGCGGTGCACCTCCACCGTGCGCGGGCTGATGCCCAGTTCGAAGCCGATCACCTTGTTGGCCTTGCCGGCGACCAGCGCGGCCAACACCTCGCTCTCGCGCGGGGAGAGGGCGGCCACCTGCGCCTCCGCCTGGATTTCCAGGCTGCGGCGCTGGTCGGCGGTGCGCAACGCGGTGAGTGCCGAGGCCACCGCCTCCAGGATGCGCTCCTCGGAATAGGGCTTCTCGACGAAATCCATCGCGCCCGCGCGCATGGCGCGGACCGCGAGCGGCACATCGGCATGGCCGGTCACCACCACCACGGGCAGGGTCACCCCCTGGCGCCGCAGCGCCTCGATGAGCGAGAGCCCGTCCATCCCCTCCATCCGCACATCCACCAGGATGCACCCCGCCTCCAATCCCTCCGCCGTCCCGGCGACGGCCAGCAGCGCCTCGGCGCTCGGATAGGTGGTCACGCGCAGGTTCGTCGATTCGAGCAGCAGGGCGAGGGAGCGGCGGACCGCCTCGTCATCATCCACCACGTGAACGAGCGCGCCATTCATGCCGCGAGCACCGCCTCGCTCAGCGGGAGCTCGATGCGGATCACCGTGCCGCGACCCTCATCGGACAACGCCGAGATGCGCCCGCCATGCGCCTCGATGATCGCGCGGCAGATGGACAGGCCGATCCCCATGCCATGCTCCTTGGTGCTGACGAAGGGCTGGAACAGGCGCTCCCGCACCTCGGCCGGCAAGCCTGGACCGGAATCGCTGAAGCTGAGCACGGCGCGCCTCCCCTCCCGTTGCAGAGTGACGGCAATACCACGTTCCTGGAGGCCTTCGGTTGCCTCGATGGCGTTGCGCAAAAGATTGACGAAGACCTGCTGCAGCTGGACCTGGTCGGCCATGACGAGGCAGCCTGATACCGAGAGATCGAGTGCCACGGGCGGCGCGTCCGCCCCATGGGCGGCGCGGACCAGGGCCGCGCCCTCGGCAACCAGCGGCCCGAGCGAGACGAGGTGCTGCTCGGTCTCGCCGCGGCCGATGAAATCGCGCAGGCGGCGCAGGATCTCGCCGGCGCGCAGCGTCTGGTTCGCTGCCTCCCGCATCGCATCGCGCGCGGCGGCGAGGCGCCGCTGGTCGGGCTGCTCGCCCTGCAGCATGCGCATCCCGGCCCGCAGGAAGTTGCCGGCCGCCGTCAGCGGCTGGTTCAACTCATGCGCGACGCCCATGCTCATGGCGGAAAGCGCGTCGGCGCGCGCGATGCGGCGCATCGCCTCCTCCGACTGGCGCAGCCGCTGCTCCGTCACGCGGCGGCGCGTCACGTCGCGCGCCACGCCGACGAGGCCCACCACCTGCCCGGTCGAATCGCGCCAGGGTGCCTTCACCACCAGATAGGTGCGCTCCTGCCCCGGATGGCCGGGCATCACGATGCTGGTCTCATATTCGTGGATCACGCCATTGCGCATCACCTGGCGGTCGATCTCGGCAATCCGCGCGGCGAGGCCGGCATCCAGCAATTCGCCGTCGGTCCGGTTGAGGATATTGCCCTCGGGCCGGCCCATCACGCGCGCGACCTCCCGGTTGACCATGACGTAGCGCAGCTGCGCGTCCTTCACGAAGATCTCGTCGGGCACGGACTCCATGACCGAGCGCAGCAATTGCCGGTCATCCTCGACCTCGCGCGCGAGCGCGATGGTCTGTGCCACCAGCTCGCGCGAGGCTTCCGCCTCGCGCAGGGGCGCGCGCCGCCCTTCGGCCACCGCCGCCGCCAGGGCCTCGAACTCCGCGACCCGGATGCCGCCGGTCGCGGCCGGCGGCGCATCGCTGGTGAGGCCCGAGAGCGGCGTGATCAGCCTTTGGATGAAGCGGGTCGTGAAGAGGGCCAGGAACACGACCACCAGGAGGGCCAGCGCAGCCGCATTCAGCGCGGGGCGGAGCCAGGCCGCCTGCTCCTCGGCGCGGGTGGCAGCCAGGATGACGGTCCAGCCACTGGTCGGCACGCGCTCGAAGGCGATCAACATGGGCTGCGCGTCCGGGCCGGGGGTGTGGATCATGCCGCGCGGGGCGGCGCCCAGGCGGTCGATAAAGCCGGGAGGGATGGTCCATTCGCCTGACCGGCCATCGGCGAAGACGAGGCCGCCCACGAGCCCCTCGGAGGGGGCGATGATGAAGCTGACCGAGCCGATCGCACCGCCCGGCTGGCGCAGCAGCGCCGCGAGGCGCGAGGGCAGGATCGGCATGGAGAGCGCGCCCACCACCACACCCCCGCGCTGCACCGGCACGGCGACGCTGGCCAGGCTCTGCTCGATCCCGGGCAGGAGGAGCGGGCCGCGAAAGGAGGGCTGTCCCGTCCGCATCACGCGGGCGGAGGGGCCATCCTCCAGCAGGGGCGGCAGCGCCGAACCCAGCGGGCGACGGCTGTTCACGAGCTGGCGGCGTGGTTCCTCCCTGCGGGCGTAGATCGCGAAGCTGCCGAGCGGCGCCACCACCTCCCCCGCCTGGGCATGGAAGGCGGCGTACCCCGCCTCGCCCCCATCCAGATGCGGCGAAGTGGCAAGCGACTGGAGCAGGAGGACAGCCGACTCCAGCTCACGCTCGACGGCCAGCGCACGGGAGAGGGCGCCGCTGGCGAGCAGCGCCTCGGTGTCGGATTTCAGGCGCGCGGCCAGTTCCGCTGTGAGCCAGCCGCCGAGCAGGACGGCCGGCAACAGCATGAGCATGACAAGACGCAGCAGATGGCGGCGCAGGGTCGGCGCCGGTTTCGGGATGCTCATGACACCGCCACCATGCCAGAGCGGGCCCGCGCCAGCCAAGGCTTCGCCGCCGTGCGCCGGGACCTAACGCGCAGGGGTGATGCGGCCGCGCAGCAGGGTCTCCCAGCGCGTGACCTCGGCCGAGACGTAGCGTTGCGCCTGCTCGGGCGTGTTGGCGACGATGCGGTCCGCACCCAATTCGGCCATGCGGCGGGCCATCGCCTCGGTGCCCATGGCGGCGGCGATGGCGCGTTGCAGCGCGGCCTGGACCGGGGCGGGTGTCGCGCTCGCCGTGAAGATCGCCTGCCAGACGTTCATCTCGGCATCGAGGCCGATCTCGCGCAGGCTCGGCACCTCCGGCAGGGCCGGGCTGCGGCCGGCGCTGGTGACGGCGAAGGCGCGGGCCTGGCCGCCACGCGCCGTCTGCACGCCGGTCAGCGCCACGTCGAACACCATGGCGATGCGGCCGGCCGCGAGATCGAGCGTGGCGGGCGCGCCGCCGCGATAGGGGATTTCGTTGAGCTCGACCCCGGCGGCGTTCAGGAAGAGCAACGCGGCCATCTGCAAGGTGCCGCCACCGCCCGTGCTGCCATAATCGAAGCGCCCCGGGGCGGCGCGCGCCATCGAGATGAATTCCCGCACGTTCTGCGCCGGGTGGTTGTTGGCCACCAGCATCACCATCGGCATTTCCGAAAGGACGGAGACCGCACTCAGCGAAGTCGTCACGTCGATCGGCGCATTCGGGACCACGAGGCGGAGCACGGCGTGGGAGGTGTTGTTGATCAGCAGCGTATGGCCATCGGCGACCGCGCGGGCCACGACCTCGGAGGCCACGATGCCCGCGCCGCCCACGCGGTTCTCGACCACGATGGGCTGCGGCAGGTGGGCGGACATCGCCTCGGCCAAGACGCGGGCGCCGACATCGGTGGCGCCGCCGGCGGCGAAGGGGACGACGAGGCGGATCGGCCGGTCCGGAAAAGCCAGGGCGGGGGCGGAGAGCGACAGCGCGGCGAGGCCGGCCAGCAGCAGGCGGCGCAGGGACATGGTTTCCTCCAGGGTTCTTGACCCCCGTGTAGAGGCTTTCAGACGCCTTGGGGAAGCGCCCCCGGCGCCGGTTCAAGACCACCGAGCCAAGCCGAGAGCAGCGTTCCCAGCGCGGCGCGCTGCTCCGCGCCCAGATGGGCGACGAGCCGAGCCTGGGTGGCGACATGCGCGCCGAGAACCCCATCCACCAGGTCCCGGCCAGAAGGGGTGAGCGCGATCAGCACGCTGCGCCCATCGGCCGGGTTGGGCTGCCGGCGTACATGCCCGGCCTTCTCCAGCTGGTCCACCCGGTGGGTCATGGTGCCCGAGGTGATCATCATGGTGCCCAGCAGGTCGTTCGGCGAAAGCGCGAAGGGCGGACCAGCACGGCGCAGCGTGGCCAGCACATCGAAGCTCGCGAAGGTCAGGCCATGAGTGGCGAGCGTCGCCTCCATCTCGCGCATCAGGTGGCGGGAGAGGCGCAGGACGCGGCCGATCAGCCCCATGGGGCCAACATCGAGATCCGGGCGTTCGCTGCCCCATTGGGCGAGCACGAGGTCGAGGTGATCCATGCCCCTTTTTGCCGGTGAGATATCTTGAACTCAAGACAGATCGTATTATCTTGACATCAAGATAACTGGAACCGCCCCATGCCCCGCAGCACGGACATCGCCCTCACCGCCCTCGCCCCGGCCATCTGGGGCAGCACCTACCTGGTCACGACGGAGTTGCTGGGCGGCTGGGATTCGCTGGCCCTTGCCTTCCTGCGCGCCCTGCCGGCGGGGATCATCCTGCTGCTGGTGATGCGGCAATTCCCCCATGGCGTCTGGTGGCATCGCGCCATGGTGCTGGGAATCCTCAACTTCTCGTTCTTCTGGGTGATGCTGTTCCTCTCGGCACATCGCCTGCCGGGCGGCGTCGCGGCGACGGTAGGGGCGATCCAGCCGCTCTTCGTCCTGCTGCTGGCGGGGCCGGTGCTGGGCAGCGCGATCCGGCCGGCTGCTGTGCTGGCCGCCTTGGCCGGCATGCTGGGGGTGGCGCTGCTGGTCCTGGCGCCGGGTGCCGCGCTCGATGCCTGGGGGATCGCGGCCGGGCTGGCCGGCGCCGTCGCCATGGCGGCGGGCACGGTGTTGACGCGCAAATGGCAGCCGCCGGTCTCGCCGCTCACCTTCACCGCTTGGCAGCTCACCGCCGGCGGCCTGGTGCTGCTGCCGGTGCTGCTCTGGTGGAATCCCGACCTGCCGGCGCTCTCCGTGCGCAGCCTGGCCGGGCTGTTCCATCTCGGGCTGATCGGCGCGGCCGGAACCTATATCCTCTGGTTCCGCGGCATCGCGCGGCTGGGCCCGGGCGTTGTGGCGCCACTCGGGCTGCTCAGCCCGGTCTCGGCGGTGCTGCTGGGCTGGATGGTGCTGGGCCAGACGCTCTCATCCGTGCAGATGCTGGGCATGGCGGTGGTGATCGGCAGCATCGTCGCGAGCCAGTTCCTGCAACCGCCAGTCGCCCCGAAGGAGTGAGCCCATGGGTTTCCTGTTGAACGGCGCCTGGACCCAGGAAGACGCCCTGCCCGCCGCGGCGGACGGCGCCTTCATCCGCAAGGATTCGCAATTCCGCCATTGGATCACGCCCGATGGCAGCCCCGGCCCCAGCGGCGAGGGCGGCTTCGCGGCCGAGGCCGGGCGCTACCACCTGCATGTCTCGCTGGCCTGCCCCTGGGCGCATCGCGCGCTGATCTTCCGGGCGCTGAAGGGGTTGGAGGAGATGATCACCGTCTCCGTCACCCATTGGCTGATGGGAGATCAGGGCTGGAGCTTCGCCCCTGGCCCCGGCGTGGTGCCCGACCCCATCCTGGGGGCCGCGCATCTGCATGAGGTCTATCGCGCGGCCGAGCCCGGCTATACCGGCCGCGTGACCGTGCCCGTCCTCTGGGACAAGGCGCGCCGGCGGATCGTGAACAATGAATCCGCCGAGATCATCCGTATGCTGAACTCGGCCTTCGACGGCATCGGCGCCCGGCCGGGCGATTTCTACCCTGATGCCCAGCGCGCGGAGATCGATGCGCTGAACGCGCGCATCTACGCGAGCGTCAACAATGGCGTGTACCAGGCAGGCTTCGCCCGCAGCCAGGCCGCCCATGACGCGGCCATCGGCCCGCTCTTCGAGACGCTGGCCGAGCTGGAGTGCCGGCTCGGCGGCTCACGCTACCTGCTGGGCGATCGCGTGACAGAGGCGGATTGGCGGCTCTTCACCACCCTCATCCGCTTTGACCCCGTCTATGTCGGCCATTTCCGCTGCGACCGGCGCCGCATCCTGGACCACCCGAACCTCTGGGGCTGGCTGCGGGAGCTGTATCAATGGCCCGGAATCGCCGCGACCGTGGATTTCGACCATATCCGGCGGCACTACTACCTGAGCCACAAGCAGCTGAACCCGACCGGGATCCTGCCCGCCGGGCCGGATCTCGACTTCCACGCGCCGCATGGGCGCGAGCGCCTGGGCTGAATCGCTGACCGGGAAAAATTGGGGCGATCGACGGGACTCGAACCCGCGACATCCAAGACCACAACCTGGCGCTCTACCACCTGAGCTACGACCGCCGTATGGCGGGCTGGATAGGCCCGCGATGCCGCTGGCGTCAACCCGCCCGCGGGATGATCACCCCGCGACGCGCTGCGCGCCCTGCCGCGCCTGCACCCAGGCGCCGATCCGCGCGAGTGCCTCGCGCAGGACGCTTTCATTCTTGCAGAAGGCGAAGCGGGCCCAGTGATTGGGCGGGTTTTCACCAGCATAGAAGGCCGTGACCGGGATGGCCGTCACCTTCGCCTCCTCGGTCAGCATGCGGCAGAAGGCCACGTCATCACCGGTGAAGCCGATGGAGCGGATATCGGCCGTCACGAAATAGCTGCCCATGGCCGGCAACACATGGAAGCCCAGTTCCGTCAGCCCCGCCGCCAGAATGTCCCGCCGCGCCGCCAGCTCGGCGCCGAGTGAGGCGAAATAGGCGTCATCCTTGGCGAGGCCCACAGCCACCGCGCGCTGGAGGTTGGGGGGCGTGGTGAAGGTCAGGTTCTGGTGGGCCTTGGCGACATTGGGCTGGATCGCGCGATGGCAGGTCACGTAGCCGACCTTCCAGCCGGTCAGGTTGAAAGTCTTGCCCGCGCTGCCGATCCGCAGGCAGCGCTCGCGCATGCCGGGCAGCGTCATCAGCGGGATGTGCTTCCAGCCATCATAGGTCAGGTGCTCATAGACCTCGTCGCAGATGGCGTAGCAATCGTGCCGCGTCACGAGATCGGCGATGAAGGCGAGTTCGGCCGCGGTGAAGACCTTGCCGGTCGGGTTCATCGGCGTGTTGAACAGGATGGCCTTGGTCCTGGGGCCGAAGGCGGCGGCCAGCTCGGCGCGCGGCAGCTCCCACTTGGGCGGGTTGAGGCGGACGATGCGCGGGATGGCGCCCAAGAGCTTCACCGTCGGCGCGTAGGTGTCATAGAGGGGTTCGATCAGCACGACCTCGTCGCCCGGATTGAGCACGGCCATCAGGCTGGCCGTGATCGCCTCGGTGGCACCGGAGGTGACGACGATCTCGGCATTGGGGTCCACCTCGATGCCGTAGAAGCGCTTGTTCGCGGCGGCCACGGCCTGGCGCAGCTCGGGCACGCCGGTCATGGGCGGGTATTGGTTGCGGCCATCCATCAGCGCATCGGCGGCGGCCTTCAGAACGTCCGGCGGGCCATCATAGTCCGGGAAGCCCTGGCCCAGATTGATGGCGCCGTGCTGCACGGCCAGGGCCGACATGACGGTGAAGATCGTCGTGCCCGTGGCGGAGAGCAACTCGTTCATCGGCTTCATCGGCGGCAACCTTGGATCAAGGGGAACACATTTCGCGGCTTAGCATGGCGACGCCCCCCCCACCACGCAAGGATCGGCTCTGCCAAGCATCGCCCCCGCCGCCTGCCTTGATCGGCGGCAGCCTGCCTGAGATTCGGGCTTTGGCCGCCGGGAATTCGCCCGGAACCGGTCAAGGGCACGATTGCGCCCACTGGCCGCCGCGTGCAAAAGGCTCTCGGTTTCACAGGAGGTGGCAAGCATCGCCGCCGGAGGCCGTTCGGGAAACGTCTTGGGCCAGCCATACGCCCAGGCACAGACATGTTGGATGCGATGAAAAAGATCGAGGCCATCATCAAGCCCTTCAAGCTCGACGAGGTGAAGGACGCCCTGCACGAGATCGGCCTCCAGGGCCTGACCGTACTCGAGGCGAAGGGCTTCGGCCGGCAGAAGGGCCATACCGAGCTGTATCGCGGCGCCGAATATGTCGTGGACTTCCTGCCCAAGGTGAAGATCGAGGTGATCTGCGCCGACGACATGCTGGAGCGCGCGGTCGAGGCCATCCAGGCCGCCGCCCGCACGGGGCGCATCGGCGACGGCAAGATCTTCGTCTCCGACATTGCGGAAGTCATCCGCATCCGCACCGGCGAGCGGGGCGAGGACGCGGTCTGAGCGATTGAGTTTCGCCGCACACCGGCTCTGGGGGCGTCCCTGGCCGGCGATGCGGCGCCCCTGCGGGACGCGCCCGCGGGGAAAATTCCCTAGGGACGCAGGCAACAGGACAGAGACGACATGGCGATGAATTCCCCCGAGGCAGTCTCCAAGGTCATGGAAATGATCAAGGAGAACAGCGTGGAGTATGTGGACTTCCGCTTCACCGAC
>JAIYCD010000169.1 GCA_027488195.1 Acetobacteraceae bacterium | reverse complement strand
TCCACGAATTCGCAGCCACCATAGTAGCGCCGGCCCGGATAGCCCTCGGCATATTTGTTGGTCATCACCGAGCCCTGCGCCTCCAGCACGGCGCGGCTGACGATGTTTTCCGAGGCGATCAGCTCGATGCCGTCCTGCTGGCGCGTCAGCTCATGGGCGATGGCGGCGGCGAGCTCGGGATCGGACTCCGCCACGCCGGCCTGGAAGAAGCGGGCAGGCAGGAAGCGGGCGGTGTTCTCGTTCATGGCAGAGGTCCTTGCGGGCGGGTCAATTCGGCATATCACGGCCAGAGGGGACCGCGAAACTTCCGGATCAGGTGAGGGCGGTCTCGATCTTGGCAATGCGGCGCTCATGCCGGCCGCCCTCGAAAGGGGTACCGAGGAAGGTGGCCAGCGCATCCAGCGCCACCTCCACCCCCATGGTGCGGGCGCCGAAGCAGGCGATGTTCGCGTCATTATGGGCGCGGGTGAGGCGCGCTTCGGTGCTGTTGTGCAGGACCACGGCGCGGATGGCCGGGTGGCGGTTGGCCGCGATGCTCATCCCGATGCCCGAGCCGCAGACCAGCACGCCGAACTCCGCCTCGCCCGCCACGACCTTGGCGGCGACCTCATGGGCGAAATCCGGGTAGTCCACGCTGGCATCGTCATGCGTACCGGCATCGAGCACGGCATGTCCCTGGGCTTCGAGGGCGCTGAGAAGGGCCCGCTTCAGCGGCAGGCCGGCATGGTCGGAACCGATGGCGATGTTCATGGTGCGGTGCCTTACCACGCCCGGCCGGGCCGCCGGAACCGCGCTCTGCTTATGGCGGACCGGCGTTGGCTGCGAGGAAGGCCGCCACCCGCGCCCGCGAATCCGCCCGCGCCGCGCCATCGGGGCCGAGCGAGACGCTGCGACCATTGGGCAGATACCGCGTTCGGATGCCGCCGCTCAGCCCATCGAAGCCATGATGCGCGCCGGGGTAGGAGACGACCGTGATGACGCCGGGCGCGCGGGCGGCGAGCTGTTCGCAGGGCTGGGGCGGGGTCCAATTATCCTCGGCGCCCAGCAGCATCAGCAGCGGCGCGGTGCCGAATTGCCGCGCCTCGCCCTGGCCGCAGCCGGGATAGAGCGCGATGCCGGCACTCAGCACGCCGGGTGCGGCCGTGGCCCAGGCGGCGAGCGTGGTGGAGCCGCCATGCGACCAGCCGATGAGAATGGGCGCCTGCCCGCGCCCCCAGGGCTGCGCCCGCGCCCATTCCGCCGCGGCCAGCGCATCGAAGCGCCGCACGCCGAAGGGTCCGGCCGGGAAGCCGCGCACGCCGCAGGCCTCGCCCAGGCCGCGGCTGCCGAAGCTGTCGGGAAAGAGCACGGGGTGGCCGGCTTCGAGCAGCCGCGTCGCCCAGTCGCGCTGATGCGGCGGCAGGCGGATGGGCCGCTCGGCCGGGCCGAGGCCGGAGCAGGAATGCAGCGCGATGACGGCCGGGCGGGTCGGGTTGGGCGGCAGATAGAGCAGCGCGCGCAGCGGCGCGCCCTCGGCCCCCGGCACGGTGAGGCGCTGCTCCGGAAAGGGGATTTCGCGCGGCGCCTCATCCGCCGTGACGCCGGAGGCGGTGCAGCCGGCCAGGATCATCAGGGCGCCAAACCACCGGATCATCCCGCCTCCTTCTCGCCCGCCAGCAGCCGCTTCTTGTTCGGCACGCCCCAGCGATAGCCCGTCAGGTCGCCACTCGCGCCGATCACCCTATGGCAGGGGACCACGAGGCTGACCGGGTTTTGCGCGCAGGCCCGGGCCACGGCGCGCGTGGCCTCGGGCTTGCCCATCTCGGCGGCCAATTGCCCATAGCTGCGCGTCTGGCCGAGGGGGATGGCCTGCAATGCCTCCCACACCCGCCGCTGGAAGGCGGTGCCGCGCAGGTCGAGCGGCAGGCGGAGCGCCGCATGCGGCTCGCGCAGGAAGGCCGCGACCTCGGCCACCGTATCCCCGAGCGCGGCATCCTCATGCAGTTCCGCATGCGGGAAGCGACGGCGCAGGTCGCCTTCCAGCGCCTCCATCGCCTCACCGAAGCCGATGAAGCAGACGCCCGCCGCCGTGGCGCCGACCAGGAGCGGACCCATCACGCTCTCAGCGCGGGCGATGCCGATGC
Source organism: Acetobacteraceae bacterium (assembly GCA_027488195.1). GTDB lineage: Bacteria > Pseudomonadota > Alphaproteobacteria > Acetobacterales > Acetobacteraceae > Roseococcus. The sequence continues at coordinate 23,676 of JAIYCD010000169.1, read as the reverse complement.
TCTCACCCTTGGCGCCCCGCCGGGCGGCGCCGGGCGTCATGCCGAGTGTCGCGCCGCGCTTTTCATAGACGCGGCTCTCGCTGCCGAAGCCGGCCTCGGCCACCGCATCGGCGACGCGTGCTCCGTGGCTGAGCGCGGCCTGAAGCCGGCGCGCGCGCACCCCCTCGGCATAGGAGCGGGGTGTCACGCCCGTGATGTCGCGGAACAGGCGCAGGAAGTGGTGGCGCGCATAGCCGGCGCGCTTCGCCAGGGTTTCCAGGCTCGGAATGGTCTCGCTGGCTTCGATCAGGGCCACGGCGGCGGCGATGGCGTCGCGGTGCAGGGCCGCGCGCTCGCCCCTCGGGTCGCAGCGCTTGCAGGGGCGGTAGCCGGCCGCCTCGGCGGTGGGCGCATCGGCGAAGAAGACGGCGTTGCGTCGCAAGGGCGGGCGCGAGGGGCAGCCGGGCAGGCAGAACACCCCTTGCGTGGTGACGCCATAGAGAAAGGGGCCGCAATCCGGCGTCGCATCGCGCGCCAGCAGCGCGATCCAGCGGTGCTCGTCGAGGGGGAGGGGGGAAAGGGTGTCGGGCATGGGGTGAGTGTGACGGGCTACGCGGATCACGGCCATCCGCGCATTGCGCTCACATCTCCTCGCCCTCGGCCGCGCGGGTCAGTTCCCGCAGCCGCTCCGCGCCGCCAGCCAGGCGCGGATGGATGGCGAGCGCCGCCTCATAGCTGCGCAGCGCGCCGCGGGCATCGCCGGCCTCCTCCTGCAGGCGCGAGAGGCTGACCAGGGCCGCGAAATGCCGGGGTTCCAGCCGCAGGCATTCGCGCAGGTCGCCCGCCGCCGCCACGCGGTCCCCAACCAGCTGGTTGGCCTGGGCGCGCCAATGCCAGGCATCGGCGGCCAGTGGCGCCAGGGTGATGGCGGCGTCGAAATCCTCCAGCGCATCGCCGGGCTGGTTGGCGCGCAGGTTGCGGATGCCGCGATTGAGCAGCAGCGCCACGGCGGCGCTGGCCTGGCGGGCCCAGATCTGCCGGATCGCCATCTCGGCCATGTGCGCGCCGCGCTCATCTGGCGCCTCGCGCAGGGCTTCGAAGGCGCGATCCAGGTCGCGCGCGGCCGGGGATGCGGCAGGCGGCGTGGGCGTCTGCGCCCAGCCAGGTGCGGCGGCCAGGAGCAGCGCGAAGGCGAGGAGGGGAAAGCGCATGCCCTGATGTTCGGGCGGCGGCGGCCCGCGCGCAAGAACTTCCGTGGGCGTCAGCCGCGCCCGAGCCGGAGCCCCGTCTCGCGCACGATGGCCTGGAACTTGGCCAGCTCGGAGGCCACGAAATCCCGCGTGCTGGCCGGCGTCGAGGGCTCGGCCGGGTCAATGCCGGCGAGCGTCAGGCGGCGGCGCAATTCGGGCTCGGCCATCGCCTCCATGGCGGCGCGGTTGAGGCGAAGCTGGGTGGCGTCCGGCATGGCGCGCGGGCCCTGGATCACGTTCCAGGTGATGATGTCGAAGCCCGGCAGGCCGGATTCGATCGCCGTCGGCACGTCGGGCAGCTGCGGGTGGCGCGTCGGGCCGGTGACGCAGAGGGCGCGGGAGGAGCCGTCGCGCAGATGCGGCAAAGCGGAGGCCATGACCTCGGCCGAGAAGTCGATCTCCGCCTTGCGCATCGCCTCCAGCACCGCCGAGCCGCCGCGATAGGGCACGAATTCGCCCTGGAAGCCGAAGCGATGCGCGAAGAGGCTGCCGGTCAGATGCCCAATGCCGCCCGAGCCCGAACTGCCCCAGAGCATGGGCGCGCGCGCCGCCTTGGCCGCCGCCACCAGCTCCGCCACGTTCCGATACGGGCTGCTGCCGGGGACCACGATGACCATCGGCCCGCCGCCCAGGATCGCGATGTGGGAGAAATCGGCCACCGGGTCGTAGCGCACCGTATCGGGCAGCGCGGCGGGGTTGGTGCCGTGGCTGGAGGCGGAATGCACGCCCAGCAGATGCCCGTCCGGATTCTGCCGCGCCACGTATTCCGCGCCGAGCGAGCCGCCGGCCCCGGGGCGGTTCTCGATGATGATGCGGGCATTGGGCGCGATGCGCGGCGCCATCCGGTCCGCCAGCAGCCGCGCGCCGATATCCACCGAGCCGCCAGGCAGGAAGCCCACGACGAAGGTGATGGGCCGGTCGGGGAAATTCGCCTGGGCCTGTGCGGGCAGGGCGAAAAGGGCGGGCGCCGCAAGGAGGGTGCGGCGCTTCATGCCGGCAACGCCGCCATGACCATTTTGGGCGGCTTCGGCCCGCCCGCCATCCAGTCCAGCAGCTCCACCGTGTGCACCACCGGCAGCGCATCGCCGGCCAGCTGCGTCATGCAGCCGATATTCCCGGCGGCGATCACATCGGCGCGGGTGCGGTTGATGTTCTCCAGCTTGCGGGCCCGCAGCTGGCCCGCGATCTCGGGCTGGAGGATGTTGTAGGTGCCCGCACTGCCGCAGCAGATATGGCCCTCCGCCGGCTCCTTCACCGTGAAGCCCGCGCGCGTCAGCAATTGCTTGGGCAGCGCCGTGATCTTCTGCCCATGCTGGAGCGAGCAGGCCGAGTGATAGGCCACCGTCACGCCGGGCTTCGCGCGGGTTGGCGCATAGGCGAATTTCTCCAGCACCTCGGTGATGTCCATCGCCAGCGCTGAGACCTTCGCGGCCTGTTCGGCCTCGGGCTCCTCGCGGAACATGAAGCCGTAATCCTTGAGCGTGGTGCCGCAGCCGGACGCATTCACGACGATGGCATCCAGCCCCTCGCCCGCCATCTCGGCGCCCCAGGCGGTGATGTTCGCGCGGGCGGCGGCCATGGCCGGGTCATGCTGGCCCATATGGTGCGTCAGCGCGCCGCAGCAGCCCTGGCCGGGCGTGATCACCACCTCGATCCCCATGCGGGTCAGCAGGCGGATCGTCGCCTCGTTGATCGTGGGGTTCAGCACCTTTTGCGCGCAGCCGGTCAGCAGGCCGACGCGGCCGCGGCGCGCACCCTCGGCCTTGTGGATCTGCGCCTCCTGCGCCGGGCTCGGCGGCGGGAGGGTGACGGGGGCGAGGGCCAGCATGCCGCGCAGGCGCTGCGCCGTCATCGACTGGCCGGGGATCAGCTTGCCGAGTGGGCGGGCCAGCGCCGCCGCGCGCAGCGACATCCGGAACAGGGACGGGCTGGGCAGCACCCGGGCCAGCACCGACCGCAGCGCGCGCTCGGGCCAGGGGCGGGTGTATGTCTCCTCGATGTGGCGCCGCGCATGGTCCACCAAGTGCATGTAGTGGACGCCCGAGGGGCAGGTCGTCATGCAGGAGAGGCAGGAGAGGCAGCGGTCCACATGCCGCACCTCCAGCTCGGAGGCCGGGCGGTTCTGCTCCAGCATGTCCTTGATGAGGTAGATGCGGCCGCGCGGCGAATCCAGCTCATCCCCCAGCAGCAGGAAGGTGGGGCAGGTCGCGGTGCACATCCCGCAATGCACGCAGGTGCGCAGGATCTTGTTGGCTTCCGCGGTGTCCGGGTCGCGCAACTGCTCGGCCGTGAAATGGGTCTGCATCTGGCGCCCCTCATTGACTGATGCCAGGGTGTTCATGGCGTGAAATGGCGCGCGGGTGAAGGGTGGCGGCCGAATGATGGTATTGGAGGGATTGGCCGCACAGGGCCTGGGCGTCTTCGCCCTGCTGATCTTCGTGATCCTGCTGCTGTCCTATGGCATGGGCATGTTCATCGGCCGCTGGCACCAGGCCCGCTCCGAGGAGACGATCGAGGCCACCAGCTTCGTCACCAACGGGCTGCTCGGGCTGCTCGCCTTCACCCTGGGCCTCACCATCGCCATGGCGCAGGGCCGCTTCGAGGCGCGGCGCGCCACCTCCCTCGCGGAGACCAACGCCATCGGCACCGCCTGGCTGCGCGCCAGTTCGCTCGATCATCCGCGCGCGGCTGAAATCGCGCGGCTGCTGGAGGGCTACACGCGGCTGCGGCTGGAATTCGTCGAGGCGCCGCTCAAGCAGGCCGAGGTGGACCGGCTCAGCGCCGAGGCCGGTCGCATCCAGGGCGTCATCTGGGGCCATGTCACGGCCATCACGCGCGAGCGGGCGGACCCGTTGAGCGCGGCGCTGCAGGCCTCGGTCAATGACGTGTTCGACCAGGGCGCCGCCCAGCGCTGGGCCTTCGCGGCGCCCATCCCGGGCGAGTTGCTGGCCTTCCTGATGGGGATGGCGGTGCTGACGATCGGGACCATCGGCTATCAATTCGGCCTGAAGCGCATGGGCGTGCAGCCGCTCGCCGTCATGCTGGTGGCGGTCTGGACCGGTGCCATGGTCCTGGTGGCGGACCTGGCCAGCGCGCGGTTCGGCGCGGTGCGGCCGGATACGGCGCTGTACCAATGGACCTTGCAGGGCTTCCAGGGCGGCGTGGTGATTCCGCGCCTGCCCTGATCCCGCGCGGCTATTCCGCGCGGATATTGCCGGCGCGGACCACGGCGCCGAAGCGCTCGAAATCCCGCTGCGTGAGGCTCGCCAGCTCCTCCGGCGTGGAGGGCGCCGAATCCACCGCGCCCTGGGCCAGCCGCTCGCGCACGGGGGCGGCGAGCATGACGGGGCGGTTGATCTCGGCCATGCGCAGGATGATCTCGCGCGGGGTGTTGCGCGGCGCGTACATGGCGAACCAGCTTTCGAAATTCACGTCCGGGATGCCGATCTCGCGCGTCGTCGGCACGTTGGGCTGGAGGGCCTGCCGCTCGGGCTTGGTGACGAAGAGGGCGCGCAGCCGCCCCGCATCCACATGCTGGCCGAGCAGCTGGATGCCATCCATGAAGATCGGCACGCGGTTGGCCAGCACATCGGGGATGGCCGCCGCCGTGCCGCGGAAATGCACGGGCTCGGCCTCCACCCCCACGGCGCGGCGCCAGGCCTCGGTCACCACATGGGTGATGCCGCCGGCCCCCGTGCTGGCATAGGTGAAGGGCGTCGAGGCGCGGCGCATGAGCGCGACCAGTTCCGCATGATTTTGCGCCGGCACCTGCGACGCGATGGTCATGAGGAAGTAGTTCGTCATCATCTTCGCGACGGGGGCCAGGTCCCGCATCGGGTCGAAGGGCAGGCTGGCATAGGTGTGCGGGTTGATCACCACCTGGCCGGAATTGGCGATGAGGAAGGTGTGCCCATCGGTTGAGCGCACCACCGCCTCGGTGCCGAGATTGGCGGCGGCACCGGGGCGGTTTTCCACCACCACGGGCTGGCCCAGCGCCTCCTGGAAGCCGGGGGCGGCGAGGCGCGCCAGCGTGTCGGTCGGGCCGCCGGCCGCGAAGCCCACGATGAAGCGCAGCGGCCGGTTGGGCCAGGGGGCCTGGGCGAGTGCGGGGCTGGCGAGCAGTGCGCCGGCACCCAGGAGGGTGCGGCGCTTCACGGATTGACGCATGGACATCTCCCTGTCGGGCCAGCTGCGGAGGTCATGCCCCCGCTTGGTCGGCCGATCGGAAGGTGTATTTTCTGTAAGGAATATACAACGAAAAAATGCAGGCCGGCGCCTGAATCCTGAGCCTCAATCCGCCTCGGCCAGCGCGGCCAGCACCGCTGCGCCATAGCGGGTGAGCTTGCTCTCGCCAACGCCCGGCACCTCGCGCAGCGTCTCCAGGCAGGTGGGCCGGCGGGCCGCGATCTCGGCCAGCGTCGCGTCATGGAAGATGACATAGGCCGGCACCTGTTGCGCCTTGGCCTCGGCCTTGCGCCATTCCCGCAGGGCCGCGAAGCGCGGGTCATCCGAGGCAGGCCGGGGCGCATCGGCGCGGGCGCTGCGGGCCCCGCTGCGCGCCGCGCGGGGGCGGATCACGTCTTCGCGCAGCATCACCTTCGCCTCGCCGCGCAGGATGGGCCGCGCCGCCTCGGTCGGCACCAGCTCGCCATGATTCTCCACGGCGATGTCGAGTGCCCCCTGCGCCACCAATTGCCGCGCCACGCCGCGCCAGGCGGCCTCGGGCACGTCCCGGCCGACGCCGAAGGTGGGCAGCTTGTCATGGCTGAACTGTGCGACCTTGTCGGTCAGCTTCCCCTGCAGCACGTCCACCAGATGGCCGAGGCCGAAGCGGCTGCCGGTGCGCAGCGCGGCCGAGAGGAGCTTCTGCGCGGCGATGGTGCCGTCGGTGAGTTTCGGAGGTGCCGCGCAGACATCGCAATGGCCGCAATCCTCCGCCAGATCCTCGCCGAAGCAGCGCAGCAGCACCCGCCGCCGGCAGGTCCCGGCCTCGGCGATGCCCACCATGGCATCGAGGCGCATGCGCTCGATCCGCTTCTGCTCGTCGGAGGCGGGGCTGGACTGGATGCGGTGCCGCGCCAGCGAAATGTCGCCCGCGCCATAGAGCAGCAGGGCGCGGGCAGGCTGTCCGTCACGACCTGCGCGGCCGATCTCCTGGTACCAGCCCTCCGGCCCCTGCGGCAGCGAGAGGTGGGCCACGAAGCGCACATCGGGGCGGTCGATGCCCATGCCGAAGGCGATGGTGGCGCACATCACCACCGCATCGCCCCGCGCGAAGCGGCGGTGCAGGTCGCGCTTGTCCTCGCTCGCCATGCCGGCATGGAAGGGGGCGGCGTCATGCCCGTCGGCGCGCAGCCAGTCGGCCGTCTGCTCGGCCCGGGCGCGGGTGCCGCAGTAGATGATGCCCGCACCCCGCCCATCCGATGCTTCACGCAGGAAGGCGCGGATCTGCGCGCGCTCCTGGTCGCGCGGCTCGGCCGCCAGATGAATGTTCGCGCGGTCGAAGGAGGCGCGGAAGACCGGCGCATCCTCCAGGCCCAATTGCGCGCGGATGTCATCCACCGTGCGCGCATCGGCCGTGGCCGTCAGCGCCAGGCGCGGCACCTCGGGGAAGTCCGAGCGGAGGAAGTTGAGCGCGCGGTATTCGGGCCGGAAGTGATGCCCCCACTGGCTGATGCAATGCGCCTCATCCACCGCGAACAGCGCGATGCGCTGCTGCGAGAGGCGCTCCAGCATGCCATCCATGCCCAGCCGTTCGGGGCTGATGTAGAGCAGCTTCAGCGTGCCCTCATTGATCCCGCGCCAGACCTCGCGGCGGTCATTCTCCTCCAGCTCGGAATGCAGCGCGGCGGCGGCGACACCCTGCTGGCGGAGTGCCGCCACCTGGTCCTCCATCAGCGCGATGAGCGGCGAGACGACGATGGCCAGCCCATCGCGGCACAGCGCCGGCACCTGGAAGCAGAGCGACTTGCCGCCGCCCGTCGGCATGAGCACGAGGCCGGAGCCGCCGGCCATGACGTGGTCCACGATCTCGGCCTGGCGGCCGCGGAACCCGGGATGGCCGAAGACCTCCCTCAGCACATGCGCGGGATCACGGCTCAAGGGGCTGCGAACCGGATCTCGACGCGGCGGGTCTCGATGGGCGCCAAGTCGGGGGGCACGGGGGCGCGGCTTTGCACGGTGATGCGCCAGGCCGGCACGCCGGCCTGGCGCTGCAGTTCGGCCACGTGCTGGGCGCGCGCCGTGGCGAGTGTGCGGTTGAAGGCGCCACCTGTCGGGTCGCCATAGCCGAGGATCGTCACGGGCTGGCTGCGCGCGGGCCCCGCCGCCGCCTGCATCACGGCGCGGGCGGGGGCGTCGAGTGTCGCGCCCTCGTCCTGGAAGAAGACGACGCGCGTGGGCTCGGGCTCGGTTTGGAGACCGGCGCAGGCGGCGAGGCCGCTTAAGGCGAGAAGGGTCAGGATTCGGCGTTGCATGGCGATTCTCCGCGCCGCAAGGTGGTCGCGGAAGGGGGGCATCCGGTCAAGCTCGCCTTTTGCGGGTCAGCCCGCCGCGGGCAGCAGGCGGCCGCCAGCGAGCCGCAGCACGCGGTCCAGCGGCTCGGCGCCGGTCAGCTCATGCGTGATGATCAGCAGGCCGCGCCCCTCGGTGGCGGTGGCCAGCGTGGCCATGAAGGCGCGCTCGGCCTCGGCATCGAGGCCCACCGTGGGTTCGTCCAGGATGAGGATGGCGGCCGGCGGCAGCAGGGCGCGCGCCAAGGCGATACGCCGCGCCTCGCCGCCGCTGAAGCGGGTGCCGCCTTCTCCCGCCCGCGTCTCCAGCCCCTCGGGCAGGCTGCGCACGAATTCCGCGACCCCGGCCTTGGCGAGCGCCCGCCACAGCGCGGCATCCGGCGCGCCCGGGGCGGCCAGGCGCAAATTCTCGGCGATGCTCACGTCGAACAGGCGCGCATCCTGCGAGAGGCAGATGATGCGCTGCCGGAGATCGGCGCTGGACAGCGCCTGGATATCGGTGCCGCCCAGGCTGATCATGCCCCCCTGGGGAGCCGCGAATTTCAGCAGGAGCGCGGCGAGGCTCGACTTGCCGGCGCCGGAGGGGCCGAGGATCGCCACCCGCTCGCCCGCCTTCAGGGTGAAGTCGAGGTTCTGAAGCACCGGGGCCGCATCCGGTCGCCAGCCGAAGGTGACGCCACTCAGCACGAGGTCATGCCCCGCCGGCAGGGGCGCGGGTTCGGCGGGTTCGGCCACGGGGGGGCGGGTATCGGCCGCCTCGAACAGGCGGCGGGCGCTGGCGGCGGCACCCGCCATCAGCGCGCCGGCGCGCGGCATGAGGCCCAGCGCCTCGGCCGCCGCGATGCCGAGGAACAGGGCAAGGACGGCGATCGCCGCACCGGAGGGGCCGGCCAGCAGCCCCCAGCCAAGGGCGGCCAGCACCGCCACCTGCGTCAGCAGCGTGCCCGCCGTGCCGGCCGCGGCCGAGCGCAACGAGACCTCGCGCTGCGCCGCCATCAGCGTGGCATCGGCGGCTTCGAGGCGGGCCAGCGCGCGGCCCTCGGCATTGGCGGCCAGCGTGTCCTCCAGCCCGGCGATGGGGTCCACCGCCGCGGCGCGGAGCGTGCCGCGTTCCTCCGCCGCGCGCTGCGCCGCGCGTGCGGCGGCGGGGGCGAGGACCAGGGGCAGGATGAGGGCGAGGCTGAGCGGCAGCACCAGCAGCGCCATCAGCATGGGCTCGGCCCCCAGCAGCAGCGCGATGGCGGCCACCACGGCGAGTGCCGCCGCCGCCGGCATGATGCCGCCAAGGTAAAGCCGGTCCAGCGCCTCGACATCCGAAATCACGCGGCCCAGCAGATCGCCCGAGCCACGCAGGCCGATGCCGCCGGGCATGCGTTCGGCCAGCCGCCGGAAGAACCAGACGCGCGTATCGGCGAGCGCCTGGAAGGCGGCGGCGTGGGAGGCCATGCGCTCCCACCAGCGCAGCAAGGGCCGCACCAGCACCACGGGCCGCAGCCAGATCAGGGCGGCCACGCCGACCAGGCCGACGCCCCCCGCGCCGGCCGCGACGCCCTTGCCGGCCAGCGCCAGCAGCGCCACGCCGCTCAAGGCCGAGAGCATGCTGATGACGAGGCCCGCCAGCAGCGCCTTGCGGCGCGGCGCCCAGAGCCGCAGCACGCGGATCAGGTCAGCCCACATGCTGTTCCGCCACGCGTTGTCCGGCGAGTTCGATGACCCGCCCCGAAAGCCCCATGAGCTGGGGCGAATGGGTGGCGATGATCACCGTCCGCCCGGTGCAGAGCCGGGCGATGGCCTCCATCACCTCGGCCTCGGTGCCGGGGTCGAGCGAGGCGGTGGGCTCGTCCAGCAGGACCAGCGGCGAATCGCGCAGGAAGGCGCGGGCCAGCGCCACGCGCTGCGCCTGCCCGCCGGAGAGGCCGAAGCCGCCCTCGCCCACCAACGTCTCCAGGCCCTGCGGCAGCTTCGCCGCGAAGGCCATGACGCGCGCGGCCTCGGCGGCGCGAAGCACCTCGGCATCGGTGGCTTCGGGGCGGGCGAGGCGGATGTTCTCGCGCAGCGTGCCGCCAAACAGGTGCGCCCGCTGCCCGACATAGGCGGAAAGGCGGCGCAATTCGGCCGGCTTCAGGCGCGTCACATCCTCGCCATTGATCGCGATGCGCCCGCCACTCGGCTTCACGAAGCCCATGAGCAGCCGCAGCACCGAGGATTTCCCGGCGCCCGACGGCCCCACCAGCATCAGCGTCTCGCCGGGCGCCAGGGCGAAGGTCAGGCGCGGCAAGGCGGGCCGGTCCATGCCGGGATAGCGCAGCTCCACCTCGTTGAAGACCAGCGCGACGCGGGGCGGGATTTCCTCCAGCAGCAATCCGTCTGCGGCTGGCGCTTCCAGCAGGGGGGCCAGTTCAGCGGCCGCGCCGCGTGCCGACATCGCCTCGTGATAGGCCTGGGAGAAGGTCCGCAGCGGCAGGAAGAAGACTGGCACGGTGAGGATGCAGAACAGCGCCATGGTCGGGTCCGCCACGCTGGGCGCCAGCAGCATGCCATGCCGCCAGGCGAGGTAGCCGAGCGTGAAGCCCGCCAGCAATTCGAGCGCCGCGCTGGAGAGGAAGGCCACGCGCAGCACCCTGAGCGTTCGCTGGCGGAACTCGTCGGCGGTCGCCCCCAGGGCGCGCGCCTCATCCTCGGCCCGATTGAATTGCACGAGGGTGGAGAGGCCGCGCAGCCGGTCCACGAAGCGGCCGGAAAGGCGGCCCAGCACATCGAGCTGCTTGCGGCTCTCGACGGCGGCACCGATGCCGGTCAGCGCCATCGCCACCGGGACCATCAGGCCCATCACGGCCAGGACCAGGGCGCTGGTGCCATCGGCCTGCGCCACGATCACGACGATCAGCGCGGGGCCGAGGATGGCCAGCGCGGCCGCCGGCACCCAGCGCGCGAAGAAGCCGTCCAGCGCCTCGACGCGGTCCACCAGCAGGGAGGCCTTTTCGCCCACGCCGCGCGGATCGCCGGGGCCCAACTCCATCAGGCGGGTGAAGAGGGCGGCACGGATGCTGGCCCGCGCGCGCTCGCCCGCCGCCTGCTGCGCGATCTCCTGCGCCATGGAAAGGCCGGCGCTGAGCAAGGCGAGCGCACCTGCCGCCGCCAGCTCGCCGAATCCGCCACCCGCAAAGCCCAGGATGGTGGCGAGCAGCCGCGCGATGAGAAAGACAAGCGCCACCTGGCACAGGATACCCGCCAGCCCAAGCGCGATCGGCAGCGCGGCGCGGCCACCCTGGGCGCGGACCTGCCGCTTGAGCCAGGCCGAACCTTGGCGACCGTTACGAGGCGATTCCATCGAGCGCGAGATTAGGTGAGTTTCCGGCCGAGCGCCACGCCCCGCTCCCTTGCCGCTGGCGCGGCGCCGGGCCAGATGGGCGGCTTCGTCACGGATGGGTTTCGCATGCTCCCGCATCATGGCCGCTTTCCCTATTCCCCCTGGACCGCCCGCGCGCGGGAAAGCTGGCCCTTCGGCCGGAAGCTTGCCGTCTATCTTGGGGTGAACCTGGAACATTTCGCCTTTGGCGAGGGGCTGGGGGCGGAACTCGCCCCCGGCGGCCCGCAGCCGGATGTCCTGAACTACGCCTGGCGCGAATACGGCAACCGCGTCGGCGGCTTCCGTCTGGTGCAGCTGCTGGACGAGCTCAACCTGCCCGCCACCGTGCTGCTCAACAGCGCCATGTACCACCACGCGCCCGCACTGGTGGCCGCCCACCGCGCCCGCGGCGACGAGATGGCCGGGCACGGCCGCACCAACAGCGAGCGCCAGAGCATCCTGCCCGAGGCCGAGGAAGCCCGCCTCATCGCCGAGAGCACGGCCGAGATCGTGAAGCATGAGGGCAAGGCGCCCCGCGGCTGGCTCTCCCCCTGGATCGCCGAGAGCCGGGTGACGCCCGACCTGCTGGCCGAGGCAGGCTACACCTACAGCCTGAACTGGTGCATGGACGATCAGCCGGTCTGGAAGAAGACCCGTTCGGGCCGCCTGCTCAGCATCCCCTACCCGCAGGAGGCGAACGACATCCCCGCCATCGCCGCCCGCAAGGACGGCGCGCGGCAATTCGCGGAACTCATCGTGGATGATTTCCACGAGCGGCTGCGCCAGACCGAGGATGGCGTGCCGCAGGTCATGGGCATCGCGCTGCATCCCTATATCGTCGGCCAGCCCTACCGCATGCGGGCGCTCCGCGAGGCGCTGGCCGTCATTGCCGCGCGGCGGGACGATGTCTGGATCACCACGGCCGGCGGCATTTACGATCACTGCCTGACCTGGCCGGAAGGGAGCATCGTCTGATGCGCGCTCTGTTGCTTGCCGCCTTGCTCGGCCTTTCCGCCTGCGCCGCCACCCAGCCGGGGCCGGAGACGCCCCGCACGGTGGAGAGCGTGGACCTCTCCCGCTATGTGGGCCTCTGGCACGAGGTGGCGCGGCTGCCGCAGCGCTTCCAGGACAGTTCTTCGCTCCGCTGCGAGGAGACGACGGCCGAATACGCGGCTCTCGCCGATGGGCGGATCAGCGTGCGCAACTCCTGCGTGAACGGGCTCGATCCCGCGCGCCCGCGGCGCGTCGCGACCGGCCAGGCCTATGTGGTGGAGGGGAGCAACAACACCCGCCTGCGCGTCAGCTTCTTCTGGCCCTTCTATGGCGACTACTGGGTGCTCGGCCTCGACCCGGAGTATCGCTGGGCGCTGGTGGGCTCGCCCTCGCGGCGCTCGCTCTGGCTGCTGTCGCGCACGCCCACCCTGCCGCCGGCGGAGATGGAGCGCGCGCTGGCGATCGCGCGCGCGCAGGGCTTCGATCTCGGCCCGCTGGTCGTCAGCGGGCGCTAGCCTTCCTTCACCTGGGCCAGCAGCTGCCGCAGCTGCCGCGCGGCGCTGCGGGTGGCGGCGCGTTCCATGGCGCGGTAGTCGCGCACCAGCGCCTCGCCCGCCGGCGTCAGCCTGGCGCCGCCGCCGCGTGCACCGCCCGTGCTGGCGCTGACCACGGGTTCGCGCAGCAGGGTGTTCATCTGGTCCACCAGCTCCCAGGCGCGCTTGTAGCTCATCCCCAGCGCGCGCCCGGCGGCCGAGATCGAACCCTCCCGCCCGATCGCCTCCAGCAGCGCGATCTTGCCCGGGCCGATGCGGCCCCCCGGCAGGTCCACGCGCAGGCTCAGCCGTGCCTCGCTCATGCCGGCCGCGCCTGGTCGAAGGCGACCGACTTCACCAAGGCATGAACCGTGATGCCGGGGGCGAGGCCGAGGCGCTCCACCGCATCGCGCGTGACGCGCGCCAGCAGCCGCGTCTCGCCCATCGCGAGTTCCAGGAAGAACTCGTGCGGCGAGGCGCTGGGGCGGATAGCGCTGATGGTCGCCGGCAGGATGTTCTGCACGGAGATGCCCTGGGGCGGCGCCAGCGCCACCGCCACGTCGCGCGCGCGGAGCCTGAGGCGCAGCGCGGAGCCCAGGGCGGCCGGGTGCAGCGGCATCAGCAGCTCGCCGCCGGCGAAGCCGAGCCGCGTCAGCCCGCGCGCCGCGTCATGCGCCAGCACCCGAACCGGGATCAGGACGCCGGCATCCCGCCGCGCGGCGAGCGGCAGGTCGGTGCGGGCGGTGAGCTCCTCGACGCCGCCGCTGGCCAGCACACGACCGGCCTCGATCAGCACCAGCTGGTCGGCCAGCGCGTCCACCTCCTCCAGCGCGTGTGTGACGTAGAGGATGGGCAGCCCCGCCTCGGCCCGCAGCCGCGCGAGGAAGGGGAGGATTTCGGCGCGCCGTGGCGCGTCCAGCGCGGCCAGCGGTTCGTCCATCAGCAGCAGGCGCGGGCGCATCAGCAGCGCGCGGCCGAGGGCCACGCGCTGCCGCTCGCCACCGGAAAGCCGCGCGGGCCGGCGTTCCAGCAGGCCCTCGATGCCGAGCAGCGAGACCACCTCATCCAGTCCCGGGCCTTGCGCATCACGCGGGGCGCGGCGGAGGCCATAGCGCAGATTGCCGAGGACGCTGAGATGCGGAAACAGCCGCGCCTCCTGGAAGACCAGGCCGCAGCGCCGTCGCTCGGCCGGCACGGCGATGCCGCGCGCGGTGTCCAGCAGCGCCTCGCCATCCAGCGCGACACGGCCCGCCTCGGGCTGGAGCAGGCCGGCCACGGCGTTGAGGATGGTGCTCTTGCCGCAGCCCGAAGTGCCGAACAGCGCCGTCACGCCGCGCCCGGCCGCGGTGAAGGCGGCGTCCAGGGCGAAGCCCCCCGGGCCGAAGCGATGGCGGAGGGACACCTCCAGCATCAGCCGCGCCCCAGCCAGACATGCATGCGCCGCGCGATCAGCTCGGCCAGCAGCAACCCGCCCATGGCGAGGCCGAAGGAAATCAGCGCGAGGCGCGCGGCCATGCCCTCGCCGCCCGGCGTCTGCGTGGCGCTGTAGATGGCCAGCGGCAGGGTCTGCGTCTCGCCCGGGATGTTGGAGGCGAAGGTGATGACGGCGCCGAACTCGCCGAGGCCCGCCGCGAAGGCGGTGACGGCGCCGGCCAGGATGCCGGGCGACATCAGCGGCAGGGTGATGGTGAGGAAGCGGTCCACCCGCCCCGCACCCAGCGTGCGCGCTGCCTGCTCCAGCCCCGGATCCACCTGCTCCAGCCCCAGGCGCACAGCGCGGACGATGAGCGGGAAGGACATGACGGCGGTGGCGAGTGCCGCGCCCTCGGTGGTGAAGACGAGGCGGATGCCGAACCAGTCATGCAGCGGCGCGCCGATCGGCCCGCGGATGCCGAACAGCATGAGCAGCCCCCAGCCCACCACCACGGGCGGCACCACGAGTGGCAGATGCACCAGCGCATCCAGCAGCAGCCGGCCCGCGAAGCGCCGCCGCGTCAGCAGCCAGGCGACGAGGATGGCCGGCAGCAGCGAGACGAGGACGGAGCGCGCGGCGACCTCCAGGCTGAGGCGGATCGCCTGCCATTCCTCGGGGGTGAGTGTCATCAGCGGGGCGGCAGGAAGCCGTGGCGCTGCCAGGTCGGCATCGCCTCCGGCCCGGTGAGGAAGGCGAGCAGGGCCCCGGCATTCGATGCGGCGCGGCGGGTCAGCGCGAAGGGATAGGTGATGGGCGGGTGGCTCTCGGGCGGAAAGGCGCCCAGCACGCGCAGCGCGGGCAAGGCCAGTGCATCGCTGGCATAGACGATGCCGAGCGGCGCCTCGCCGCGCTCCACCAGCAGAAGGGCGGCGCGGACATTCTCGGCCCGAGCAAGATGCGGGGCGAGCGCCTCCCATTGGCCCATCCATTCCAGGGCGGCGCGGGCGTAGCGCCCGGCGGGCACATGGGCGGGGTCGGCCAGCGCCAGGCGCCCCTGGGGGCCGAGCAGGGCCGGGAGGTCCGTGCCGCGCGCGAGCGGCGCGGAGGGCGCGGCCCCGGGCGGGGCCACCAGCACGAGCGCGTTGCCCAGTGCGCTGACGCGGCTGCCCGGCAGGATCAGGTCGCGCGCCTGGAGGTGATCCATCCAGGGCTCATCCGCGCTCAGGAACAGGTCGGCCGGCGCGCCCTGCTCGATCTGCCGCGCGAGAGCGGAGGAGGCGGCGAAGGAGAGGCGCGGCATGGCATGGCCCCGCGCCGCCCAGTCCCGTGCCAGCGCGCGCAGCCCATCCTGCAGGGAGGCCGCGGCGAAGACGGTCAATGCCGCCTGCGCCTGGGCCGCGTGAGGCAGCAGGGCCAGCAGCGGGAGGGCGCGGCGAAGCATGGTTTCATTGTAGTCAGCGGGACATAACGCCGTCCAGCCTCACGCCAGCAGTGCGATCCCACCCGCCGAGACCAGCACGACCAGCGCGAAGCGCTTGTAGAACTGCACCGGGATCACGTGGAACAACCGCGCGCCGATCGGCACCGAGAGCAGCAGCACCGGGAGCAGGAGGAGCAGCTTCGCCAGCACCTCGGCCGTGATCATGCCGAACCAGAGCGGCCCCAGGATGGAGACGACCGCGATCAGCGCGAAGAACAGGATCAGGTTGGCGCGGTGGCGCCTGGCTTCCTCGGGCCCCGCCAGCAAATAGAGGATCACCGGCGGGCCGCTCATGCCCGTGGCGCCCTTGAGCAGCCCGGCACTCGTGCCAACCAGCAGGTTCAGGCCGAGCGGCCGGCTGCCATGGTAGCGCCAGCCCGAGAGCAGCAGCATCCCGAAGACCAGCACGAAGCCGCCGATGCAGCGGCGCAGCACCTCCGGGTCCGCCGTCAGCAGCACGATGGCGCCGAGCGGCGTGGCGAGCGCGGCCGCACCGCCGATCGGCAGGATCACGCGCGTATCGGCATCCTTGAAGGCGCGGGGCAGCAGCTGGAGCGAGACGATGAGTTCCATCATCAGCATCACCGGCACGCCCGCCCGCGGGCCCCAGAGCACCGAGTAGATGGGCGCCAGGATCACCGCCGTGCCGAAGCCCGCATAGCCACGCATCAGGCCGGCGATGGCGGTGGCAAGTGCCGCCGCCCAGATCGGCCAGTCGTCGAGCAGCGCGCCGGCCGCCGAAAGCAGCGCGTTCAACCCTCCACCTGCTCAAGCGTCACGACGGCCAGGTTCAGCAGCACCTTGCCCGCATGCTCGAAATTCACCGTGACGCGGTCCCCCACCACGGACTGCACCTGGCCCACGCCCCAGTCCGGGCAACCCGGGTGCAACACCCGCATCCCGGGTTCGATTCCGTGCATGTCAGGACCTCTCCTCACTCATCACACGACATGCGTGTCCGGTCTCTCGCCACCCAAAGATGCAAAATTTCAATGAAACATGGCCGCAGATTTAAACCATCCGGCAACCACGAATCGCGTAGCTTTTGGCGCACCCAGGCCCTCCGTTCGTTGGTCTCTCCTCCCGCGGGCGTACCACGAACTGGCCCGTATCTTGCGCTGCGAAGCCTGACTTGGCCACCCTGTGCGCGCATGACAGCGCGGTAGATGAAAGACACGTGAATGTTGCAGCCCCACCGCCTCGCCGAATTGATGGCCGCGCGGATTTTCCACGATCTCGGCTCGCCCATGGCCAGCATTACGGCGATCCTGCCGCAGGCGACCGACCCGGCCGCGCATGCCATCCTGATGGAGACCGCGGCCGAGTTGCGGGCACGCATGAAGCTCTTCTCAGCGGCCTTCGGCAGCGGTGATGACCTGGCCTGGCATGAGCTTGGCACGCTGCTGCAAGGCGCGCCGATGGCGCACCGCGTCCGCTTCGAGATGCCGCCCTCGAACGATACGCTGACCGCGGGGCGCGCACGGCTGATGCTCTCCCTCGCGCTGCTGAGCGCCGAGGCGCTGCCGCGCGGTGGTGTCGTCCGGATCGCGCTGGACGGGGCCGGCTGGGTGACTTTCCTGCCGGAAGGCCGCGACGCTGCCTGGTCCCCCACACTGTCGGAACTGTTGGCCGGCGGTGAGATCAACGAGGCATTGGCCGCCGGCCCGCGCCGCGTTCTGGCACCCTGGGCCATCACCCAGGCGCAGGCCGAGGGGATGGAGCTGAGCTTCGCCCTCGGCATGGGCGTGTCACTGCCCCCCCTGCGCCTCGGCCCCGCCGGCTGAGCGTCGGCCTTCGCCTGCAATGCAAAACGCAATGCAAGGCGAATGGCCGGCCTTGATTCGCGTTTACGCTTTCTTCGCTAGCCCTCCTCCATCTTGTCCCCGTCGATGCCCGCCTTGTGCGGTGCCACCCCGAAGGGACGCCCGATGGACGATCTGCTCGCCGACTTTCTCACCGAGACCAATGAGGGTCTGACCAGCCTCGATGCGGCACTGCTGCAGCTGGAACGTAACCCCGCAAATGTCGCGGTACTCTCGGAGATCTTCCGCACGGTTCACACCATCAAGGGGACCTGCGGCTTTCTGGGTCTGCCGCGGCTCGAAGGTGTCGCGCATGCGGCGGAGAACGTGCTGGGTCTTTGGCGCGACGGCACGCTGGCGGTCACGCCCGCCGGCATCACGCTGATTCTCTCGGCGGTCGACCGCTTCAAGCAGATCGTCGCCGGGCTTGAGGCGACAGGCCAGGAGCCGGCCGGTGACGACGGCCCGCTGAAGGCCGCGCTTGATGCCGCAGCCTCGGGCCAGGTGCCGGACGAGGCCGTCGTGCTGGAGGCCCCCGCGGAGGCGCCCGCCGAGGCCAGCCTCGCCGCCGAGGGGCCGGTCGAGGCGAACCTGGGTGGCGGCAGCGCGCCGCAGACCATCCGCGTCGCCGTCGACGTGCTGGAGGATCTGATGGTGCTGGTGAGTGAGCTGGTGCTGACGCGCAACCAGCTCATGCAGCTTGCCCGCGCCGAGGAGAACGCGGCCTTCTCCGTGCCGCTGCAGCGCCTCTCGCAGATCACCTCCGACCTGCAGGACGGCGTGATGAAGACGCGCATGCAGCCCATTGGCAATGCCTGGTCCAAGCTGCCGCGCCTGGTGCGCGACCTCAGTCATGACCTCGGCAAGCGGATCGAGCTCGAGATGCGTGGCGCCGACACCGAGCTGGACCGCCAGGTGATGGAGCTGATCAAGGACCCGCTGACGCACATGGTCCGCAACAGTGCCGATCACGGCCTCGAGACGCCCGAGCAGCGCCGCGCCGCCGGCAAGAAGGAGACAGGCCGCATCCTGCTCAACGCCTTCCATGAGGGCGGGCACATCGTGCTGCAGATCGGCGATGACGGGCGCGGCCTGAACACGGACCGAATCAAGGCCAAGTGCATCGCGCAGGGCCTCGCCACCGAGGCGGAGCTCGCCTCGATGAGCGAGCGTGACATCCACCGCTTCATCTTCCGCGCCGGCTTCTCGACGGCGGCCGAGGTCACCTCCGTCTCCGGCCGCGGCGTCGGCATGGATGTGGTGAAGACCAACATCGAGCGCATCGGCGGCACGGTCGACCTGACCTCCCGCGAACACAAGGGCACGACCTTCAGCATCAAGATCCCGCTCACGCTCGCCATTGCCGCCGCGCTCATCGTCGAGGCGGGGGGCGAGCGCTTCGCCATCCCGCAGGCCGGCGTGCTGGAGCTGGTGCGTGTCGGCGGCACGGATGGGCCGAAGGTGGAGCGCATCAAGGACAGCGCGGTACTGCGCCTGCGCGGCCAGCTTCTGCCGCTGGTGCCGCTCAAGCATGTGCTGCGGCTCGACGCGGCCGTGACGCAGGAGGCGGAAGGCTTCGTGGTGGTGACGCAGGTGGCGGGCCAGCTCTTCGGCATCGTGGTGGATCGCGTCTTCGACACGGAGGAGATCGTGGTGAAGCCGGTGGCCCCGATCCTGCGCCACATCACCATGTTCTCCGGCAACACGATCCTCGGCGACGGCAGCGTCATCATGATCCTTGATCCCAACGGGATCGCCCGCGCCTCGGGCCTTGGCTTCGAGGGCAGCGCGGAGGGCGGCACCATGGAGGAGGTTGCCACCACGAGCCGCCACGGCAACCGCCACACCGCCCTGCTGCTGTTCCGCGCCGGCCCGGGCGCCCCCAAGGCGGTGCCGCTCGGCCTCGTCGCGCGGCTGGAGAACCTCGATGCCGGGCGCATCGAACGCACGGGGGACAGCCTGGTCGTGCAGTATCGTGGCACGCTCATGCCGCTGGTGCCGATCGATGGCTTCATGACCACGCCCGAGGTGGGCCACCAGCCGGTGCTCGTCTTCGGCGATGGCGACCGCGCCCTGGGGCTGATGGTCGAGGAAATCCTCGACGTGGTGGATGTGCCGCTCGAGATGGACAATGCCGGGCTGCGGCCGGGCTTCCTCGGCAGCTGCGTGGTGGACGGCAAGGTGACCGACCTGCTCGATACCAGCTACTGGCTGAAGCAGGGCCAGCCCGACTGGTTCGAGGCGCCGCCGGTGGTTACCACGCGGCCGCGCGTTCTGGTGGCGGAGGATAGCGACTTCTTCCGCAACCTCATCGTCCCCGCCATCATGGCCGCCGGCTATGACGTCACCACCGTGAACAATGGCCGCGACGCGCTGCGGCTGCGCGATGCGGGCGAGCGGTTCGACCTCATCATCTCCGACATCCACATGCCCGAGCTGGACGGCATGGGCCTGGCCCGCGCGGTGCGCGAGGGCGGCGCCTGGGCGGAGCTGCCGATGATCGCGCTGTCCAGTGCCACATCGCCCAAGGATGTCGAGCGCGGCCGCGCCGCCGGTTTCAGCGACTACATCGCCAAGTTCGACCGTGACGCGCTGCTGGCCAGCCTGCAGCACTGCCTCCAGCCCATGCTGGCCCGCTGATCGCCCACTGATCGAAGGATTTCCAAAATGACAACCGCCCAGACCGTTCGTCCTGAGGGCCGCCCCGAGGGCCGCCCGCCCGCGACCTCGGTCGCTTCCGATGCCGCGAGCATGATGCTGACACTCTATGTCGCGGGGCAGCTTTGCGCCGTACCGGTGCTGGCGGTCCGTGATGTGCTGGGTGGGCAGACCATCACCCGCATCCCGCTCGCCCCGCGCGAGGTGGCGGGCAGCCTGAACCTCCGTGGCCGCATCGTGACCGCGGTGGATCTGCGCGGCCGCCTGGGCCTGCCACCCCGCGCCTCGGGTGAGGTCGCGATGTCTGTCGTCGTCGAGGTGGGCGGCGAGCTCTACAGCCTGCTGGCCGACCAGGTGGGCGAAGTGCTGACCCTCAATCCGGAAGAGCGTGCGCCCAATCCGCAGACGCTGGACGCGGCCTGGAAGGAATTCTCACGCGGCGTTCATCGCCGGGATGACCAATTGCTGGTGCTGCTCGATGTGGACCAGCTCCTGGCGCTTGGCGCCTGAGGGGAGAACGCGTCATGTCCAATGGCGAATGCCTGGTGGTGGATGACAGCTCCGTCGTGCGCAAGGTCGCTCGGCGGATCCTGGAGCGGCATGGCTTCACCGTGCGCGAGGCGGAGGACGGGCAGAAGGCGCTGGAGGCGTGCCGCGTCGCCTTGCCGCGCGCCGTCCTGCTCGACCGCAACATGCCGGTGCTGGATGGCATCGGCTTTCTGCGCGCGCTGCGCGCCGAATACGGGCCGGACGAGCCGGTGGTGGTGATGTGCACCACCGAGGCCGGCTCCGAGAAGATCCTGGAGGGGCTGGAAGCCGGGGCGCAGGAATATGTGATGAAGCCCTTCGACGAGGACATCCTGCGCGACAAGCTCACCCAGGCCGGGCTGCTGTCGGAATGAGCCAGACCGCTCCGCAGGTCGCTGGGCCCCGCGGCGCGGCCGCGGAGAAGCTGCGCGTCATGCTCTGCGACGACAGCTCCACCGTGCGCTCCGCCCTGGCCCGGGTGTTGGAGGCGGACCCGGGCATCACCGTGGTGGCGCGCGTGGGCGATGGCGCGCAGGCGCTGGCGGCGCTGGACGGCGCGCCGCCCACCGAGCGCGCGCAGGTCATCCTGCTGGACCTCGAGATGCCGGTGATGGACGGCATGACGGCGCTGCCGCTCATCCTGCGGCGGGAGCCGCGGCCCATCGTGATCGTCGCCAGTGCGCTGACACAGAAGGGCGCCGGCGCCACCATGGAGGCGCTGCGCGCAGGCGCCTCGGACTATATCCCGAAGCCCGGCGCCGTGGGCGGCGGGCTGAACGACCCCAATTTCCGGGCTGAGCTGCTGGCCAAGGTCAAGGGCTGGGCGAAGCTGCGCCAGCCGGCCGTGGCGGCGCGCACGCCGCTGGCCCCCATCCACCGCCCCGCGCCGGTGAAGGGCGAGCCGCCCAAGGTGGTCTGCATCGGCAGTTCCACCGGCGGGCCGCAGGCGCTGGCGGCGCTCGTGCGTCGCCTGCCGCGCCGGCTCTCCCTTCCTGTGGTGATCGTGCAGCACATGCCGGCCGGCTTCACCGCCATGCTGGCCAAGCACCTCGATGCGCTGGGCGGCCCGCCGGTTTCCGAGGCGCGTCAGGGGGATACGTTGGAAGCCGGCCGCATCTACCTCGCCCCCGGTGATCATCACCTCTTGGCAAAGGCCGAGGGAAGCCGCGTGACGCTGCACCTCTCCGATGCGCCGCCCGAGAATTTCTGCCGCCCGGCGGTGGACCCGACGCTGCGCAGCCTGATCGCCCTGCATGGCCGGGCGGTGCATGCCGTGATCCTCACCGGCATGGGGCATGACGGGCTGCAGGGCTGCCGCGCCCTGGCCCAGGCCGGCGGCACCGTCTGGGCACAGGACGAAGCCTCTTCCGTCGTCTGGGGCATGCCGGGGGCGGTCGCGCGCGCCGGGCTGGTCCAGTCGCAAGGAACCCCCGAATCGCTGGGCGATGCCCTGGCCCAGATCTGCGGAGCGCGCCCATGAGCACCCCTTCCATGAACCAGGCGACCTTCGCCTTCCTGACCGGCATCGTGAAGACGCGATCCGGCGGCATTATCGGCCCGGACCAGGGCTACATGCTGGAGACGCGGCTCGCCACCCTGCTGAAGCGCGAGGGGTTGCGCGACCTTGATGCGTTGGCCGCGCGGTTGAAGGCGCCGCGCGCCGATGCCCTCGCGCAGGAAATGACGGAGCTGCTGACCACCAATGAGAGCAGCTTTTTCCGCGATACCCGCCCCTTCGAGCATCTGCGCGCCCTGCTGCCCGAACTGCATAAGGCGCGGGCGCCTGGCCAGCCGCTGCGCATCTGGTCCGCCGCCTGCTCGACCGGGCAGGAAGCCTATTCCATCGCGATCATCCTGGCCGAGCTGGGCGATGCCGATCCCTCCTTCAAGGCGCGGCGCGTGGAGATCATCGGCACCGACATCACCACCGCCGTGCTGGAGCGCGCGCGCGCCGGCGTCTTCTCGCAATTCGAGGTGCAGCGCGGCATGCCCATCCGCACGCTGATGAAGCGCTTCGTGCAGGAGGAGACGCGCTGGCGCATCCGCCCCGAGGTCGCAGCTCCCTGCCGCTTCGAAAAGTTCAACCTGCTGGGCGATCCGCGCGGCCTCGGCCGCTTCGACGTGGTGTTCTGCCGCAATGTGCTGATCTATTTCGACGTGCCGACCAAGGGGCGCGTCCTGGGCGGCATCGCGCAGATCCTCGCGCCCGATGGCGCGCTCTACCTGGGTGCGGCCGAGACGGCGATGGGCGTCACGGCTGCGCTGGTCCCGAAGCCCGGGGAGCGCGGCGTCTATGGCATCGCTTCCGCCCCGGAGCCGCAGCGCCTGCGGGCCTGAGACCCGGTTGCCGGGCCGAGGTGGGGGCCGCACAATCGCGGCATGCCCCAAGAGATTCGCCTGAACGCCTTCGACATGGCCTGTGTGGGCCACATCCAGCATGGGATGTGGACCCACCCGCGCGACACGAGCGCGCAGTACAACCGCCTGGACCACTGGCTCGACCTGGCGCGGCTGCTGGAGCGTGGCTTGTTCGACGGGCTGTTCCTGGCCGATGTGCTGGGCGTCTATGACGTGCTCGATGGCAGCCCCGATGCGGCGCTGCGCGGCGCGGTGCAGGTGCCGCTGCTGGACCCCGCCATGATCGTTCCCGCCATGGCGGCCGTCACCTCCCAACTGGCCTTCGGCATCACGGCCAATCTCTCCTACGAGGCGCCCTATCTGTTCGCGCGCCGGATGAGCACGCTGGACCACCTGACCGGTGGGCGCATCGGCTGGAACATCGTGACCGGCTACCTGGATAGTGCCGCGCGCGCCATGGGCCTCGGCCGGCAGATGGCGCATGACGACCGCTACGACATGGCCGACGAGTATATGGAGGTGGTCTATCGCCTCTGGGAGGAAAGCTGGGCTGATGACGCCGTGCTGCGCGATGCGGCCGGGAGCATCTTCACCGACCCCGCGCGGGTGCGACGCATCAGGCATGAAGGGCCGCAATTCCGGCTCGATGCCGCGCATCTGTGCGAGCCTTCGCCGCAGCGCACGCCGGTGCTCTACCAGGCCGGCGCCTCCTCGCGCGGGATGGTCTTCGCGGCGAAGCACGCGGAATGCGTTTTCCTGAACGGCGGCCCCGCCCCGGATGTGGCGAAGCAGGTGGCGGCGCTGCGCGCGCTGGCCGCGC
>JAIYCD010000116.1 GCA_027488195.1 Acetobacteraceae bacterium | reverse complement strand
AGTCACGGTAGAAGGTGTTCTCATGCTCCGGCGTCTTCACGGGCTCACCCTTCGCAGGGTTGATCGCGGCGAGGACGAGGGAGGCATGCAGACCCAGGGCGAGCGTCGTGGTGAAGAAGAAGGTCACCGCGATCATGTGCGCCGGATTGTAGTGGAAGTGCAGGTACTGGTACCCGACGTTCGACACCCAATCGAGGTGGCTGAAGATGCCGTAGGGGAAGCCGTGTCCCCAGGCGCCCATCAGCACGGGCCGGATCACGACGAGCGTGATGTAGGCGAAGACCGCCATGCCATAGGCCCAGGGGATGTGCATCCCCATGCCCAGCTTGCGGGCGATCTCGGCCTGGCGCAGGGCCCAGGAGACGAAGGCGCCGATCGCGCAGATGGTGATGGCCTGCCACAGCCCGCCCTCGTACATCGGCGCGAGGCCGAGACCGTATCGCAGGTCGGGAGGCGCGATGTTGATCAGCCAGGGATTCCAGGTGCCGCCATGCGCGGCTCCCACCAGAATCAGGCCGACACCGACCAAGGTGAAAAAGATCGTCGTGACGCCGAAGAAGCCGACATAGAAGGGGCCGACCCAGAAGTCGAAGAGGTCCCCTCCCACCAGCGTTCCGCCGCGGACGCGGTATTTTTGTTCGAAACTCAGCATCGCCATCGCTTGATGCTCCTGTGAGGGCAGCGCCGCAGCCTGCCCGGGTGTGTCGTCATCCTCGGCAGCGGGCGACGCCCGCTGCGCATGCCTCGCCCACTGCCGTGGAGCGACACTCTTCGCCCGGGCTGGGAGGGATCGGATCACGCCCCCTGGAGTTCCCCCCTTGGGCGTGATCCGGATACCCTCGTCAGATCGAGCTGCGAAACCCGCGAGTGCTTCCGAAGAAGCCCTCGTGGATCAGCGGCCGACCGGCTGCCCGGGGGTGAAGGTCGGCGTGGTCGCGCACCAGCCCAGATGGTCGCAGTAACGCGGCGAGCTGAGCACGGCGAAGTGAATCACCGCGGCGATGCCGACGACACCGAGGGTGCCGAGAACGCCGACGCGGAGGGGATTCACCACCATCCAGATCTTATGCATTGTGTAGTCTCCTCACGATTGAGAATGCCGGGCTTCCGGTCAGGACCAGGTGGTCAGGATTGGGGAGCCCGGCGGCTGATCACAGGAACATCCGCCAATCGGGCGGCACGACCTGGGTCCCGTAGACGAGCGGGCGCCAGAGCCAGACCAGGATGTGCGCGCCCATCGAGGCGAACACGGAGAAGATCCAGCCCTGCATCACCAGGCGGTGGATCTCACGCGCCTCGGCTTCCGTCACACCGGACCTTGTAGTTACATCGGCCATGAATTTGACCTCCAACCGGCCTTGCGGCCATTACCGCGCACGTCCCGCGCGGCAAGGATGCACGTGGCGAAAACGCCACGCACGGCTGACGGCCCGGTGTTGCCAGGCAGACAGAGGGTGAGGGGGAGAGGCCCGCTCATGCGGGCACCTTCTCCACCGATAGGGGTTCTTCAACGCGAAGAGTCTGGGCTGCACGCGCGCGCGTGATCCGCGCCTCGCCCGCATCGCGCGCCGCCTGCTCGACCTGCTCGCGCATGCGCTTGGCGGCCGAGATGCGGATCAGGAAGGGCTCGCGCTCGACGAGTGCATCCAGCAGCGCCTGCGCATCCTCGTCCCAGACGTCGGAGGGACGCGCCGGCGTCGCCGGAATCTTGTCCATCTCGGTGCCGAGCGGGAGGATGTGGAACAGCGCGTCGAACAGCGCGTTGCAGTATTCCTGGATGATGTAGGTGGCACCCGCGTAGCCCATATAGGGCGTGCCCGTGGCGCGGCGGATGATGGCACCCGGGAAGCTCGCCGGGATGTAGGCGGCGCGCGTGCCGGCTTCCGCCATGTACATGCGCTCGTTGAAGCTGCCGAAGACCACCAGGCCCGGGCTCTTCATCGCCTCGCGCGTCGCCGCATTGTCGGGCTTCTGACCGGCGCGGCGTTCGGCCGCGTAGGCGCAGGGGATGCCCATTTCCTCGGTGAGGAATTGCTGCAGGCCATGCGTGTAGGTGTGCGTGGCCACCACGGAGTAGGGCGCCGAGGCGAAGAAATCCTGCGTGACTGAACGCCAGAGATCCCACATGGGCTTCAGCGTCGTGTGCTTCTCGCGCTCGATGAAGGGCTCGGGGTCGAGGCCGGTGAGTTCGCCCAGCTTGCGCAGGAAATTCGTGGTGGCGAACATGCCGATCGGCGCCTGGAGGTAGGGGCGCTCGAGCTCCTCGCAGAGCTTGCGGCCGAACTCGCGGTACATGCAGATGTTCACATCCGCATTCGGCAGCTTGCCGATATCCTCGACATGCGAACCCAGCGGGAAGACCTGGTTGATTTCGCAGCCGATGCCCTCGACCAGACGCCGGATCTCGGCGAGGTCGGACGGCATGTTGAAGGTGCCGTAGATGGGCCCGATGATGTTGACGCGCGGCGTCTCGCCTTCCTTGCGGACGCGCGGCTTCATCTTGCGGCCCTTGGCGCCGAATTCGGTCCAGAGCCAGTTGATGGCGCGGTCCGCGGCCTGCCATTGATCCTCATCGATCGTGCGGCAGATGAACCGCTGCAGGTTGGAACCTTGCGGCGTGACACCGCCGCCGATCATCTCGGCGATGGAGCCCGTGACGACCACGGCGGGGAGGTCCGGGTCCTGCGTCGCGGACGCCCGGCGCATATTCGGCTCGGTGCCGTTCTGGCTGAGGCTTTCCTCATCGAGGCCGGTGACGACGATGGGCAGCTCATGCGGCGGCAGCCCATCCGTGTAGTGCAGCACGGCGGTGACGGGCAGGTTCTCGCAACCCACCGGGCCATCGATGACGACGCGCATGCCGCGCACCGCCGAGAAGGCATAGATGGCGCCCCAGTAGCCGCCGGCGCGATCATGGTCGAGGACGAGCATCCTACGTCCCCACCGCTTCTTCGGCCTTGGCCTTAGCCGTGCGCAGCTTGCGTTGCCGCTCGCGGAAGCCCGGCGGGTCCACTGGCTTCTCTCGGAAGCCGTAGCCCGCGCCATCGGGCGTGCCGACGCCCTCGAAGAAGCTGACCATGCGGCTGAAGCGCTCGCGCCCCTTGGTCTGCGCGGCGACGATGCCGGCCATGGATCCGGCGCCCGCGATGGAAAACAGCGGGCGCGCGCTGACCATGTTGGTGAAGTAGAGGGCTGGGATGCCCATCTCCTTCGCCTTCTGCACGAGCGGCGTGGTGCCCAGCGCCAGGTCGGGCTTGGCCTCCTTCATCGCGGCCAGATCCTGCTCGAGGGAGGCGCGGTACTGCACGTGGCAGCCCTGGGCCTTCAGCCATTCGGCATCGGCCGCACTCCATTCGGTGCGGGGGCAAGCGGTGCCGACATAGGGGACTTCCGCGCCGGCCTCGATCAGCAGGCGAGCGACCAGCAGCTCCGAGCCTTCATAGCCCGAGACGGTGATGCGCGCATGGATCGGGTTGGCGGCCAGCACGCCACGGATGGCGGGCAGAACGGCCTGGCGGGCCGCTTCCCGCTGGCTCTCAGGCACGCCGGCAGCGAGGCCGATGGCCTCGATCCAGGCTGCGGTGCCTTCCACGCCGACGGGGCCGGAGCCCACGACGTTGCGGCCGGCCGCGCGGAATTCGCGCACACTCGCCGTGTAGAAGGGATGCAGCGCGGCGACGGCCACGGAATCCAGCGCGGAGTAGAGGTCACGCCATTCGCGGCAGGGCGCCTGCGCGCCGGCGGCGAGGCCCATCGGCGCCAGGATCTGGCCGATGCCCACGGGATCGGCCGGGAAGAGCTCGCCGATCAGGCAGACATTGCGCGCTTCGTCGCTGTGGTTGCGCGGACGCGCCACGGGGCCTTGCTCGGCCTCGTTGCGGGCGTAGCGCAGCATGGCGCCGGTCAGCACATCCTTGGCCTCCGCATGCGTCGGCACGCCGAAGCCCGGCACGTCAATGCCGATGATGCGGACGCCGTTGATCTCCTTGGGCAGGAGTTCAAGCGGCACGCCGGAAGCGGTCGGCACACACAGGTTGGTGATGATGACAGCGTCGTAGTCCTCGGGCTTCGCCGTCTCATGCACCGCGTCGCGGATATCCTCGAAGAGCTTGCCGGTGACGAGCGTCTCGGAATTGAAGGGCACATAGCCCACGGTCCGCTTCGCCCCGTAGAAATGCGAGGTGAAGGTCAGCCCATAGACGCAGCAGGCGCTGCCCGAGAGGATCGTCGCCACGCGCCGCATCCGCAGCCCCACGCGGAGGCTGCCGAAGGCCGGGCACATGCTTTGCGGCTGGTCGTGCGGACCCCGCGGATAGTCCTTCATCAGCTGGTCCATCACCTCCGTCTTGCCGGCGGCACGGGCCGCGGCGTCGAAGGTCTCGCGGCCGCCATGGCAGGGCTGGCCGCTGGGATCTGGAGGGCTGGCCGGGGGCAGGGCATCCATGCGTCAGACGCCCTCGTAGACCACTTCGAGGGAGGGCTTGTTCAGCACGTTGGTGCCGCACATGTCCTCCATCGTGGCGGGCAGCAGCGTCACGCCGCGGCCCACCGCATCGCCCTTGAAGAGGTTCAGCAGGTTCTCGTGCGTCAGCGGGTTCGGCCGCAGCGGCGGTGCTTCGGCCACCTGCACACCGAGTGCCTCAAACAGGCTGGCCCATTGGCCGCCGGGCGTGCCGACGATCTCGTAATTGGCACTCTTGCGACGGATGTCGTCATCGGCCGGAATGGCGGCGAGAACCGGAATGCCCACTGCATCGGCGAAGGCCTGCGCCTCACCCGTGCCATCATCCTTGTTGATGACCAGGCCGGCCACGCCGACATTGCCACCGAGCTTGCGGAAGTAGTCCACCGCAGAGCAGACATTGTTCGCGACATAGAGCGACTGCAGGTCATTCGAGCCGACGACGATGACCTTCTGGCACATGTCGCGCGCGATCGGCAGGCCGAAGCCGCCGCAGACCACATCGCCCAGGAAGTCGAGCAGGACGTAGTCGAAATCCCACTCATGGAAGCCCAGCT